>JBFIYM010000012.1:0-42520 GCA_041605395.1 Myxococcota bacterium | reverse complement strand
GGGCGGTAGCCGTACTTCGGTGCCAGGTATTGGGCGATCGGCTCGGGGAAGCCCTGGCCGGCGCCGGTGAGCGCGGCGTGCACGCCGGCCAGGCGGCGGCACCAGCCGAGGCCCATCTCGCCGCAGATCTCGTGGGCCACGCCGAAGCAGAAGGCCCGTTCGGCCGGATCGGAGGGCAGCAGCCGCGGCGCCTCCGCCAGGCGCTCGGCCAGCAGCAGGATCTCCGCCCAGCCGCTTCTCGGCCGCTCGGCCTGGTACATCGCGACGGGGAAGCTCGCCTGCCCCGTCCAGGCCTCGAGCGCATCCGGCGCGTCTTCCTGGGTGCGATGGACCCGCGTGTACGGGATCTGCTTCACGTGCAGGATCGCCTTCGCCGCTTGCGACCACGGGCTCGGAAGCCCTTGCAGGAGGACCAGCCGCAGGCCCGGAAGTGTGCGAGCAGCCTCGATTCCCACCGGGTGGGCGGTCGTCACGGGTGCCTCCCCACGCGAGGGCGTATGCTAGCCGCTGCGCGACCCGGGAGAGATTCGATGGCGGCAGCCGAGTCCGAGCTTCCCTTCCACCTGCGTGGGAACTACGCGCCCGTCCAGGAGGAGGTCACGGCATTCGACCTGCCCGTCTCGGGCGCGATCCCGCCCGAGCTCTCGGGCCTCTACCTGCGCAACGGACCCAACCCGAAGAGTGGCAGCTCGCCGCACTGGTTCGCGGGCGATGGCATGGTGCACGGCGTGCGCCTCGAGCAGGGCCGGGCCGCCTGGTACCGCAACCGCTGGGTGCGCACCCGGATGCTCGAGAACCCGGGGCTCGCCTTCGTCGGGGAGGACGGAACCGCCGACCGCACCGCCGTGGTCGCGAACACGAACGTGATCGGCCACGCGGGCCGGATCTACGCGCTGGTCGAGAACGGCTTCCCGACCGAGCTCACGCGCGAGCTCGAGACGAAGGGCATCTGCGACTTCGACGGCAAGCTCACCAGCGCCTTCACGGCGCACCCGAAGCCCTGCCCGAAGACCGGCGAGCTCCACTTCTTCGGCTACGGCTTCTTCCCGCCCTACCTCGTGTACCACGTGCTCGACGCCAAGGGAGCGCTGGTCCGCAGCGTCGACATCCCCGTGCCGGGGCCCACGATGATGCACGACTTCGCGATCACCGAGCGGCACGTGATCTTCATGGACCTGCCGGTCGTCTTCGACCTCGAGCAGGCGCTCTCCGGGAAGGGGGGCATGCCCTACCACTGGAGCGACGACTACGGCGCGCGCCTCGGCGTGATGCCGCGGGGCGGTGACGTCTCGGCGCTGCGCTGGATCGAGATCGAGCCCTGCTACGTGTTCCATCCCTGGAACGCCTACGACACCGCGGACGGCCGCATCGTGCTCGACGTGGCGCGCTACCCCGAGCTCTGGCGCGAGAGCTCCGGCGTGTTCGACACGGCCACGGCGCACCGCTTCACGCTCGACCCGAAGGCGGGCAGCGTGAAGGAGGAGCCGCTCGACGAGCGCCCGATCGAGTTCCCGCGCGTGGACGAGCGACGGAGCGGCGGGCAGCACCGCTACGGCTACACGGTGGCTGCGGTCGGCGGCGCAGACGAGGGCTTCCGCGGCCTGCTCAAGTACGACTTCCAGAAGGGTGGAAGCGTCGAGCACGACTTCGGCCCCGGCTGCGCCACGGGGGAGGGCGTGTTCATCCCGGCCGGACCGCGCGCCGCGGAGGACGAGGGCTACGTGCTCTCCTTCGTGTACGACGAGCGGAGCGACGCGAGTCGGCTGGTGATCCTCGATGCCCAGAACTTCGCGCGGGCGCCGATCGCCGAGGTGGCGCTGCCGCAGCGCGTGCCCTTCGGCTTCCACGGCAACTGGGTGGGCGACTGAACCCACGCGGCGCGGGTGCAGCGCCGGTGCTTCACCCGCGCCGGACGGATCGAGGCGGTGTTTCACCCGCGCTGGACGGATCGAGGCGGGGTTCGATAGGCTCGCGACTCGCGCGCTCGCCCGAGGTCCCGCCCCTGTGGCCCCTCTGCGCCCCCCCAGCCTGCTCGTCCTGTCGTTCGTCTTCGCCTGCGGTGGGGATGCGGCGCCGCCGCCCGCCACCGCGCGGGTGGAGCGGGGGACGATCGAGCGCGTCGTGGTGGCGACCGGCACGATCGAGCCCGCCAAGGAGGTCGAGGTGCGCCCGCGCATCCCCGGCATCGTGGAGCGCATCCACGTCGAGCCGGGCGACGCGGTGGAGGAGGGCCAGCTCCTGGTCGAGATCGACCGCGAGCTGCTCGCGTCGCAGGCCGCCGAGGCCGAGGCCGCGCTCGCCGAGGCGCAGGTCGGGCTCCGCTACGCGCGCATCGAGCTCGGGCGCGCCGAGGAGCTGGTGAAGCAGAGGGCGCGCTCGATCCAGCAGCTCGACGACGCGCGCTCGCGAACGGAGGCCGCGGCGGCGCGCGTGGCCGCCGCGCGGGCGAAGCACGAGACCCTCGCCACGCAGCTCGGCTACACACGGGTCCGTTCGCCGCTGGCGGCGCGCGTGCTCGACGTCCCCGTCGAGGAGGGCAGCGCCGTCTCGCCGGTCACGGCGGTGACCGGCGGCACCCTGCTGCTCTCGCTCGCCGCCACCAGCACGCTCCACCTGGAAGGGCTCGTGGACGAGAACGAGGTCGCCCGCGTCGCGATCGGGCAGCCGGCGCGGCTCCGCACCGAGGCGTTCGGCGAGCGCACCTTCGCCGGGCGCGTCCGCAAGATCTCGCCGGTCGGACAGCGCATCCAGAACGTCACGTACTTCGAGGTCGAGGTGGAGGTCGTGGACCCGGACGCGCAGACGCTGCTTCCGCGCATGAGCGGCGACGCCGAGATCGTGACCGAGGTGATCGAGGACGCGCTGGTGCTGCCCGAGACGGCGCTTCGCTACCGCGGCGAGCAGACCTACGTCGAGGCCAGGAACGGCGACGGCGGATTCGCGCCCGTGGACGTGCAGGTGGGCATCGTGGACGGCAGCCGCGTACAGGTGGCCGAAGGGCTCGCCGAGGGCGACGAGGTGGCGCTTCGATGAGGGCCCGGGTGGCGCTTCGATGAGGGCCGACCCGGCCATCCGGCTCTCGGGCGTCCACAAGCGCTACGAGGTGGGGACGAGCGCGGTGCATGCACTGCGCGGCGTCGATCTGGAGGTCGCGAGCGGCGAGTACGTGAGCGTGATGGGGCCCTCGGGCTCCGGGAAGTCGACGCTGCTCGAGATCCTGGGTTGCCTCTCGCGGCCGAGCGCGGGGCGCTACTGGCTCGACGGCGTGGCGGTCGACTCCGTGGACGCCGACGGGCTCGCCCGGCTGCGCGGCGAAGCGATCGGCTTCGTGTTCCAGGCCTTCAACCTGCTGCCCCGGCTCACCCTGGCCGAGAACGTGGCGCTGCCGCTCCTGTATCGCGGCGTACCGCGGGCGGCGCGCCACGAGCGGGCGCTCGCCGCGCTGGAGCGCGTCTCGCTCGCGCAGCGCGCCGCCCATCGGCCGGGCGAGGTGTCGGGCGGCGAGCGCCAACGCGCCGCGATCGCCCGGGCGTTGGTGAACCGGCCCAAGCTGCTGCTGGCGGACGAGCCCACGGGCAATCTCGACAGCGCCCACGGGCGCGAGATCCTGGCGCTGCTCGAGGGCATCCACGCCGACGGCGCCACGGTCTTGATCGTGACGCACGATGCGAGCATCGGCGCCCGCACGCCGCGACGCATCGCCATCCGCGACGGCGCGATCGAGGCGGACCACGGGGCCGCGGCGTGAGCCCGCTCGAGTCCCTGGCCGAGGCGCTGCGGCTGCTCGTCGCCCAGCCCCTGCGCTCGCTGCTCACGCTCTTCGGTCTGGTGTGGGGCACGGCCGCCGTGATCTTCCTGCTCTCCTGGGGCGCCGGTCTCGAGACGATGCTCGACGTCTCCTTCCAGCGCGCCGGCAAGAACCTGGTGCAGAGCTGGGCGGGCCGGATCTCCGAGGACTTCTCCCCCGCCGTGGATCGCCGCTACCTCTGGTACACGACCGCCGACGTGGAGGCGCTGCGCCGTGGGGTTCGGGAGACCGACCTGGTCGGCGCCGAGACACGGACCTTCGTCGCTGCCACCTTCCGGGGGCGCGCCCTCTCGGCGCAGGTGCGCGGGGTGGAGCCGGCGGGGCAGGCGATCCGGGACGCGGCCGCCGCGAGCGGGCGCCTGATCTCGCCCGAGGACGTGGAGCACCGCCGGCGCGTGGCGGTGGTCGGCGCCCGCGCGCGGGAGCGGCTGCTCGGCGCCGAGGGCCGGGTGGGAAGCTGGGTGCGGCTCGACGGCACGCCCTTCCAGGTGGTGGGTGTGATGGAGCGCGTCGGCACCCAGCTCTCGCGCGACGGCCCCGAGATCGACGACCAGATCTGGGTCCCGATCAGCGTCCACTTCGGGCTCTGGCCGAACCCCTGGGTCGAGGAGGACGTGGTCCAGACCATCCTGGCGCGCGCCAAGGAGCGCGAGCGCATCGACCAGGCGGAGGCCGAGATCCGCCGCATCCTGGCCCGTCGCCTCGGCGTCTCGGCCGACGACGAGGAGGCGGTGCCGATCTTCAGCCCCGTGAAGATGTTGCAGCGGATCCCCGTGGGCCAGCAGAACGGGCTGAACCTGCTGATCGCGCTCACCACCCTGCTGGTCGGGGGCATCGGCATCCTGGCGATGATGCTCGACTCGGTGCAGGAGCGGCGCGCCGAGATCGGCGTGCGTCTTGCGCTCGGCGCACGCCGGCGCGACGTGGTGCAGCAGTTCCTGTGGGAGGGGGTCGCGATCGTCGGCCTGGGCGGCGGCGTCGGGGTCGCGCTCGGCGTCGGCGGCGCCCTGTTCCTCGCGAGCGATGCCTTCCGGGACGGGATCCCGCCGGCGCTGCGCGACCTGGTCCCCGTCCCCGAGCTCTCCGGGCCCGTGATCGCGCTGGCGCTCGCCGCGATGGCCTGCGTCGCGCTCGCGGCAGGCCTGGTGCCGGCCTGGCGGGCGGCGCGCATCGACCCCGCCGAGACGCTGCGGGTCGAATGATGCCGGACGGGCTGCGGGAGATCGCCCTGAGCCTTCGCGCGCATCGGCTGCGCTTCGGGCTGGCAGCCCTCGGCGTGGGCTGGGGCGCGCTGATGCTCACCTTCCTCTCGGCGCAGACCGGGGCGATGGCCAAGCACTTCGAGCACGAGCTCGAGGAGATCGGGCCGAAGCTCGTGGTGCTCGGCCCGGGGGTGGTGCTGAAGGACCGCGTCGGCGAACGCGCCTCGCGCGCCGTCGAGTTCGAGGCGGAGGACGTGGCGCGCATCGAGTCGCTGGCGCTCGTCGAGCATGCCTCCCCGAGCGTCGAGGTCCTGAACCAGCCCGTGCGGCGTGGGCGCCGCACCAAGATCCTGAACGTGTTCGGCTGGGACCACGATGCCGACGCGATCCGCAACCTGAGCGCCGCCGAGGGCCGCTTCCTCTCGCCGGCGGACGTCGCCGAGGCGCGCGCCGTGGCCTTCCTCGGGCCGCTCGCGAAGGAGCGCCTGTTCGGCGCGGCGCCTGCGCTCGGCGAGACGATCCAGATCGGTCCCGCACGGTTCCGGGTGATCGGCATCGCCGTCGCGAAGCACGATCAGCTGACCGACGTCGGCAACCCGGACGACCTGTTGCTCATCATCCCCTACACGACCGCGCAGCGGCGCTTCACGCGGACCGAGCAGCTGCGCGAGATGATTCTCACCGCCGAGCGCCGTGAGCTCGGGAGCCTCGCGATCGACCAGGCGCGGCAGCTGACGGCGCTCCACCGCGGCTTCGACCCCCACACCGACACGGCCATGTGGTCGATGAACTACTGGGACACGCTCAAGGTGCTGTTCGGCATGCTGTTCGCGATCCAGCTGTTCATGGCGGTGGCCGGCACGCTCACGCTCGGGGTCGGCGCGGTCGGGGTGATGAACATCATGCTCGTCGTGGTGGGCGAGCGCACCCGCGAGATCGGGGTCCGCAAGGCGCTCGGCGCCCGCGACCGCGACATCTTCGTGCAGTTCCTGAGCGAGGCCGTGGTGGTCGCGCTCGGCGCCGGCCTGCTCGGCACGCTCGGGGGCCTCGCCCTGCTCCGCGCCACCGCGGGGATCTTCGAGCGCGTCGGGATCGCCGTCGGCGTCTGGCCCGACGCCTTCACGCAGGCCGTCGTGCTCGGCGCCCTGATCGGGGTGGCGATCGTGGCGGGCGCGCTCCCCGCGCTGCGCGCCGCGCGCGTGCCGCCCGCCGAGGCGCTCCGCTCCTACTAGGCTCCGGGGCGCTACCCTGCGCGCCGGAGGTGACCCATGACCCTGAACCAAGTCTGGATTCGACGTGCAGCACTCGGCGCGGGCTTCGCTCTCGTCTTCTCGTCCGGCTACCTGCTCGGCACGCTCGACCGGCAGCCCGCCGACGCGCAGGTCGAGCAGCTCGGCAAGGACCTGCTGAACAAGGCCACCGAATCCGGCGGCACGCTCGGAACGGCCGCGCAGCTCGGCAGCACCATCGGCGAGATGCAGAGCAACGTGAACGCGCTCCAGGAGAACCTCGACGCGCTGAACAAGATCAAGGCGGCGCTCGGCGGGTGACGCCCGACGAGTCGGCCTTCGTCGCGGAGGCCCTGCGCTTCGCGCTCGAACGCCACGCGGGCCAGACGCGCAAGGGCACCGAGGTGCCGTATGCGAGCCATCTGCTGCGGGTCGCCGGTCTCGTGATGGAGCACGGCGGCGACGCGCAGCAGGTGGCGATCGCGCTCCTGCACGACGTGATCGAAGACTGCGGGGTGAGTGACGCCGAGCTGGCGCGGCGCTTCGGGCCGGACGTCGCCCGCGCGGTGCGCTCGCTGTCGGACGTGCTCGAGGGCGACACCCCGGAGCAGAAGGCGCCCTGGCGCGAGCGCAAGACGCGCTTCGTGGCCCAGCTCGGCGAGATCGACACGAGGACGCGGCTCATCGCCGCCTGCGACAAGCTCGACAACCTGTCGGCCCTCGTGGCCGACCTCGAGACCGAGGGCCCCGGGACGCTCGCGCGCTTCAACGGCTCGCCGCGCCAGATCCGCTGGTATTACGAGGAGCTGAGCCGCGCGCTCGGGGGCGCGCTGCCCGGGCGCCTGCGCGCCGAGCTCGACGACCGGCTCGAGAAGCTGCGGGGCTTCGTCCCCGAGGCTTCGCCGGAGCGCTGATGCGTCGCGCGCTGCTCGTCTTCCTCGTGCTCGTCGCGGTCGCGGCGCTGGGCGCGCCCTACGCCGTGGACCGCTCGCTGAACCGCGTCGAGGGGCCCGGGCCGCCGCCTGCCTCGGAGCGTGCGGCCAGGCTCTACGCCTCGCTCCGGGTCGTCGACCTCCACGCCGATCCGCTGCTCTGGCAGCGGAACCTCGCGCGCCGCCTCGACCACGGCCAGGTGGACCTGCCGCGGCTCGTCGAGGGGAACGTGGCGCTCCAGGGCTTCGGCCTGGTCACCCAGAGCCCGCTGGGGCAGAACTTCGAGCGCAACGAGGCGGACGCGCCCGACGTGATCACGCTGCTCGCCGTGCTCCAGCGCTGGCCGCCCGCGACCTGGCGCAGCCGCGGCGCGCGCGCCGTGCACCAGGCGGACAAGCTGAAGACGGTTGCCGCGCGATCGGACGGGGCGCTTCGGGTGATCCGAACGGCGAAGGATCTGGAGGCGTTCCTTGCCGCACGCGAGCGTGGGGAGACCCAGGTGGCCGGCCTGCTCGGGGTCGAGGGCGCGCAGGCGCTCGACGGCAGCATCGACGGCCTCGATACGCTCTTCCGAGCCGGTGTGCGCATGATCGGGCTGGCGCACTTCTTCGACAACCCGGTGGCCGGCTCCTCGGCCGGCGTCGAGAAGCACGGCCTCACGCCGCTCGGGCGCCAGGTGGTGGAGCGCATGCAAACGCTCGGCATCGCGGTCGATCTCGCCCACGTCGCGCCCGCCTCGGTGAAGGACGCGCTCGCCCTGGCCACGAAGCCCGTCGTCGTCTCGCACACCGGCGTGCAGGCCACCTGCCCGGGCCCGCGCAACCTCTCCGACGACCAGATTCGCGGGATCGCGGCGACGGGGGGCGTGATGGGCATCGGCTACTTCGCCGGCGCCGTGTGTGGCACCGCGGTTGCGGACATCGTGCTCGCCATCGAGCACGTGAAGCAGCTCGTCGGGGTGCGCCACGTCGCGCTCGGCTCGGACTTCGACGGCGCCGTCAGCACCGGCTTCGATACCACCCGGCTCGCCTCGCTCGTGGACGGCCTGCTCGCCGCCGGCTTCCGCGAGGACGAGATTCGCGCCGTGATGGGAGAGAACGCGCTGCGCGTGCTGGCGCAGACGCTGCCCTGACCGGCCCCTTCCCGCGGCTAGCTGTGGGACCCAAAGAGGTTGTTGACACCCTTCGGGACGGGCGCTCGAGCAGATCACTGAAGGTTTGGACCGTGGTGGCCGAGCGATCCTCGGGACGGGTCGGGCCAGGCGGGTGCCTCCGCTCCATGTCTCGCACGGTCCCAGATGCAGTCAACCGGCCGGTCACATCGGAACTTGCAGGTCAGGCCGCGCTCCCTGCTGCGCTCTACTTCCGCTCCGGCACCCGCCCGGCCCGACCGCGAACGCTTCTTCCCCCCCTCCGTACGCTCCGAACGTCACGAGGACGGGTGGAGTCCGGTCCTGCGGAGGCGAAGGCAGGCCCTACGTACGCTTGCAGCACCCGGCACCGGAACGCCCGGGGCGTGGCGGGCGGTACCGCGCCCCGACAGACCGAGCGGCTCGGAGCGGAACGATGCGTGGGGATCCACCCCAGATCGCCGAAGTCCGGAGCAGGAGCCGGTCCACCCGTCCCAGGCAGGGCGGTTGCACGAGGAACGACCGGACGGGTCAACAACGTCATGAGGCACCGCAGCTAGGACGGCGGGACCGCGCGGTCGACCATGCGCGCGCAGCGTTCGAGGAGCTGGCCGGAGCCAGACCGGATGCGCTCGGTCCGGCCCTCGAGGTCGACCATGCGGCGCTCGATCCAGCTGCGGGCGACGTCCTCGCGGTCCGGGTCGGCGTCGGCCTGGCGCAGCAGCTCGGAGGAGACGACCACGCTGATGACGCTCTCCGCCAGCGACTGCGCCGACAGCAGCGCGTAGCCGAGGTCGCCGGCCAGCACGTCTCCGGCGGCGAGGACCTGCTTGATCCCGGCCCGCACGCGCTCGGCGGCGCTCTGGAGCTCCGGCCGGACGAGCGCGTCGAGCTCGCGCGTGACCTCGTCGAACACCACCCCGAGCGCGCCCTTGCCGACCTCCTTGAGGGCGAACGAGACCTGGATCTCGGAGGTGCCCTCGTAGATCGTGGTGATGATGGCGTCGGCGTGGAGCCGGGCCGGGACGCTCTCGGCCATGAAGCCGAGGCCGCCGTGGACCTGGATCGCGGTGCGCGTGATGTCGTCCGCGCACTCGGTCGCCAGGTACTTGGCCAGCGGCGTGAGCAGCCGGATGCGCACCTCGTTGCGCTCGCGCACCGCCTCCCACTCGGTCTGCTCGCCGGGCGGCAGGCCGCCGCGCGCGAGCAGCGCATCGATCGAGCGGTTGCGGTCCACCAGAACGCAGGCGCGGTAGAGCAGCGCCCGGCTCCCCTCGAGCGCCGTCACGCAGCGGGCCAGGATGTTCTTCATGAGCGGCTGTTCGGCGATCGGCACGCCGAACTGCTTCCGCTCCCGGGCATAGCGGACGGCGCTGTCGAGCGCGGCCTCGGCGATGCCGACGCCCTGGGCCGCCACGCCGAGCCGCGCGTTGTTCATGAGCGTGAGCATGGCCCGGAAGCCCTGGCCCTTCTGCCCGATGCGTTCCGCCCGCGCGCCCTCGAAGGCGACCGCGGCGGTCGGCGAGCCGTGGATGCCGAGCTTGTCCTCGAGCCGCACCACCGTGACGCCGTTCCGGGTGCCGTCCGGGAGCTGGCGGGGGCAGACGTAGAGGGAGAGCCCGTTGGTCGTGCCGAGGCTCTCGTCGTAGCTGTCGGCGTCGCGCGCCAGCACCAGGTGCACGGCGCAGCCGCCGTTGGTGATGAAGATCTTCTCGCCGTCGAGCTCGATGCGACCATCGCGCTCGGTCGCCCGCGTCCGGATCGCGCCCAGGTCGGAGCCCGCCTGCGGCTCCGTCAGGTCCATGGCGCCCATCAGCTCGCCGCGCGCGAAGCCCGGGAGCAGTCGCTCCTTGATCTCGTCGCTCGCGTACATCTGGATGTCGTCCGCCACGCCCGCCTGGAGCCCGACGATCGTCATCAGCCCCGCGTCCGCGCGCGAGATCATCTGGAGGATCACGTTGGTGACCCACGACGGCAGCGCGACGCCGCCGTACGCCTCGGCAACGCCGAAGCTCACCAGCCCGCTCTGGGCGAGGGTGTCGTAGGCCTTCTGGATCGCCGGCGGGTAGACCACCTCGCCCTCGACCAGCCGCGCGCACTCCTCCCAGCCGGCGCGCAGCTCGGGCTCCAGCTCCTCGCAGATCTGGGCGGCCGTCCGCAGCACCGTCTCGAGCGTCTCCCGCTCCGAGGCCACGTCGGGGCTGCCGCCGTTGCGCAGCGAGAAGTACTCGTCCCAGGCGATCAGGCGCTCGAGGTAGAGCTCCACCGCGGGCGAGAGGTAGGGGATCATCGCGCGTTCCCTCCGCGTCCGGCCCGTGCCGGACACCGGGAGCATACGGGGCCGGCCGTCGCCCGGCCGCAGCCCGCGGAATCACTCGGGCCGCACGCTCGCGAGCGCGCTCCGCACCAGCGGGACCACGAGCGCCTCGTAAAGGGCGCCTTCGTGGTGCTCGCGGTAGCGCGCGAGCTGGGCGTCGAGCATGGCGCGCGTGTAGAGCCGGACTTCGCGCACCACGCCGAAGGCCCACGGCCACGCGCAGATCCGCATCGACCCTCCTCGCGAGCCGCGCGATTCTGCCACGTCCGCTCTGATATGCTGCCCCGCTCGCAAGGGGAGCCCGCCTCGGATGACCGCGCCCTACGCCCCGACGCTCGAGAGTCTCCGGAGCCACCCGGTCCCCGACTGGTACCACGACGCCAAGCTCGGGATCTTCATCCACTGGAGCCTCTCGTCGGTGCCGGGCTTCGCGCCGCGCGAGCACGACATCATCGAGCTGCTGCACGAGCGGCCCGAGGACATGAACGAGCTCTCACCCTATTCGGAGTGGTACCAGAACTCGCTCCAGTTCCCGGACAGCCCGGTGGCGAAGCATCACCGCGAGGTGCACGGCAACCGGCCCTACGCCGACTTCCAGGCGGCCTACGAGAAGGGCCTCGAGCAGTGGCAACCCGAGCGCTGGGCCGAGCGCTTCGCCGCAGCGGGCGCCCGCTACGTCGTGCTCGTCACGAAGCACCACGACGGCTACTGCCTGTGGCCGAGCCAGGTCGCGAACCCGCGCCGCCCGGGCTGGTGCTGTCCGCGCGACCTGGTGGGCGAGCTCGCCGGGGCCGTGCGCGCGCGCGGCATGCGCTTCGGGGTCTACTACTCGGCCGGTCTCGACTGGACCTTCGACGGGCGTCGCATCGCAGGGCTCGGCGACATGATGGCGGCGGTGCCGCTCGGCGACTACCCGGCCTATGCCGACGCGCAGATGCGCGAGCTGATCGAGCGAGTCCGGCCGGACGTGCTCTGGAACGACATCGCCTGGCCGGGCGACATGGCCTCCTTCCTCAGGTTGGTGGCGGACTACTACAACGCGATCCCCGAGGGCGTGATCAACGACCGCTGGCTCGCTGCGAACTGGCTGACGCGCGCCATGAAGCTCGCGCCGGTGCGCTGGGCCGTGGAGGGCGTGCTCTCGCGCGCGGTGAAGAAGGCCCTCTCGAAGCCCGGCGCGAAGTTCGCGCCGCCGAAGCCCCCGCACTACGACGCGCGCACCCCCGAGTACGCCGTCTTCGCGGAGGCGCGCGCCGAGAAGTGGGAGTGCGTGCGCGGGATGGACAAGAGCTTCGGCTACAACCGCACCTCGCGCCCCGAGGACTTCCTCACGCGCGAGGCGCTGGTCCACTCGCTCGTCGACATCACCAGCAAGAACGGGAACCTGCTGCTCAACGTGGGGCCGCGCGGCGAGGACGCCCAGATCCCGGCGCCGCAGCTCGAGCGCCTCGGCTGGCTGGCCAGCTTCACCGAGCGCAACGGCGAGGCCCTCTACGGCACGCGCCCCTGGAAGCGCGCCGAGGGCGCGACCGCCGAGGGCATCCCGGTGCGCTTCACGGCGAAGGGCGGAACGCTCTACGCCCTGCTGCTCGGGCGCCCGAACGGAGGCGGTGTCACGCTCCTGGACGTGTCGCTCCCGCCCGACACCCGGGCCCGCCTCCTCGGCGCCGGCCCCACCCCCACCCTCCACAAGGGGACGGACCTCTTCGTTCAGTTGCCGGAGCCGCTCCCCGACGAGCCGGCCCACGCCATCGCCCTCGAGGGCGCCGCGTGATCCCGGGCGTCGAGCCCCGCTTCGTCTCCGCCAACGGCCAGCGCTTCGAGGTCTTCACGGGCGGCGACCCGGCGAGCGATCGCCTCGCCCTCCTGCTGCACGGCTTCCCCGAGCACGCGTACTCGTGGCGCTACCAGATCCCCCTGTTCGCCAGGCTCGGCTACCGCGTCTGGGCGCCGAACCAGCGCGGCTACGGCAGCTCGTCGCGCCCGCGCGGCAGGGCCCACTACCGCCTGGACGCGCTGGTGGAGGACGTCGCCGGCCTGGTGGACGCCAGCGGCGCCCGCGAGCTCACGCTCGTCGGCCACGACTGGGGCGGACTCGTGGCCTGGGAGTTCGCGGCGCGGCGCGCCCGCCCGCTCGAGCGCCTGGTGATCCTGAACGTCCCGCACCCCGAACGCTTCCGCGAGGAGCTCGCGACGAACCGCGCCCAGCGGCGCCGCTCGCTCTACGCGCTCCTGTTCCAGCTTCCGTGGCTGCCGGAGTGGTTCTTCCGGCGCAACGGGGCGGCCGCCATCGCCGAGGCTTTCCGCGGGATGGCCGTGGACAAGAGCCGCTTTCCGGACGAGGTGCTCCGCGTCTACCGGGAGAACGCCCTCCAGCCGGGCGCGCTCACCGCGATGCTCGACTGGTACCGCGCGAACGGCCCGCGCTTCCGCCGGCTCGGCGCCCAGGGCGACGCTTCCTACCCCGTGATCGAGGCGCCGACCCTCCTGCTCTGGGGCGAGGCGGACACCGCGCTCGGCAAGGAGACCACCTACGGGACCGAGCGCTTCGTGAAGACGCTCGAGGTCCACTACCTGCCCGAGGTCTCGCACTGGGTGCAGCAGGAGGCCCCGGAGCGGGTGAACGAGCTCCTCGAGGCCTGGCTCACCGGACCCGCCGCGGGCTGAGAAATTTCATTCGCGCGCAGGTCTGGAGATCATCCCCGCGGATGGGCGGGGGAACCCGCCGTTCGCGCCGCGGGCGCCGCCGGTTCTTCGCGCCACCTGACCCCCGCCTCGGGGCCACGCACCCGGGGAATCTCTTCGCGCCGTTGCGGAGGGCTGTACGGGGGCACCCATGAGGCTGGTCAGAGGCCCGCGCTCGGTCGAGAGCGGAAGCGAGCTCGAGCCTCGTCCGGAGCAGACCCTGCCCGTCCAGTTCTCGCCGCTCGGCGGAGGCGACTGGGACGAGGACGAGGCCACCCTGCGCCGCAGGCGCCGCAAGCGCTGGCAGCGCGCCGGCATCGCCTCCCTCGGGCTGGTGGCGGCCGCGGCCCTGCTCCTCGTCTTCTCGCGCGTCTACGAGGCGCGCTCGTCGATCCTGATCCGGCCGCCGGGCGCCGACGCCACCGTGCCCCAGGCCATCGACGGGGCGCTCCAGTCCGAAGTCGAGATCCTGAAGAGCTCCGAGGTCGCCGATCGCGCCGTCCGGGCGCTCGGGGTCGGCGCGCTCTACCCGGGCCTCACCGGCGACACGCCCGAGGGCGCGGTCGCCTCGGCGGCGGACCGGGTGCGTCGCTCCCTCGTGGTCCGCACCCTGCCGGGCAGCGACGTGATCGAGGTGGTGTTCCGACACGGCGAGGCCCAGGTCGCGGCCGACACCGTGAACCAGCTGGTCGAGCACTACCAGGAGACGCGCCAGAGCGCGCTCGTGCCGCAGGCCAGCGAGCGCTTCCTCCGGGACCGGATCGAGCAGCAGTGGAAGACCCTGGCCGACGCGGAGAGCGCGCTCGCGGCCTTCCACGCCGAGAACCCGATCATGGTGTCGTCCGATCCACGCAGCGCGCTGGCGGAGCGCATGGCCAGCGTCGAGGCCGAGATGCGCGAGGTGCGCGACTCCGTCGACGCCGCGAAGAGCGCCGGGAACGCCGACAACCCGTCGGTGCAACGCGCTCGCAAGCGCCTCGACGAGCTCGAGCTCCAGCTCCAGGAGACGCTCAACACCCACGTCGAGACCAGCCGGGCCGTCAGCAGCCTGCGCCACGAGATCCGCCTGGTCGAGGACTACCTCGCGGCGAAGGAACGCGGTGCTTCGCGGCAGCAATCGCGGCGTCTCGGCGTCCTGGACGCGCGGCGCGGCGAGCTCGAGTCGCAGCTCGCCGACCTCGAGCGTGCCCGGCGCGACCTGCCGGAGCTCGAGAAGCAGGGCCGCGAGCTCACCCGCGCGCGCGACGTCGCGGCGCGGCGGCTCGACGCCTACCAGCGGGAGCTCGAGACGGCGACCGTGGCGGCCGACGTCGGCGAGCATCAGGTAGCGCTCGCCGTGCGCGTGCTCGAGCCCGCCCGCGCACCGACGCGGACCATCATTCCGACCGAGCGCAGCCGCTTCGCCATGGCCCTGACCGGCGTGGCCCTGCTCCTGCTGGCGGCCGCCGCGCTCGCCGATTGGCTCGAGCAGCGCCGGGCCCGACGCCAGCCGGCCGTCTGGACCGCCCACGTGGGCGGCGGCGGCGACAGCGGCTCGGTGGCGCTGCTGATGCCGAACCAGCAGGGAGGCCGCCGGGGCGGCGGCCCGGTGGTGCTGCTGCTCTCCGGCAACACGGACAAGGGGCAGGAGCCGGACCGCCACGACTAGCGCTGGCGCCGGCCCCAGCGCGGCCCCGGGCCCGTCGGATCCTCGGCGCTGGATCCCCGAGGGGGCCAGCGCCGTTCGTGCGCACGTAGAACGCCGATCTAGAATCGATCGAACCGGAAACGCGTCCTTTCTGTCGTAGAAACACCCCATCAGCTGTTCTGGGCACTCACCGGGGACGATTCCGATTGGATTCGGAGCGGGGGAGAGACCATGCCGAGGCGAGTCCTGATCTTCTGGCTGGCGGCGCTGTGCCTGCTGGCCGGCTGCGCCCAGGGCGGCGCCGTGGCCGTCGCGCCGCCGAAGGCGCCGCCGCCGAGCGAGTACCGGATCCAGCGCGGCGACGAGCTCGAGATCCGCTTCGCGCTCAACCCCGAGTTCGACAGCGACGCCCTGGTGCTGCCGGATGGCCGCATCTCGCTCCAGCTGGTCGGCGATCTCTACGCCGAGGGCCTGACGCCGGCCGAGCTCACCGAGCGACTGCGCAACGCCTACTCGATCGAGCTCCGCGATCCGGACATCGCCGTGAACGTGAAGAGCATGGCGGCCCGCATCTACGTGGGCGGCCACATCGAACGCCCGGGCGAGTACCCGTGGAGCCGCCAGATCACCGCGATGCAAGCCATCGCGCGCGCTGGCGGCTTCAGCCGCACCGCCGACACCAGCCACATCATCGTGCTGCGGCGCGACAAGAGCGGCGCCGAGCGCAAGATCGAGATCGACATCGACGACGCGACGAGCGAGCTGGGTCGCAACCGCGACGTCTACCTGGCGCCCTACGACCTGGTGATGGTGCCGTCGAGCGGTGTCTCGGACGTGAACAAATGGGTGGACCAGTACATCCGCCAGAACATCCCGCTGCGCCCGCGCGAGCTGGACGTCCCCTGAGCGGGAGCGAGGACGGAACCATGCGATTCTGGATCGGCTGGATGGCAATGCTGCTGCTGCTCGGCTGCACGTCGACGCCGGAGGCGCTGCCCGCGCCGCCGCCGCAGCCCGTGATCGGCGACTACCGCATCCAGCCGGGCGACGAGATCGACGTACGCTTCGTGCTCAACCCGGAGCTCAACGTGCTCAGCGTCGTGCGACCCGACGGCCGCATCTCGCTGAAGCTCATCGGGGAGGTGCTGGCCGAGGGCCACACGCTGGCCGAGCTCGGCGCGGTGCTGAAGGGCGCCTACTCGCGCGAGCTGCGCGACCCCGAGATCGCCGTGATCGTGCGCGGCATGGCAGCGCGCATCTACGTCGACGGTCACATCGAGCGCCCCGGCGAGTACCCCTGGAACCCGCAGATTACCGCGCTCCAGGCGATCGCGCGCGCCGGCGGCTTCCGCCGGACCGCCGACGAGGAGCGCATCGTGGTGCTGCGGCGCGGCGAGGACGGGGTGCAGCAGGTGATCGAGATCGAGCGCGACGAGGACGGAGCCTCGAACGACCACGACGTGTTCCTCGCGCCCTACGACCTGGTGGTCGTGCCCTCGACCGGCGTCTCGGACGTGAACAAGTGGGTGGACCAGTACATCCGCCAGAACATCCCGATCAGCCCGCGCGACATCTTCGTGGGCTTCTGAGACGGCGCCGTGGCGCTCGCTCCCACCGTCGCCGGCGAGGAAGGGCAAGCGGTCCCCCTCGCGGCGCTCGCAGCCGCCCTCGAGGCGCTCGAGCGAGCGCGGGTCGTCCACTGCCACTTCAAGAGCAACGAGCACCTGGGCGCCGCCCTCCGCGGCGCCACCGACCTCGATCTGCTGGTGGCGCGCTGCGACGCGCGCCGGGCCGAGGGCGTGCTGGCCCAGCAGGGCTTCAAGCGCTTCGCGCCCGGCTTCGGAACCGGCTACGCGGGGGTCGAGGACTGGCTCGGCTTCGACCCGGCGAGCGGCCGGCAGGTCCACCTGCACGTCCACTTCCGGCTGCCCGTCGGCGAGCTGCACCTCAAGAGCTATCGGCTGCCGTTCGCGGAGGCGCTGCTGGCGAGCCGCGTCCGCGACGCCGAGACCGGCGTCTTCGTCGCCGAGCCCCACCACGAGCTGCTGCTGCTGATGGTCCGCCGGGCCCTCAAGCTGACGCGCCGCGAGCGCCTCGCGTCCCACCTCGGCCGCGAAGCCGTGCTCGGCGGCGATGCGCGTCGCGAGTACGACTGGTTGCGGGCACGGACCGAGGGCGCGGGGGTCGTCCGCCTGGCGGAGCAGGAGTTCGGCCGCGACGTCGCAGCCGCCGTCGGCGCGCTGCTCGACGAGGCGCCCGAGCGCCGGGCGCTGCTCCGGCTGCGCCGGGCGTTGCTGCGCGTGCTGGCCCCGCACCGCGCCTGGGGCGCCTTCGAGTCGGCGCTGCGCCAGCTGCTGCGCGGCGGGGTCCAGCGCATCACGCGGGCGCTCAGGCGGCGTGGCGTCGAGCTGCCGCGTGCGTTCCGCCGCGCCAACCCGAGCGGCGGCTGTGTGATCGCGCTGGTGGGCTGCGACGGCGCGGGCAAGTCCACGCTGCTCGCCGAGCTCCAGCCCTGGCTCGGATGGAAGCTCGACGTGCTGCCGATCTACTTCGGGAGCGGCGACGGCCCGGTCTCGCTCACCCGCCTGCCGCTGGTGTGGGTGCGCCGGCTCCAGAAGCGCCTCACCAAACCGCGCCCCGCGGCGGAGCGCTCGCGCGTGCTCCGGCCACGCCGGCTCTCGGCGGCGCGCGCCGTCTGGGCGCTCGTGCTGGCACACGAGAAGGCGCGGCGCCTGGCCCGGGCCGAGCGCGCCCGGCAGCGCGGCATCGTGGTGCTCTGCGACCGCTTTCCGCAGACCACGGTGCGCGGCTTCAACGACGGCCCGCTGCTCACGCCGTGGCTCGAGAGCCCGGCGGCCTGGCGCCGCGCGCTCGCGTGCTGGGAGCTCGCGATCTACGAGCGTGCCCGCCGCCTCGCGCCCGATCTGGTGATCAAGCTCGACGTGAGCCCCGAGGTCGCCGTCGCGCGCAAGCCCGACATGGCCCCGGAGGAGTGCGCGCGTCGGCGTGCGGCGGTCGCCTCCCTCGAGTGGGGCGAGCGCTGCCGCATGGTGACGATCGACGCCGAGCAGCCGCTCGAGCGCGTGATCGCCGAGGTGAAGCGCGCCGTCTGGGCCGAGCTCTGAGCGTGGCGCGCGCCCGGGCCATCGAGCTGGTCGGCCCCGCCGGCTCCGGCAAGACCACGCTGGTGCGCGCGCTCGAGGCTGCCCACGCGGACGTCCGCTCCGGCGCGGCCTGCGGCCGGCTCGACCACCTGCGGCTCGGCGCCCGCCACGCCGCGCGGCTGCTGCCGGCGTGGCTCCGGTCGCGCGACCGCTGGCTCGACGAGAAGGAGCTGCGCTCGATGAACTACGTCGTGGGCTGGGCCGACGCGCTGGAGCGCGCACCGCGCGCCGGGCTCACCGTCTTCGACCACGGGCCGATCTTCCGCCTCGCCCGTCTGCGCGCCTTCGGCCCGCGCCTCACGGAGAGCCCCGCGTTCGCGCGCTGGGCCGAGGCGGCGCTGCGGCGCTGGGCGGGGCTGCTCGACGCGGTGGTCTGGCTCGACGCACCCGACGCCGTGCTCGCGGCCCGCATCGACGGGCGCGACGAGCAGCACCGGATGAAGGGCGGAGCGGCCGAGGCGACTGGCCGCTTCCTGGCGCACTATCGAGACACCTACGAGGCGCTGCTGGCCGAGCTCCGGGCCGCGGGCGGGCCGGCGCCCCTCGCCGTCGACACCAGCCGCGAGGCCCCGGAGGCGATCGCCGAGCGGCTCGTGGCGGCGCTCGGCCTCGCGAGGGAGCCCGCCCAGCGGGCCTCCTGAGCGCTCGGCACCGGGTACGCTCCCGGCCCGAAGGCGAGATCGACTTGGAGCCCGTCCACGACCCTGCCCGGCATCGACGCCTCGAAGCCGAAGCCTGGTCGCCCGACCGCGCGCGTCGCGTGATCCGCGACGTCATCGCCGACTTCGAGGGCGCGCTCCGGGACGACGGCAGCTGGCCCACGCATCCGCTCGAGGCGAAGCGGCCGGCCGCGCGCTGGTGCCAGTACGACGGCGCGGCGGGGGCCGTGACGGCGCTGCGCATCCTGCGGTCCGGCGGCCACGCCGCCCGGGACTGCACGCAGCTGTTGCCGGGGATCCACGCCGCCTACCTGCGCCGGCCCGACGAGGGATACGAGACGGGGCTCCAGCTCGGCGAGATCGGCATCCTCGCGCCGGCCGTCGCAGCGGGGGTGGCCGATCCGGACGTCGTCGCCCGGCTCTCGCGCTGCATGGAGCAGACCCTCGGCCATCCCGCCCGCGAGACCACGTCGGGGGAGGCGGGAATGATGCACGCGGCGCTCACGCTCCACCGCGCGACCGGGGACGAGCGATGGGCGGCGCACTATCGCGCGGGCGCGCACTCCCTGTTCGAGGCGTGGCAGCGCCAGCCCGACACCCGGACCTGGCTCTGGACGAGCGAGATCTTCGGCTCCGTCCGCCGCTACTACGGCGCCTGTCACGGGCTCGCGGGCAACGCGGCCGCGCTGCTCAGCGGCGCGGAGCTGCTCCCGCCCGAATGGGTGGAGACCGTGCTGGAACGCTGCACGCAGGCGCTGCGCGCCGGAGCGCTCGAGAGCGAAGCGGGCCTCAACTGGCCCGTGAGCGCCGACCCGTCGGGGACGCGTCGGCTCCTCCAGTGGTGCCACGGGGCCGGCGGCGTGGTCGCGGCGCTCGGCGACGCGCCGCGAACCGGCAGCGTGGCGTCGGAAGCGCTCGACGGTCTGCTGGCGCGCGCTGGGGTCCTGGTGTGGCACGCGGGGCCGGTCGCCAAGGGGCCGGGCATCTGCCACGGGACTGCCGGCAACGGGTACGCCTTCCTGGCGCTCTACCGTCGGACCGGCGACCCCGTCTGGCGTGACCGCGCCCGAAGCTTCGCGATGCACGGGATCGGCCAGTGGCAACGCAGCTGCGCGCGCCACGGCCAGGGGAAGTACACGCTCTGGACCGGCGACGGAGGCTTCGCGGTCTACCTCCACCACGTGCTGCTCCAGGAGGCCGGCCCGGCGGCGTCTCCGTTCCCGGGCCTCGCGATCCTCTAGGGAAACTCTCCAGAACGCGCGCACGCTCCCGGGGCCACGAGGACCGGTGGAGTCCGGTCCGACGGAGGCGAAGGCAGGCCCTACGGTCAGCCCGGCCTTTGGCAGCTCCGACCGCTGCCGTCCCCGCCCGCGGCTCGGAGCGGAAGGAAGTTGCAGGGATCCACCGCGACCTGCCGAGTCCGGAGGTGGAGCCGGTCCACCGGTCCCGGGCACGGCGGCCGCACGAGGACTTGTGCAGAGGCTCCCTAGGCGCGCGCGCGGTCTGCGTGGCCGAGCGGCGCGGGCGGCGGACGCGCGGCAGGCGCCGGGCTCGGCACGAGGCCGGCGGTGCGCAGGCCGTCGCTGGCGGCGATCAGGCCGAACAGCAGCCAGGTGATCTTCTTGTCCTCGAAGTTGTGGGTCAGCGCGCACACGAACCAGACGCCCAGCATGGTCAGCCAGAAGAAGGCCACCCGCGGCGGCTGGCCCAGCGCGACGATCGCGCAGCCGACGAGCACCAGCGCGAACAGCGAGAAGCCGACGAGGCCGAGCTCGGCGAGCAGCGAGAGCGGAAGGCTGTGCGGCGCCTTGTTGGTCTTGACCGCCGCCGTATGGAACGCGCTCACCCCGACGCCGAGCACCGGTCGATCCGCGACCATCTCGAGCGCTTCGCGCCAGATGGGCAGGCGGCCGTTCCAGTCGCCCTCCCGGAGCTCGACGGTGGTGCTCTCCAGGCGATCGACGGATTCGCGCGGGATCAGGCTCACGCCGTAGATCGCGAGCGCCGCGGCGGAGCTCAGCATCAGGAGCCGGCTGCCGCCCCGGAGCCCGCCCAGGCTGAGTGCCATGTAGATCAGGCCCAGCAGGGCGCCGGCCATGCTCGACCGGGAAGCCGTCAACGAGATGCAGAACAAGGCCGCCGGGATCAACGCCAGGTTCGAGAGGCGCAGCAGGGGAGCGAGGCGCCCGCCGAGCGTGCGCGTCTGCTCGCGAACGCCGACGGCGAGGTGCCAGGCCATCGGGATGGCGAGCGCGAGGATGAAGCCGAGCGTGTTCTCGTTGAAGAGGCCCACCGAGAAGCGCCGCTGCACGTCGCCGAAGAAGAAGGCCTGGAGCATCTCCGCGATCGGGATCCAGCAGCCGAGCAGATAGGCCTGCAGGCCCGTGTTCAGCTGCGCGGGGGTCGTGTAGAGGTCCCAGACGATCACGGCGAGCAGCACGAGCTGGAGGTAGGTCTTCACCTGATCGCGGCTCGCCTCGGGGTCGAGCGACCAGAGGATGCTGGCCCCGCACCACAGCGCGAACGCGACCATCGGGAGGTGGAGCGCGTGGGGCCGGCGCACGCGCGCCCGCGCCAGCACCGAGAGCAGCCACACCCCCGCGAGCGCGATGCCCACCAGGCGCACCCCGGTCCCGAGTGCGCCCGACTCGTGCAGGTATTCCCAGGGCACGACGAAGAGCAGCAGCCACGAGATCCAGACGGCGATCTGGCGCATTCGGCCTCCAGCGGGGCACGGCCCCGCCGGATGGTGGGTGCCGCCCCGGCCCCGGGAGGGGTCGTCCCCCGAGGGTGTCCGAGCCTAGGGCCGGCAAATCGAGGTGCCAACCCCACACCAAAAGCTACTCTCGCGAGCTTTCCGTCACCTGCAGCGCCCCGGAAGGCCCATGCGAAGGGGGTGTGGGTTTCAATGCGCGACGAAAAACTGCGCCTGCTGGCCCTCTGCGGCTATCCGAGCGACGCGCGACCGAGCCACCAGCCCTTCGTGCGGGTGACCCTGCGGGCGCTGGCCGGACAGGGGGCCGAGCCCACCGTGCTGGCGCCCGAGTCGCTCTGGCGGCGCCCGACCGGCCCCCGGAGCGAGCTGCGAGACGGCCTCCCGGTGCACCGGCCCCGCTTCCCGAGCTTCTCGGCCGTCCGGCTGCCGGGGCTCGGCTCGACCCGCCGTTGGAGCGACGCGGCCTACGTCCGCGCCGCGCTCCGCGCGAGCGCGGAGCTCGGGACCTTCGACCTGTGCTTCGCCCACTTCCTCTACCCGCACGGACAGGCCGCGGCGGCGATCGCGTCTCGGCTCGGCGTTCCGGCCGTGCTCTCGCTCGGCGAGTCGAGCTTCGCGCGCTACGAGCGCGCCTACGACGTCCCGACCCTGGCCGCGCTGCTCGCGCGCTTCGCCGCGGTGGTCGCGAACTCGCCGGTCATCGAGGCCCAGCTCGTCGAGCGCTACGCGGTCCCGCGCGACCGCATCGAGGTGCTCCCGAACGGAGTCGACGAGAAGCGCTTCTTCCCGAGGGACCGCGCCGCGACGCGCCGCGAGCTCGGGCTCCCCGCCGACCGCACGATTCTCGCCTTCGTCGGGCACCTCAACGAGCGCAAGGGGCCGCTGCGCGTGATGGCGGCGATCCGCAGCCGCCCCGAGATCGCCGCGGTGTTCCTCGGCGACGGCCCGCAACGGCCGGACGGGCCCCAGGTGCTGCACGCCGGCGCGGTTTCGCCGGAGCGGGTGCCCCTCTGGCTCTCCGCCGCCGACTTCTTCGTGCTGCCGACGGTGGACGAGGGCTGCTGCAACGCGCTGCTCGAGGCCCTCGCCTGCGGGCTCCCCGTGGTGACGTCCGATCGTCCCTTCAACCGCGCCGTCGTGGACGAGACGGTGGCGCGGCTGGTCGAGCCCACCGACCCCCGGGCGCTCGGCGCGGCCATCGCCCAGCTCGCCGCGCGCCCGGCACTCCGGGCCTCGCTCGGCAAGGCCGCGCTGGTGCGCTCGCGGGGGTTCAGGCTGGAGCGCCGCGCGGAGCGGCTCCACGCCGTACTGCGCCGCGTGGTGCGCGGCTGATGGGCCTACGCGAGCGCGCCGCACGGGGCGTGACCTGGTCGCTCGTGGAGCGCTGGGGGGCGGAGCTGCTCTCCCTCGGCGTGTTCGTGGTGCTGTCGCGCCAGCTCTCGCCCCAGGCCTTCGGCCTGGTGGCGCTTGCGACGGTGGTGATCGACTTCCTTCGCCGCATCGTCGACGGTGGCTTCGCGGAGGCGGTCGTGCAGCGGGGCGAGCTGGATCGCGCCCACCTCGATACGGCCTTCTGGACCGGGATCGCGACCGGCGCCGTGATGGCCGCGGGCCTCGCGGTGCTGGCGGACCCGATCGCCGCCGCCTTCCAGGAGCCCGAGCTCGCGCCCGTGTTGCGCTGGCTCTCGGTCGCGTTCGTGGTGCGAGGCCTGTCGAGCACGCAGCAGGCCATCCTCGTGCGGAATCTGCGCTTCAACCAGCTCGCGATCCGCACGCTGGTCGCCGAGCTCGGCGCTGGCATCGTCGCCATCTCGCTCGCGCTCTCGGGCTGGGGCGTCTGGAGCCTCGTCGCGCAACAGCTCACCGCCGGGATTCTCGGCGTCCTCACGCTCTGGACGGTCGCGGCGTGGCGCCCCGGCCTCGAGTTCCGCTGGGCGCACTTCGGGGAGCTGGCGCGGTTCGGCGTCCACATCGTGGCCTTCAAGCTGCTGAACGTGTTCAGCCAGCGCATGGACAAGCTGCTGATCGGCTCGTTCCTCGGCACCATCGCGCTCGGGTACTACGAGGTCGCCAACCGGGTCTTCCACGCCATTACGAAGGTGCTGGGAGGCGTGCTGGCGGCAGTGGCATTCCCGGTCTTCTCGCGGCTCCAGGGCGACCGCGAGCGGATGCAGCGGGCCTACTACGAGGCCACCCAGCTCACCTGTCTGGTAACCCTGCCCGCGTTCTTCGGGCTCGCTGTCATCGCTCCCGACGCGATCCCCTGGGCGTTCGGGGCGAAGTGGGAGTCGAGCGTGCCCGTCGTGCGCGTGCTGGCGGGGGTCGGCGTCCTCCAATCCCTGGCCCGGCTCAATGGGAGCCTGATCAAGGCGGCCGGAAAGCCCGCCTGGCGCAACTGGGTCGCCGTGCTCCAGATGGCGGTGACCACCCTCGCGATCCTGGCGGTCGTCGAGAACGGCATCCATGCGGTCGCGCTCGCCACGCTCGCGGCCGGGCTCGCCATCTATCCGGTGGCGATCGCCCTGGTCCGGCACCTGACGGGCATCCGGATCGGGCGCTATGCCGCCCAGTTCGCGGGCCCGCTGCTCGCCGCCTCCCTGTGCGCCGCCGCAGCGCTCGGAACGCGCATGGCCGGCGCGGAGCTGGCCACGCCGCTCCGGATCGGCCTCTCCGTGGGAGCCGGCGCGGCTGCCTACGGGCTCGCGCTCTGGATCGTGGCGCCCGCGTTGCTGCGCCGGGTCTGGACGCTGGCTGCCGATGCGTTGCCGATCCGACGCGCCAAGCCGCAGCCCGGGGAGGCCTGATTGCGGCCGAAGCACCCGCTCCGGCCCGGGCGGGGCCGGGCGCCGTCACCCGCGGCGCCTTCGGCGGGACATACCTACGAGGCACGCAGCCCCTTGCGCGCGTGCAAGGGGGCAGCGTGGCCAGGAAGGTGGGCGTGATGTCGTTCGAGTCGGGAAGCGGCGCAGCCGCAGCAAGCGCCTCGCTGCTCGAGTTCGAGTGGGTGTTCCGGGCGCTCTGGCGCCGGCGGCTGCTGGCGGCCTCCATCTTCGGCGTCGTGCTGCTGCTGGCCGGGCTCTACACGGCGTTCTCCACGCCGATCTACGAGGCGACGTCGCTACTCCTGGTCAAGTTCGGGCGCGAGTACGTCTACCAGGACGAGTCGACCGGCGGGGGCATCATGCCGCGCGGCCGCGAGACCCTGATCAACTCCGAGATCCAGATCCTGCGCAGCGCCGAGGTGGTGAAGGGCGTGATCGAGGCGATGGGCGTCGAGACGCTCTACCCGGCGCTCGCAATGGCGCCGCCCGAGGGCAACCCGGTCGAGTCCGTCGCGGCAGCCCGCTTCCTCAAGAACCTCCAGGTGCGCGCCGTGGAGGACGCGGACGTGATCCAGGTGAGCCTGCGCAACAGCGATCCGCAGGTGACCGCGCGCGCCGTGAACCTGCTGGTGGACCTGTTCAAGGAGAAGCACCTCGAAGCCTTCGGCGAGCCGCAGGCCACGGCCTTCCTCGAGGAGAAGGCGGCGAAGGCGGCCGAGGAGCTCAAGGCGGCGGAGGCGAGCCTGCTCGAGTTCCAGGCCGAGCATCCGCAGTTCTCGCTCAAGGACAAGGACGTGCTGCTGCTGCGCGAGCGCAACGAGCTCGAGACGGCGTTGCACGGCATCGACAACCAGATCGTGCTGGCGCGCCAGCGCAGCCTGAACGCCGACCCGGCCTTGCCCGGGGCCCAGGAGGAGCTGCTGCGGCTGCAACTCCAGGAGCGCAAGCTGCTGAACACGCACAACGAGGACAGTCGGCAGGTCCAGAACGTGCGGCAGGAGATCGCGCTGGTGGAGGAGTTCCTGCGCAAGTCGGCCGCCGAGGATTCGGGTCGGCACGGCCAGGAGATGGCGATGCTCTCCTCCCGCAAGCAGCGGCTCGAGGCGCGCCTCAACGAGGTGAAGGCGGACCTCCAGTCGCTCCCGGCGCTCTCGCAGCGCTACCGCGAGCTCGAGCGCAGCGTCTCGACGAAGGAAGCGAACTACGACCGAATCCAGCAGCGCCTCGAGAAGGCGCGGACGTCGGCCGAAATGGACCGCCAGAAGATCGCCAACATCAGTGTGATCCAGCCCGCCTACGCGCCGCTCCAGCCGGTGAGCCCGCAGCCGATGCTGAACCTGCTCGCCGCCATGATCGTGGGAGGCGGCCTCGCGTTGGGCGCGGCGCTGGTCGCGGAGCGCTTCTTCTCCGAGCGCTAGGCACTCCGCGCCCCGGCCCGGGGTAGACTCGAGGCGTGCGCGAGCTCCCTCCCGCGAGCTCGGAGCGGGGCCGCCGCGTGATCAGCCCGGTGCCGGATGCCGACAGCCAGCTCATGAAGCAACGGCAACTCGCGGAACGCGTCCTCGGCTGGCTGCTCTACGCCGCCGCCGCCGGCTTCATCCTGGCCTACCTGTACATCGCCTCCCAGCGCATCGGATACCCGTACGAGCTGGAGTGGATGGAGGGGGCGTCGGTGGATCACGTCGCCCGGCTCCTCGACGGCGAGAAGCTCTACGTGGAGCCGACGCCCGACTTCGTCCCCTTCATCTACACCCCGGGCTACTTCTATGCCGCAGCCGGCCTGGCCCGGGTCTTCGGCGTCGAGATGATGCCCTTGCGTCTGTTGTCGTTCCTCGCCTCACTCGGCTCCCTGGCCTTGATCGGGCGCTTCGCCCAGCGCGAAACCGGTCGGCGAGCGAGCGGCCTGGTCGCCGCCGGCCTGTTCGCGGCCAGCTTCCCGCTGTCGGGAAGCTGGTTCGATCTCGCGAGGATCGACAGTCTCTTCCTGCTCCTGCTTCTGGCCGGCTGCGATCGGGTCCGGGCTTCCCGTTCCCTCGCGGGCGCCGTGGCCGCCGGTCTCCTGCTGGCGTTGGCGTTCCAGACCAAGCAGAGCGCGCTGGTCGTCGCCGTCCCCGTACTGCTCACGGCCGCCGTCCTCCGCGGGAGGCAGGGGCTCGTGGCCGGCCTGGCCTTCGCTGCGGGCGTGGCGCTCAGTGTCGGGGCGCTGGTGGCGTCGCATCCGCACTGGTTCTGGTACTACACGATGCAGCTGCCGAGGCAGCACCCCGTCGCCGCGGCTTCGCTGAGCGAGTTCTGGACCGTCGACGTGGCCGCGATCCCCGTGGCGTTCGGGCTCGGCGCCGCGTACCTGATCCACCGCGTCGCTCGCGAGCGCGGGGCGGCCATCGATCATCTGGTGTTCGCGGGCGCGATGCTGGCCTGCGCCTGGCTCTCGCGCCTGCACGGCGGCGGATTCGTCAACGTCCTGATGCCGCTCCACGCGGCGATCGCGATCGCCGCGGGATGTTCGTGGGGCAGCGCTGCCGTTGGCTCGGGTCCCCGCTGGCTGCGCCCCGCCATCGGCGCCGCCCTGGTCGGGCAGTTCGTGCTGCTGGTCTACGACCCCTCGAGCGCCGTACCGAGTGCGCGGCATCGCACGGCCTTCGACGCGCTCGTCGAGCGGATCCGTGAGATCGATGGCCCGGTGATCGTCCCCTACCACGGACATCTCACGGCGCTGGCCGGCAAGGAGCGTCACGCGCACACCATGGCGGTGGCCGACGTGCTGCGCGGCACCGACCGGGCCCTGCGCAGCCGGCTGTATCTCGCGATCGACGAGCGGATCGAGCGCCGCGAGTTCGGGGCCATCGTCCTCGACGACCCCAGCTGGCACCGGGCCAAGCTGGAACGGCACTACCGGTACGCCGGTCCCAGCGTGCCGGACTCCGAAGCCATGCGGTCGCTCAGCGGGGCCCCCCAGCGACCCTGGCTGCTCTACCTGCCGCGCTCCGAGTGACCGGACGCGGCTTCGGGCCAGAACGGCGCGAACTGGAACCACTGCCGGGGGTGGCGTCGGACCATCGCCTCGAGCTGGGCCACGGCCTCGCGCATCACGCGCTCGAGGGCGGCAGGATCGCGGGCGGCGCTCGGCACCGGGATCGGCGCGCCGATCTCGAGGCGGTAGTGGCGTCGGCCCAGCCGCGGGGCGAACACGGGGATCACGGGGGCGTTCGCGTGCCGCGCCAGCACGAACGGGCCCGATGGAAACGGCGCCGGCGCGCCGAGGAAGGCCAGCGTCCGGATGCCTCCCGCCGAGGCGACGCGATCGAGCTGGATCGCGACGAGCTCGTTCCGCCGCAGCGCGTTCACGAGCCCGAGCGAGGAGAAGACGGAGGCGTCCGGCAGCACGACCCGGACCCCCCCGCGCGCGCGCGCGCCCGCCACGAGCTCCTGCGTGCCCGCATCCAGCTCGCGCGACATCACGAGATGCACGGGTCGGTCCAGCGCCGCGAGCGCCCTTGCGGCGATGTCCCAGCTCCCGATGTGGCCCGTCACCACGACGGCGCCCCGGCCCTGGCCGAGGGCCTCCCGCACCGGGTCGTGCTCGGGTCGGTCGATGCGCACCGGCCGCGGATGCGCGGAGTCGTGCTCCATCGCCTCGCTGGTGCAGAAGGCGAACTCCGCGAACATGCGCAGCGCCGCCCAGTGCGCCGGCCCAGGGCCGATGCCGAGCACGCGCTGGAGGTTCACGACGGCGGCTCGCCGCCGCTCGCCGACGAGGGCGAAGCTGGCCGCGGCGACCAGCGGTGGCGCGCTGCGCTTGAACCACTCGGGCGCATGCACCGAGCCCCACCGGGCCAGGCGGCGGAGCGCGAGGCCGTCGACACGGTGAGCTCGGGCCGGCGGCGGGCGTCCCATCGGGCATCGGGTAGCCCCCGGGCTCCGCCGTTGCCAGATTCGTTCGCAGGGCCGCCGGATTGACAGGGGCAGGGCCGCGGGCAAGCCTGCCGCGGTGGCCGCCGTCGCTGCGCTGATTCCGGCCCTGGAGTGCGAGTCGAGCATCGGGGCCGTGGTCCGCGGCTGCCGCGCCCACCTGGCGGACGTGCTCGTGGTGGACGACGGCTCCCGCGACGGCACCGCCGCGGCCGCCGCCGAGGCGGGCGCCGAGGTGCTGCGTCTGCCCGAGAACCGCGGGAAGGGGGCCGCGCTCCGCGCGGGCTTGCGGGCGCTCGGCGAGCGCGGCAGGACCCACGCGATCAGCCTCGATGGCGATGGGCAGCACTTCCCCGACGACCTGCCACGCCTGCTTCGCGCATCGGCCGCGACGCCCCGCGCGCTGGTCCTGGGAGCGCGCCAGCACCCTCCGGGCAGCCTGGCGCCGATCCGCGCCTTCGGGAACCGCTTCGCCAATCGCTGGGTCGAGATCGCCTGCGGGCGGCGCTTCGAGGATTCGCAGTCGGGCTTCCGGGTCTACCCGATCGAGGCGACGCTCGGACTCGGCTGCCGCGTCGAGCGATTCGCCTTCGAGACCGAGGTGTTGATCCGCGCGGTCCGCGCGGGCCTCCCGGTCGAGTCGGTGCCCGTGCGCGTCCACAACCCGCCGCCGCACGAGCGGGTCAGCCACTTCCGCGGCTTCTCGGATACGACCCGCATCGTGTTCACCGTGATCGGCCTGTTGCTGCGGATGCCGCCGGCCTCGAAGGAGGCAGGCAGACGCGGAGCGCGCGCGGGAGGACGCTGAACCGGAAGCGTGCGCGGCTTCCGAGCTCCTCGCCGTCCATCTCGGCGGCGACGGGTGCGTCGAAGGCCACGTCGATCTCGCGGGCGAACCGCAGCAGCGGGCTGCGTCGGACCGGTCGGCCGTGGAGCACCCGCAGATGGCGCAGCCACGCCCTCGGATACTCGCTCAGGTACTCGAGGCCCGAGGCCACGGCGTGCAGATGGAGGCGTCCGCCCGCCCCGTCGTTCTCCGCGTCGAAGCGCAGCGGTCCCGCGTAGACCGGCGCGTTCACGACCGCCAGGTTGTAGACCACGCGGGTCTCGGACACGCCGTCGAGCACGAGCTCGGCGCGTCCGCCGTGCGCACCGAGCGCGAGGTTCGCGAGCGCGCCACCGAGGTAGAGGCCGTAGCCGCTCGCCTTCTCGCCGAGGCGCCGCCGGATGCGGTTGCGCAGGGAGAGCACGTCGGCGTCCATGCCGATCGCCACCGAGCCCAGGAAGGGCCGGCCATCGAGAAGCCCGACGTCGACGGCACGGCGCGCCTCGCCGCAGATGGCGTCGAGCGCGAGGTCGAGCGCCGCGTCCCCGTCGCGCAACGCCGCCAGACCGAAGGAGCGCGCCGCGTTGTTGCCGGTGCCGAGCGGCAGGAACGCGAGGGCGGTCGTCTCGATTCGTTTCGACTCGAGGAGCACGCGCGTGGCGAGTGCTGCCGTGCCGTCGCCCCCCGCCGCGACGAGCACGTCGGGCCCGGTCTCGGCGAGCAGCGACTCGATGCGCCGGGCGTCGTCTGCGTCGCCCCGCGTGTGCCGCACGCCGAGATGGCGCGTTCGCTCCCGAAGCCTCGCCAGCGCGCGACTGGCCTGCCTGCCCACCCGGCCGTTCACGGCGACGGCGATGCGGAGCGGCATGGCGGGTTCCGAAGCTCGCCGCGCTAGGGCCGGGCGGAGTACTCCGCGGCCTTGAAGATGCGCGTCCCCTTGGCGCCGCCGCCGATCGGCGGGTTCGGATCGCGCAGCAGCGCGAGCGCCCGCTCGCGGTCCGCGTCCGAGAAGTCGCGCACCAGCGTGCAGAACTCGACCAGGATGCCGTTCGGGTCTTCGGTGTAGATCGAGACGCACCAGTCGTGGTCGATCTCCATCACGTCGTGCCCGTTCGCCAGCCAGCGGTCGCGACGGCGCGCCAGGTCGTCGAGGTCGTCGGCGCTGAAGGCCAGGTGGTTCACCCAGACCGGCAGGCCCTGGCCCTTCGAGATGGCCGGGGACCAGTCCTCGGGCAGCGTCGGGTCGTGGAGGTCCCAGAACGCGATGAGCTGGTCGCGGGCGGGGCCGGTGCCGTAGAAGAGGTGCTTGGCCCAGCCGCCGTCGGTCTTGCCGACCTCGACCTTGACCAGCTCGAAGCCCATGGCCTCGGTGTAGAAGCGGTGGTTCGCCTCGGCGTCGCGGGTGGCGAAGGCGAGGTGGTGTACGCCCATCTTGTGACTCCGTTCGGCTCCGCCTCACTGCGCGCCCGGCCTTGCCGGGCTTGCTGCGGGGCGGGTCGCCATCTGTTCGTGTCCGGCTCGACACCGTGCTTCGTCCTCATTCTAGGGGGCGCTCGCGAAGAAGTTCCAGATTTCTTCGGCCGCGCGGATGTCGTGGTTGGTGGGGCCGAGTAGGCGCGGGAGCGTCAGGTCGGGGTGGGGCGGACTGTGACCGCCGTTCTCGATCACGTAGAGGTCCACGTTGCGACGCCCCGGGGTCCGCCAGCGCCGCACCTCCACGGTGCTGCCGTCGTCCGGGTCGCGATCCGGGAGCACCAGGATCTCGCTCGGGGCCTTCGGGTGGCCCGCCAGCTCGCGGAAGTAGTCGATGCTCTCCACGCTCGAGAGCACGGCACCGCGGTTGCCGAGCCAGCCGTAGAGGGCGACCTCGCCGCCCTCGAACGGATTCATGGGGTCGGCGGTGCCGTTCATGATCAGCATCGAGACGGGTCGGCCCTCGGTGCGGCAGTCGAGGTTCTCGCCCGCGGGCAGGCTCGCCACCACCGGCGCCACCGCGCGTACGCGTTCGGGGGCCTCGAGCGCCAGGCGCAGCGCCATCTGGCCTCCGTTCGAGATGCCCGTCGCGAACACGCGCTCGGGGTCGGCGCCGTGCTCCGCGACGAAGCGCTCGACCACGGCGGCGAGGAAGCCGACGTCGTCCACGTCGAGCGCGTTGGCGGCGTAGGGACCGGCCTTGCGGCAGTCGTTCCAGTGACGTTCGTAGCCATCGGGGTAGATCGGAACGAACCCCTCGCGCTCGGCGAGCACGTCGAACTCGTAGGCGTAGCCGCCACGGGCCTGTGCGCCGTCGCCGCTCGAGCCGTGCAGGACGAAGACGAGCGCGGGGGCCTCCACCCGCTGCGCGGGCAGGTAGGCGTGCCAGGTGCGCGTGCGGCCCTCGTGCTCGAGGGAGCCCGCGACCAGCTCCCCGGGGAGGCTCGGCTCCACGGGGCGCTCGAAGCGGAGACCCCACACCGCGAGCAGCGCCAGCACGGCGAGCAGGAGCGCGCCGCCGGCCACGATCCGCCGCATTCCCGGCCCTCCACGCTTGACGGACCCAGGCAGCTTCGCACAGGATGGCGGTCATGGCGCACGCCCCGCCCGACGCCGCTGCGCCGGATCCCGACGAGCGCCCGCCCGAGTTCTCGAAGGCCTATACCCGCTACGCGCTCGGGCTGTTGCTGGTGGTCTACATCGTCAACTTCCTGGATCGCCAGGTGATCGCGATCCTGCTCCAGGCCATCAAGGAGGACCTCGACCTCTCGGACACGCAGCTCGGGGCCTTCTCGGGCATCGCCTTCGCGCTGCTCTACTCGACGCTCGGGATTCCGATCGCCCGCTGGGCGGACCGTGGCGTGCGGCGCTCGATCATCTCGCTGGCGCTCCTGATCTGGAGCGGCATGACGGCGCTCCAGGGCCTGGCGACGAGCTTCGGCGCGCTGCTCGCGGCGCGGGTCGGCGTGGGCGTCGGCGAGGCCGGCTGCAGCCCGCCCGCGCACTCCATCATTGCCGACCTGTTCGCGCCGGCGCGTCGTGCCACGGCGCTCTCGATCTACGCGCTCGGGATCCCGATCGGCAGTGCGATCGGTCTCGCCGGGGGCGGCTGGCTGCGCGAGACCTTCGACTGGCGGACGGCGCTCGTGATCGTCGGCTTGCCGGGCATCGCGCTGGCCGCGGTCGTGCGCCTCACCCTGCGCGAGCCCACGCGGGGCTACTGGGAGGACCAGAAGTCGAGGGACGCCGCCCCCCCGTCGCTGGGGGAGGTGGCGCGCCTGCTGCGCGCGCGCCGCTCCTTCGTCCACATGGCGCTGGCCGGCACGCTCCACGCCTTCTACGGCTACGGCGCCGGCGCGTTCAACCCCGCGTTCCTGGAGCGCGTCCACGCGCTCGGCGCGCTCGAGATCGGCACCTGGCTCGGGCTCGTCGCTGCCACCGCGGGGGCGGCCGGCACGTTCCTGGGCGGTTGGCTCACGGATCGGCTCTCGGGCCGCGACCGCCGCTGGTACGCCTGGCTGCCGGCCTGGGGCTCGATCGCGGCCGTGCCCCTCGTGCTCCTGTTCTACCTCTGGCACGACGGCCGCGAGGCGCTCGCGCTCGCGGCGCTCCCCGCCCTCGTGGGCGGCCTCTACCTCGGGCCCACCTTCGCGATGACCCAGGCGCTGGTGCCGCCGCGCATGCGCGCCCAGGCGGCGGCGGTCCTGCTGCTGGTGATGAACCTGATCGGCCTCGGCCTCGGCCCGCAGTTCGTGGGCCTGCTCTCGGACTGGCTGGCTCCGAGCACCGGCGTCGAGTCGATCCGCTGGGCGCTGCTGGTCACCGTCGTGGTGGGCGCGTTGTGGTCCGCGGTCCACTACTTCCGGGCCGCGGCGACGCTGCGCCAGGACCTGGCCGCCATCCAGACCTGAGGCGCTCGCCGGGCGGAAGTGCGCCCGCGTCGCAGCCGCGACGGCTCCAGGGTAGCCTGCGGCGCCAGGCGCGGGGGTTCGATTGAGCAGCGGGAGCGGAAGCCAGGGGCTCGAGCGCCGCATCGCGCGCTGGCTCGGGGCCGCCGCGCTCCTCGCCTACCTCCCGTTCTTCCACGGCCACTTCACCGGCACCGACGAGATGGGCGTGTTCCTCACCACGCGCGCCCTCTACGAGGACGGGAGCTTCGAGGTGCGGGGCGGGCCGCACCGGTTCCGGGGTCGGGAGGGGCGGACGTACGCCCACTTCGCGCCGGGCCTTCCGGTGCTGGCGCTCCCGTTCTACGCGCTCGGGGACGCCGCCGATCGCGGCCTGCCCGAGGACTGGGTGCGCGCGCTCTCCGGGCGCGCGCGCGAGGCCGAGCGCATCGACACCCTCGGCAGCCCGCACACCTTCGCGGTCGCGCTCTACCCCGTGCTGGCGACGGCGTTGCTCGTCGCCCTGTTCTTCCTCGTCCAACGTCGCCTCGGTGCGAGCGTGCGCGGCGCCGTGATCGCGGCCGCGGTGCTCGGCGGCGGCAGCTACGTGGCGACCCACTCCGTCTACTTCCTGCGCCACACCACCGAAGCGATCCTCTGGCTCGCGTCCTTCCTCGCGCTGCTGGCCTTCCGCGAGAGCGGTCGGGCGCGCCACCTCGCGCTCGGAAGCCTGTGGGCATCGCTCACCGGGTTGATCGCGGTCCCGGCCACGGTCGCCGTCCCGGCGCTCGCGGGCTACGGGGGGTTCCTGGCCTGGCCGCATCTCGCGCGCGCGGGGTCGGGTGCTCGCGCCCGGCTGCTGGCGGCCGGTCTGCTTCCCGCGCTCGGCACCCTGGCCCTGCACGCCGCCCACAACCACGCGCTCTGGGGCGCGTTTCTCGAGTCGCCGATGCTGGCGCAGCGGCACGGCTTCACCACGCCGCTCCACGTGGGCCTGGCCGGCTTCCTGCTGAGCCCCGGCGCGAGCCTCTTCCTGTACTCGCCGCCGCTGCTGCTCCTCGCCGCGATGCTGCCGGCCTTCTGGCGCGAGCGACGCGCCGAGTGCGTCACCGTACTCGCGGCGTCGCTCTCCCTGCTCGTGTTCTGCGCCGGCTTCTCCCACTGGCACGGCCTGTGGTCGTCACCTGGGCCCCGCTACCTGTTCCTGCTGACGCCGCTGCTGCTACTGCCGCTCGGCCGTTGGCTCGACGGACCGGCCGGCCGCCGCGGGCGCCGGGCCCTCGCGCTCCTGGCAGCGGTCGGTCTCGCGGTGCAGGGGGTGCTGATGCTCTCCCGCTGGAGCGCGGTGATCCGCGGCATGGGCTACGTCGAGGCGGCGTCGCGCGGCGACCTGTCGTTCCTGTGGGCGCCGCTCTCGAGTCCGCTGGCCGGGAGCGTGCGGGCGCTGGCCGACGGACAGATCGATGCCTTCTGGCTCGGACTCGCGACGGGTTTCGAAGGGAACGCGGGCGCCCCGGGCGCGGCGCTGCTCCTGCTCGTCCTCTGGTCGGGCGCCTGCGCACTCGTGGGGCGCCAGCTCGCGCGCGCGCTGCGCGCCCGCTAGGCGGCTCAGGTCCGCTTCCGCTCGGGCATGCGTCGCTCGAGGTCGTCGAGGCGCCGCTCGAGCTCGTCGAGCCGACGCTGGAGCGCGTCCATCCCGCCCTGGGTGCCGCCGCGCATCCATTCGCGCAACGTCCAGGCGTCGGGCCACGGCCGACCGCGCGGTGCGACCGTGACCTCGAGCGTCTCGCCGTCGCGGACCAGCGAGAGTGCGAGCTCGCTCCCCTCCCCCAGGCGCGTGACGCGATGGATCAGCTCGAACGGGGCCTCGATCGGCTCGCCGCCCGCCTCGGTGATCACGTCACCGACCCGCACGCCGGCCTTCGCGGCGGGCCCGCCCGACTCGACCTGGACGACGAGCACGCCCGCGTCGAGCGGTGCCTTCATGTGCTCGCGCAGCTCCGGGGTCATGGGCTGGACCCGCAGTCCGATGCGGCCACGCTCGTAGGGGCGGTCGAACTGCCCCCAGAACGGAAGGGCCTCGGGCTGGGCGCCGGCGGTCGCCGGTGCCAGCAGGAGCCCTGCGAGAAGGAAGCACGCGACACGGAGCATGGGATCCTCCGGCGGCCCCCGGCAGCTGGGCCCAACCGGTCGGAACCCCTAGCTGGCGCGGCGGTTCCCGGTGAGGCCGGTACGGCGGTTCCCGGTGAGGTCCGTACGGCGGTTCCCGGTGCGGCGGGCGCGGCGGAGTGCGCCCAGCAGCGGCAGCAGCAGGCCCAGCTCCGGACCCATGCCGCAGCCCGACTGAGCCGCCTCGATGTCGTCGAAGCCGTCCGTGCACTGCGGGTCCGGCACACCTCCGTCGCCGTCCACGTCGATCTTGCCGTCGCTGTCGTTGTCGAGCCCGTCGAAGCAGCGCGCGGGGGCGCGTGCGCGCACCGCGTCGTCCACCTGGATGCGCGGGAAGCTGAGGCCGTTGTCGGGGTCGGTGAGCGGGAGCCCCGTGTCGACGAGCGCGCCGAGCAGGTCGCTCACGCTCGCGTCGGGGTCGGCCTGGTGCAGCGCCGCGATCGCCCCGGCCACGTGCGGCGCGGCCATCGACGTGCCGCTGCCGTTGGCGTAGCCGCCCCCCAGGACCGACGACGTGATCCCCAGGCCCGGCGCCACCAGGTCGAGCGGCGGCCCGGTGTTCGAGAGGGTGGCGATCGCGTTCGAGAACTTGCTGGTGGCCCCCACTGCGATCGCGCTCGAGACGCAGGACGGCGCCGCCGTGCCGGTCGAGACGGCCTCGTTGCCGGCCGCCGCCACCGAGGCGATGCCCGCGGCGCGGGCCGCGTCGATCGCCGTCTTGTAGCCGGCGTTGGACGCGTCGCAGGACGCCTCGCTGCTCCAGGTCGTCTCGCCGCCGAAGCTCATGTTGATCGCGGCGACGTCGTGGCTGCCGCTCAGCGTGGTGACGACGTAGTCGATGGCAGCGATCGCGTCCGATGCGAAGAACACGACGCAGGGACTCCCCGCGTCTCCACAGCCCGCGCCGCTCATCTCGGACCCCGCCTGGATCGCGATCAGTGAGGCGCCCGGTGCGACCCCGTCGGCGTTCGTGGTGCGGCCCGCCGCGATTCCGGCGACGTGGGTGCCGTGCCAGCAGAGCGACCCGTAGCTGCACGGGGCCGCCGCCCCCGCGCCGAACTGGGTCTTCTGACCGTTCGGGCAGTCGCGGCCCGACGAGAAGCAGGCCTCGGCGACGACCCGGCCCTGGAGGAAGGGGTGGCTGCTCTCGACCCCGGTGTCGACGATCACGATCGTCGTGCCCGAGCCGTCGTAGCCGGCTGCCGTGGCGATGTCGGCGCCGACGGAGGGCGTGCTCACCGTCAGGCTCGGGAAGCTCGGCCGATCCTCCTCGACCGCGAGCACCTCGGCCGCGCCCGCAAGGGCGGAGAGCTCGTCGGGGCTCACCGAGAGTGCGAGCAGCGGAAGCGACGCGTAGCGGCGCAGCTCTGGCCGAAGCGCGCCTCCGACCCGCGCCAGCGCACGATCCGCGACCTCGGTGATCGCGTGCCGCACCTGCCGACGCTCCGCCCCGGTCGCCCAGGGCGCGGCGATCGGCGCGTCGAGCCGCACGATCACGCGCACGCTCCCCTCCTGCTCCGCGCGCGCGGCCAGCTCGGGCGAAACGGGCGCCGCGGCCAGGGCGCTGCCAGCGGCCGTCAGCAGGAGCAGGACAAGGGTCGAGCAGAGGGGGCGCATATCTGGGGGCCGCATTCTACCAGCTCGAAGGGTTCACGGATCGGCAACTCCGGCGCTTTTCCGGCCGGTCGGGTCAGGAAATCACTCCATCCGTGCGCAGCTGCGAGATCCGGGAGCCGGCGCCGAGCTCCGCCAGGATGGCGTCCGTGTGCTCGCCGAGGGCGGGGGCCGGCCCCGCCGGCGCGAGGGGCTCCGCTCCGAACCGCGCCGCCGGGCGCGGCTCCCGCAGCGGACCGCAGAGCGGGTGCGCGCGCTCCACGAACGTGCCGTTCTCGCGGACCTGCGGGTCGTCGGGCAGCTCGTCGAGCTCGCGGACCACGCCGCAGGGCACGTCTTCCGCGCCGAAGCGGGTCAGCGCCTCCTCGCGGGTGAGCTTGCCCATCGCTTCGGCGATGTCGCCCGTGAGGAGCTGCGCGAGCGCCGGCAGATTCGAGAGGCGCGCCGCCACGGTCTGGAAGCGGGAATCCTCCGCCACCTCTGGACGGTCCACCGCGCGACAGAAGCCCTGGAACTCGGCGTCCGTCAGCACGGTGATCGAAGCCCAACCGTCGGCCAGCCGCATCAGGCTGTAGCGACTGCCGATCGTGGGCTGGTGCGCGATGCCCTCGCCGAGCAGCGTGTGATCGGCTCCGGCGTCGGGCCACAGGAAGGCGATCGAGGCGTCGAGCATCGAGACCTCGACGTGGCGCCCGCCGCGGCCCAACGCGCGGTCCAGCAGCGCCGCCGTGATCGCCTGGGCCGCGGTGAGGGCGGTGATCTTGTCGCATGCCAGCTGGCGCAGCGGCCGCGGCTCCGTGCCCTCGCGCTGCACCGCAGCCATGCCCGAGAAGGTCTGGATCACGTTGTCGTAGACGCGCTGCGCGGCGTACGGGCCGCGGCGTCCGAAGCCGCTGATCGAGACGTACACGAGGTCGGGCCGCCGCCGGCGCAGGTCCTCGTAGCCGAGTCCCATGCGCTCGACGACGCCAGGGCGGAAGTTCTGCACGAACACGTCCGCACGCTCGGCCAGCGCCCCGAGCAGCTCGCGACCCGTTTCGTTCGCCAGGTTCAGTGCGATCGAACGCTTGCCGCGATTCACCACGTGGAACAGGCCCGACATGCCGCCCCGCGAGGAGCCGACCGCGCGCAGCACGTCGCCCGAGCCGGGCGGCTCCACCTTGATCACGTCGGCGCCCTGGTCCGCCAGGAGCGTCGTGGCGAGCGGTCCGGAGATGACGGCGGAGCAGTCGACGACACGGATGCCCGCGAGGGGGAGCGGCATGAGACCTCCAATCCGTGGGCGAGGATACGGGAGGCCCCCGCAAAGGGCGCCGATGCGCGGGCCACCGGGATCGCGCCTCGGGGCCGATCTCCTCATGCTTTCGCCGTCGTGATCCTTATCTTTCCGCCGTCATGACCGCCGCCGCGACCGACCTGCTTCGCTTCATCGACCGCTCGCCGACGCCCTACCACGCCGTGGCCGAGGCGGTGGCGCGGCTCTCCGCCGCGGGCTTCCGCCCGCTCCCGGAGGGGGAGCTGTGGGCGCTCTCACCCGGGGACGCCCGCTACGTCGTGCGGGGCGGGGGCTCGCTGTTCGCCTTCGTGGTGGGCGAGCGCTCGCCCGCCGAGACGGGCTTCCATCTCGTGGGCGCGCACACGGATTCGCCGAACCTGCGCGTGAAGCCGCTCCCGGACCGGGTCGAGGAGGGGACGCGCCAGCTCGCCGTGGAGCCGTACGGCGGCGTCCTGCTCCACACCTGGCTCGATCGCGACCTTTCGCTCGCCGGGCGGGTCACCGTGGCCACGCCCGGCGGCACGCGGGTCCGGCTCGTGGACTTCCAGCGCCCGCTGCTGCGGGTGCCGAGCCTGGCGATCCACCTGCAGCGCGAGCTCGCGACCGAGGGCCTCAAGCTGAACCCGCAACAGCACAGCGTCCCGCTGTTGGGCCTCGCGGAGGCGCCTCTGCTGGGTGAGCTGCTCGCCACCGAGCTCCGTGCAGGCGGGGATGCCGGGGTGAACGCCGGAGACGTGCTCGGCTTCGACCTGATGGCGTACGACGTCCAGCCCGCGGCGCGAGCGGGCGCCGAGGGCGAGCTCCTGTTCGCTCCGCGCCTCGACAACCTCGCGTCCTGTCACGCGGCGCTCTCGGCACTCGTCACCGCGTGCGAGGGCCCGCTGCCCGCGTGGACCAACGCCGTCGTCCTCTACGACCACGAAGAGGTCGGAAGCCGCAGCGCCCACGGCGCCGCGAGCAGCTTCCTGGCCGACGCGCTCGGGCGCCTGGTGGCGAGCGTGAAGGGCGGGGCGCCGCAGGGGCTCGCGCGCGCCGCGGCCCGTTCGCTGCTGATCTCGGCCGACATGGCGCACGCGGTCCACCCGAACCATCCGGACAAGCACGAGCCCGGGCACCGTCCGCGGCTCGGGGCCGGCCCGGTCATCAAGGTCAACGCGAACCAGTCGTACGCCAGCGACGCCGTGGGAATCGGCCACGTGACCGCGCTGTGTCGCTCGCTCGGCGTCACGCCGCAGCACTTCGTGACGCGCAGCGATCTCGCCTGTGGCTCGACGATCGGCCCCATCGCAGCCGCCTCGGTGGGCGTGCGGGCCGTCGACCTCGGCAACCCGATGCTCTCGATGCACTCGTGTCGCGAGCTCGCGGCCACCCGCGACGTGGAGCCCATGATCGCGCTACTCGGCGCCTTCTACCGGGAGACGCTGCCGGTCGAGCCGTCTTGAAGGCCGACTTCGCCCCGAGCGAGCGCAAGATGCGCCAGGCGGGCCTCCCCGAGATCGCCATCGAGAACTTCCGGCGCGCCTTCGAGACGCTGGCCTCGGGCGACACCGCGACGCTCCCGGAGCGGGCGCTCGCCCCGGTCGACGACGTGCCGAAGGAATCGGAGCTGGGCGAAGCCGATCCCGAGGGCGAGGCGGCGCTCGCCCACACCGTCGTGATCAAGCTCAACGGTGGGCTCGGCACCTCGATGGGCATGACCCGGGCCAAGTCGCTGGTGCCCGTGAAGGACGGGCTGTCCTTCCTCGACCTGACGGCGCGACAGATCGGACGGCTCCGGGAGCGGACCGGCATCACCATCCCGCTGGTGCTGATGAACAGCTTCCGCACGCGGGACGACTCGCTCGCGGCGCTCGCCCGCTACGGCGGTCTCTCCGGGTCGCTCGCGCCCGACTTCCTGCAACATCGCGTGCCGCGGCTCACGGCCTCCGGGCTCGAGCCGGTCGCCTGGCCGGGCGAGCCGGAGCACGAGTGGTGCCCGCCCGGCCATGGGGACCTCTACCCCGCGCTCCAGAGCTCGGGGCTTCTCGACGCGATGCTGGCGGCCGGCTACCGCACGGCCTTCGTGTCCAACGCCGACAACCTCGGCGCGGTCCTCGATCGCTCGCTGCTCGGCTGGTTCGTGGCGTCCGGTGCACCGTTCGCCATGGAGGTCAAGGAGCGCACGCGGGCCGACCGCAAGGGGGGGCACCTGGCGCGCACGCGCGAGGGCCGGCTGATCCTGCGCGAGGTGGCGCAGTGCCCTCCCGAGGAGCGAGAGGCGTTCGAGAACGTCGAGCGCTGGCGCTACTTCAACACGAACAACCTGTGGATCGACCTTCCTGCGCTGGCGCGCGCACTCGAGGCCACCGGGGGTGTGCTGCCGCTTCCCGTGATCCGGAACGAGAAGCCGGTCGATCCGGTCGACCCGGGCTCGCCCCGCGTGATCCAGCTCGAGACGGCGATGGGCGCGGCCATCTCCGTGTTCGAGGGCGCGCGCGCGGTGTGCGTCTCCGAGCGGCGTTTCGCGCCCGTGAAGAACACCGCTGACCTGCTGCGGGTGCGTTCCGACGCCTATCGCCTGGACGGCGAGGGGCGCATGCTCGCCGCGTCGAACGGGCTCGGGGGCGCCATCGCCATCGAGCTCGACGGCGCGTTCTTCCGGACCGTGGCGCAGCTCGACGAGCGCACGCCGCACGGTCCGCCCTCGCTGGTCGGCTGCCGCAGCCTGAGCGTGAAGGGCGACGTTCGCTTCGGGCGCGGCGTCGTCATCCGTGGCGATGCGGTGGTGGAGGCGCCCCCGGGCGGCCGGCTCGAGGTCGCCGACGGTGCCAGGCTCGGCTGAGCGTCAGTGGATCGCGGCGGCGCGGCTGCGCAGCGCCTCGACGCGCGCGCGGAGCGCCGCGGCTTCGGGTGCGCCCGGCACCCGCTCGAGGTAGCGCTCGAGGTCCTCGAGCGCGGGGCCGAAGCACTCGAGCCTCTCCCAGAGCAGACCGCGATCGCGGAGCTCGCCGGCCTCGTCCGGCTCGATCCGCAGGATGCGCTCGGTGCAGGCCAGCGCCTGCAGCCACTCACTCCGGCTCGCCCAGGCGTGCTTCAGGTTGCCGAGCATCCGCACGATCACCTGGCGCGTGCCGGTGGCCGCGAGCTGCTCGGGCGCGAGGCGCGCCGTGTTGCCGAGCGCCCGCTGGAGCAGGGCCTCGCAGTCGTCGGGGTCGAGCAGGCTGCCATGGAAGGCGTCGATCACGAGCGGGGGCTCCTCGGGGGTGCGCAGCAGGAAGTGGCCCGGGAAGGAGACGCCCTGGAGCTCGAGACCGAGGCGGGCGGCGACCTCCACGTAGACGATCGCGAGCGTGATCGGAATCCCGGTGCGTCGCTCGAGGACGACGTCGAGGAAGCTGTTGCGCGGATCGTCGTAGTGCTCCTGGTTCCCGCGGAAGCCGGCCTCCTCACTCAGGAAGGCCACGAGCCTCGCCACGCGCACGACGAGCTCCCCTTCGGCGGGCACGAAGGGGGCGGCGTCGCGCGCGAGCCGGTCCAGCGCGGCGAGGGGCACGCTCGCGTCGAAACGGGGCTGGAACTCGGCCGCCAGCACCAGCGCCGCCTCGGCCAGGCCGACCGCATGGCCCGCGCGCAGGCGTGCAGCGAGCTCGCAGAACTCGGCGGACGGCGGGTGCGGCTCCACGCCGTGGGGGTATCGGCTCCGACGCCCGCCGGCAATGGGGGTTCCGTTCGAGGCGGTTACAATCGCTCGCCATGGCTCTGCTGCGTCGCGAGATCGCCGGGGTTCCCGTCATGGAGCTGGCCCGGGACCACGGCACCCCGACGTACGTCTACGACGCACGAACCATCGAGCAGCGCATCGCGGATCTCGCGCCCTTCGACGTGATCCGCTTCGCGCAGAAGGCGAACTCGAACCTCGCCGTGCTCGACCTGTGCCGCCGCCATGGCGTGCTCGTCGATGCGGTCTCGGCCGGCGAGATCCATCGGGCGCTGCTCGCCGGCTACCCGACCCAGGGCGATCCGCCGCCCATCGTCTACACCGCGGACGTGTTCGACCGCGAGAGCCTCGAGCTCGTGCTCGAATACGGCATCCCGGTGAACTGCGGCTCGCCCGACATGATCGACCAGTACGGCGAGCGCGTCGGGCGGGGCGAGATCGCGCTGCGCGTGAATCCCGGCTTCGGACACGGCCACAGCCGCAAGACCAACACCGGTGGCGAGTCCTCGAAGCACGGCATCTGGTGGGAGGACGTGGCGGAGAGCTGCCAGCGGGCCGAGCGCCACGGGCTCGCCGTCACGATGCTCCACATGCACATCGGCTCGGGCGTGGACCTCGAACACCTCGCGCTGGTCGCGGGCGCGATGGAGCGCTGTGCGGGCGAGGTCGGAGCGGGGCTGCGCAGCATCAGCTGCGGCGGCGGCCTGCCGGTGGCGGTCCGCGCGGGGGATCCGCGCATCGACATCGGACGCTACTTCGCGATCTGGGACGCCGCGCGCAAGCGCCTCGAGGATCGCTTCGGGCATGCGCTGCGCCTCGAGATCGAGCCCGGCCGCTACCTGGTCGCGGAGTCGGGCTACCTGGTGACGGAGATC
>JBFIYM010000011.1:0-43666 GCA_041605395.1 Myxococcota bacterium | reverse complement strand
CGTCACGCGCGGCCGCAGCACCAGGTTCCGCGCGTCGTAGAGGCGCGCAGCCACGCGATGCGCCGCGCGCCACAGGGCGTCCCTCACGGCGGGCCGGGCGCCACCGCGGCCACGGGCTCGAAGCGCGTCGCGGTCTCGAAGCCCGCGGTCTCGTGGCGCGCCCCCGTCGCGTCGATCGCCATCGCCTCGGCGCCCGGCGTCCCCGCCACCACCGCGAGCCCGCGCTCGGGGCCGAGCACGACGAGCGCCGTCGAGAGCGCCTCGGCCGTGGTGCCGTCCGCCGCGAGCGCGACGCCCGCCCCCGGCGCCTCGACCGGCCAGCCCGAGCGCGGATCGAGCACGTGCCCGTAGCGCCGCCCACCGATCTCGGTCACCTCACCGAGGCTCTCCGAGAAGGAGAGGCTCGCGTCGCGCAGCGACACCACGCCCGCGAAGCCGCCGCGCCCGTCGCGCAGCAGCACCCGCCACGCCTTGCCGCCGGCGGGGCTCCCGAGCGCGAGCCAGGAGCTGCCGCCGAAGTCGAGCAGCGCCCGCGTGACGCCGTGCTCGGCGAGCCGCTCGCGCATGCGGTCGAGCGCGAAGCCCTTGCCGATGCCGCCGAAGTTCACGCCCATGCCGGGCTCGAGCATCACCACGCCCTCGGGCCCGAGCAGGATGCGGTCGGAGCCCACGTTGCGAAGCGCGGCGGCGATCGCGGCGGCCCCCGGCACACGCTTGCTTCGCCCCGCCTCCGTCCAGAGCTCGATCAGCGGGCCCACGGTCACGTCGAAGGCGCCCTCGGTCGCGGCGTGGAGGCGCTTCGATTCGGCGAGGATCCGGGCCAGCGCGGGCGGCGCGCGGAACGGCCCGCTGCCCGCGCTCGCGTTCATGCGGCTCGTGGCGCTGGCGGCGTCGTAGGTGGTGAGCACCGCCTCGAGGGCGGCGCCCTCCGCGAAGCAGGCCTCGGCGGCGGCGCGCGCCGTGGCCTCGTCCGCGTGCACCAGGGTGATCTGGAGCAGCGTGCCCATCAGCGGCCGGCCGTCGCGGAGGGTCGTCTCCGCGCCCGCCGCGCCGCCCGAGAGCGCGAGGCCCAGGGCGACGGCGCCGGCTAGCCGCCGCCCCGATAGCTCGCGGAGGAGCCGCGAAACACCGCCCATAGCGAGAGCAGGATCAGCGCCGCGAGGCTGCCCTGCAAGGCCAGGAAGCCGGCGACCTTGAGGAAGGCGAAGCCGGGCGAGACGAAGCGCACCAGCCAGCCCGCGCCTTCGTCGACGCCCGCGGATACGAAGGGCAGCACGATCAGCCAGAGCTTGGTGCGATCGGCCAGCGGCACGAACAGCATGAGGTGCGTGAGCACCAGCAGCAGCATCCCCATCGCGAACAGGTGGAAGTGCGAGATCTCGAGCAGGGCCTGGGCGCTGCGCGGGGCCGTGAAGCGCGCCTCGTCGCCCAGGTAGTACGCCACCACCGAGCTCGGGTCGAGGCTCATCTTGTCGAAGTAGAGCAGGGTGTTCGTGACCCACAGGCCCGCCACGTAGATCGCGTACAGCACCACGATGGTCTGGAGCAGCCGATTGCGATTCATCTCCCCGGTGACGACGAAACGCACTCAGGGACTCCACTCGGGCTTCGCCCTCACTGTGCGCGGCGCTCGCACGGGCGACTAACGTCCGCCCGTCGGCGCGGCTCGTCGCGACGCGCCGAGCGCGACGGCGTCCACGTTGCCGCGCACGAGCACCTCGTAGAGCGCGAGCGAGCGCCGCACGCCCGTCGTCACCGCCCGCGAGGAGAGCGAGGAGCCGGCGATGCCGTGGATGTCGCCGCCCAGGCGGAGCTCCGGGCCGAGCGCGCGCGCATCGAACTGGGCCAGGAAGCGCTCGGTGGGCTTGTACTCGGGCGGCTCGTAGAAGGCGAGCAGGCGCAGGCCCTGGACCACGCCCTCGGGCGACAGCACCACCAGGAAGGCCTCGGGCAGGGTACGGACGTTGTGGACGTCGATCAGGGCGAAGCCGAGACGCCTCTCGCCCGCGAAGCCCTCGTGGAGCGTCACCAGGCGGCTCTCGAGCGCCGCGCCCGAGAGTGCCTCGACGGCCCGCGCCTGCGCGTCGTCCAGCACGACGCTGCGCTTCTCGATCCGGTCTGCTCCGGGGAAGGCGAGCTCGAGCGCTTCCCGCTGGCTCAGGAACACCTCGCTCGCCGCCGGGCTGGCGGCCAGCAGCGCGAGGAGCCCGGCGCACAGCAGGCTAGAACGCAAAGCCCATCCCCACACCCAGCTCGTCGGCCCGACTGCCCTGGCCCCGCGTGTTGACGTTCCGGTACTCGACCTTCAGCACCACGTTCGGGTGCGGGTAGAAGTTCACCCCGCCGGCGTGGATCCAGGTCGCGCGCTCGCGGTTCGCCTCGAAGCCGCTCGGCACGTCGTACTGCGTGTCCACGTACTCGACCCGGACGAACGGCTCGAGCTGCCGGTCCTCGCTCCCGAACAGCCACGGGTAGACGTCGTAGGCCACCTCCGCGTAGCCGCCGAGCATCTCGTCGGCGATCGGCCGATCGGCATCGCGTTCCAGCACCACGTTCAGCTCGCGCGCGTCGGAGAGGCTCGAGAAGGCGAACAGGCCCCGCGCATGGAACGGGCCGTCCTGGTACTGGGCGTGCCCCTCGAAGATCCAGAGCCGGGCGTCCGGGACGTCGCCGGCGTCCACCTCGACGTCCTGCCCGGAGTCGCCCAGGTAGACCGAGCCGCCGAGCAGGAAGCCGGGCAGCGACTCGGGCGTCCAGTCCACGCGCGTCACCCACGCCAGGTCCTCGGCGAGCGAGCGGTTGCCCTGCTGGCGGCCGCTCCGGATGCCGGCGTCGCTGAAGTTCTGGGCGTTGAAGCCGGCCAGCACGTAGCTCCGGTACTCGACGCTCTCGCCGACGTTCCCGAACACGCCGGCGCCCACCTCGCGCCAGGTGGTCGGCAGGATGCGGCGCTCGGTCTCGGGGCGCTGCACGCCGTAGAAGAAGGGCGGCTCGTGGATCTCGTTCAGGAAGCCCATCGGCACCAGCAGCTGGCCGGCGCGGAAGTTCATCTCGGGCTTCCACAGGAAGTCGAGCGCGGCGAACTCGACCGAGACGCTGCCGTCCCCCGCGCCGTTGTCCACGTCGCTCGTCGTGCCGTGCTCGAACTCGATCTCGGAGTTGAAGACGATCTTGTCCGTGAACTTGTACCCGAGGTAGATCACCGTGCGGAGCGCGTCGGCGCGATCGAGGTCGTCGTCGTCCTCGTCGCCGATGAAGTTGATGTAGTTGGCTTCGCCGTAGCCGCCGATCGAGACGCCGCGTGACACGCCGTATACCTTCGACGCGGCGGGCCCGAAGCCGTAGGCGCTCTCGAGCCCGGGCTCCTCGGGCACGGCGACCTGCGTGCGGAGCGTGGCCACCTCGTCCGTGAGCACGTCCACCTTGCGCACGAGCTGCGCGATGGTGTCGTCGCGCGCGCGCAGCGCATCGTCGTCGGCCTCGGCCGAGGCGCCGGCGGCGAAGGTCAGGGCGGCCAGCGTCACGAGGATCCAGAGCGTCCGAGCCATCGAGCCTCCGAGGCACCTCGCGGGGAGGTGCGGCGGGGCGCGGGGCTCGGGGCCTCTGGCCTCAAGGGAATCCAGTGCGTGCGCTTGCAGCGCCGGCAACGCAGCTCGACGCCGTCATCGACCAGGCGCGCGAGCAGGCTGCCGCAGATGCAGCGGCAGTCGTCGTCGGCGGGCGGGGGAGGATGCGGCGTCGGGTGCGTCATGAAATTGAAAATGGATTTCGATTTCGATGCGCACTCTACCCTGCGGCGTCCCAGGCTGGCAAGGGATCCCCGAGCGGCCTCAGTGCGTCTAGGAGGACCCGCGGTTCTTCCCCGGGGGGGCGCGACGGACCTGGCCGGGCCCGGAGAGGATCAGCCGGACCAGGCTCGACTGGCGGTGGGTCCCCGTCTTCTCGAAGACGGAGCGGAGCACGCCGCGCGCCGTGCTGAGCTTGATCCCGAGGCTCTTCGCCGCCGCCGAGAGCGTCTCGCCCGCGGCCAGCCGCTGCGCGAGACGTGCCTCCCCGGGCGAGAGCCCGTAGAGCTCCTGGAGGGCAGCGGCCGGTCCGCCCTCCGCGCCCTGCGGGTCGCTCAGGAAGACCGCGCTCGTGAAGCGCATCCGCTCCGCGCCCTGGGAATCGGCCCAGCGGAGTGTTGCCACCAGGAGCGAGAGCGGTCGTCCGTCCTCGGGGTGCGGATAGCTGAGCGTCTGGGTCGAACGCCCGGTCTCCCGCTTCACCAACGCCGCGAGCGCTCGCGTGGCGAGCCGGCGCACCTCCTCCTCGGGCCCGGCGACCCCCGCCAGCCCGAGCATCTCGAGGGCGCTGTCGTTCGCGAAGCTGACCCGATTCCTGGCGTCGAGCAGCACCACCCCGAGCCGCAGGCGCGCCAGCGAGCGGAGCAGGGCCGACGCCTTCGATTGCTCCTCGTGCAGGCGCAGGCCCGCGCGCGCCGCGAGGGTGACGTACGGCGCCAGGAGCTCGAGCAGCGCGACGTCGTCCGCCTTCGGCTTCCAGGCCGGGTCTGCCACCAGCACGAACAACCCCCCGGTCACGTGGCGGGGGTTGCGCGCGAGCGGCACGTAGAGGCCGGGTCCGGGCGCCAGCCCCCGGGCCGCGAGCACGCTCCGGTAGAGATGGCTCCGGTCGAACGTGGCGTCGTTGGTCTCGATCGGGACCACCTTGCCGACCGGAAGCACCTCGGGCGGCGGATGCTCGCCCGCGGGTCGCACGTCCTCCGGCTCGACGCGGTCCAGGTCCACGCCGTGGCCGAGGACCAGGTTCGGGCCGCCGGGTGCGACCTCGCCGAGCAGGAGTGCCACGGAACCCTCGGCCACCTCGGCGCCCACGGCGGCCAGGAAGCGTTGCCAGACGACGGGGTCGCCGGGGGCCTCGAACAGGCCTTCGACGAGCGCCGCCGCGCGTTCGGAGAGGCTGGCCCCGCTCAAGCGGCCGCTCTCTCAGCCCCGCGCCCGTGGCTGGGGTCGTCTTCCGGTTCGGCCGGTCGCCTCGGGCTCGGGCCGAGCGTCCATCCCGTCGCGCGTGCGGAGCTGTCCCATCGGCCCACGGAGCAGCAGCCGCAGCAGCTCGGCCTGCCGATTGGTTCCCGTCTTCGCGAAGATGCTCTTCAACACGCCTCGTGCCGTGCTCTCGGTGATGCCGAGCCGGCGCGCCGCGTCCTGGAGCGGGGTGTCGGCCAACAGCAGGGCGGTCAGTCGCGTCTCGCTCTCCGTCAGCCCGAACAGCTCGCGAAGCACCTGGATGAGATCGCCGCTGCTCTGCTTGGGATCGGCGATGAAGAACGCCCGGGCGAAGCGGGAAGCCGCGAGCTGATCGCGCTCGCTCCACTCGAGCGGTGCATCGAGCACCTGGACCGGCCGACCGTCGTCCGGTGCCTGCACGAGCGCACCCGGGGCGTGCGTCGTCAGCAGCTCGCGCCAGGCGCGGGTGTGGTCGTCCAGGACCGCATTCGGCGACGCGAAGCCGGCGGCGTGGCCGATCAGCTCGGACGCGCTCCGGTTCGCGTACGAGATGCGGCCCCCCTCGTCGAGGAAGACCACGCCCAGCAGGAGGCGGTCGAAGGCGGAGACGAGCGCCTCCTCCTCGCGCTGCCGGTCGGTGAGCTGGAGGTGCAGGCGGCGCGCGACCACCATGTGCGGCGCGAGCGTCTCGAGGAGGGCGCGGTCGGCGGGCCTGGGCGCCCAGCCGACCTTGCGCGGCAGCACGAGGGTCGCCGAGCGCATCGGGTTCGCGTTGTGCTCCGTCACGACGACGAGGCCGGTGCCCGGAACGGCCCCGGCAGGTGCCAGCACCTCCTCGAAGAACCGGGTCTGGTAGAAGCCGCTCGCCTCCGGCACGTCCTGGACGCTCCCCACCGCGAGCTCCCCGGCGGCCGGGCGCCGGATGTCGCCCAGGAGATCGTCGAAGTTGGCAGCGAGCACACCGAGCGACGGCCCGGCGATGAAGCCAGGGCGGTCCGGACGCGCGTCGGCGGCGAAGAAGGTCAGGCAGTCGGGCGAGATCGTCCGCTGCAGCGCGTCGAGGAAGCGCAGCCAGGCAGCGCCGTCACCCACCGCACCCAGCAGCTCCTCGAGCAGGCCCAGTGCACCCACGTCCCCGCTGGACATCGACACCCCTCGCTAGAGCTGGGTGAGATTCCCGCGCCCGGGTCCCAGAAACATCCCCCAAAGGGGGGACGGTATCCCCCAAATGGGGGTCAGCGGGGCGGTCTGCGCCGCTGGCCTGGGGGGCCGCCGGAGCGAAGCTGCGCCGGCCCCGCCAGGAGCAGGCGCACGAGGCTCGACTGCCGGTGGGTCCCGGTCTTCGCGAGCACCCGTTTCAGCACCGTCCGCGCCGTGCTCCGCGTGATGCCGAGCTGCTCGGCGGCCTGGGTCAGCGTGTAGTCCCCGACCAGCAACGCGGCCAGGCGCGCCTCCTGCGTGGTGAGGCCGTACGCCTGCCCGAGATTGCCGAGGGGGTCGCTGGTCCCGCGCTTCGGGTCGCCGATGAACAGCGCGCGTGCGTAGCGCCGCCCGGCGTACCCCCGCCAGCTGGGCCAGACCACCTGGGTCGAGAGGATGTGGAGCGGTCGTCCGTCGATCGGGTGGGCATAGATGCTCTCGCCCTCGGGCGTCGGTCGAAACATGCGGTAGAGCGCCTCGCTGCGCGGATCCAGTCTGTCGCCCGCCTGCGGTGTCGACTCTCCGGGCTCGACCCCGAGGATCTCCGACGCGCTCTCGTTGACGTAGGAGACGCGCCCGCGGTCGTCGCTCAGCACCACGTCGAGCACCAGATGGTCGAGCAGGGTGGTGAGCGCGCCCGAGCCCAGCTGGCGCAGGCTGAGGCGCGCCGACTGTACGGCGAAGGGCGCGAGGCGCTCCATCAGGTCGCGGTCGGTGGCGCTCGGCTGCCACGCCTCACTCCGGGGCAGTACCAGCAGCAGGCTGGTGGCCCGGTCTCCGTCGGCCGAAGTCACGATGCCGAGGCCCGGCCCGGAGCGCAGCCCCTCGGGCTCGAGCAGGCCGGCCACGACCGGGTGGCGCGCCAACGGCTCCGGCAGCCGGGGGAGATCGAAGACGGTGCCGGGAGTCATCGTCTCGATGCGCTTGCCCGGCCCGGGTCGCCGCGGCAGGTGCCCCCCGACCACCCGCACCGCTTCCGCCCCGAACAGCAGCGTGGCCGGCGCCGGGTCCTCGACCAGGATCACCGCGCCCGCGTCGGGGGAGATGGCGCCGGCGAGCGCGGCGAGAAAGCGCCGGCTGGCTTCTTCGTTCCCGGGCGACTGGAACGACAGCTCGAGCAGGCGGAGGAAGGTCTCGTCCACCCGCCCATTGTACTCCGGCTCAGGCCTCGGGCGTGTACTCCACCCACATCTCGGTGATGCCGTTGATGAGGTTGCTGCGCTGGCGTCGCGGCGGCTTCACGACGTGGATGTCGGGCAGCCGCGAGAACACCTCGCGCAGGATGCAGTGGAGCTGCATGCGGGCGAAGTTCGCGCCCAGGCAGAAGTGCTCGCCGATGCCGAAGGCCAGGTGGGGGTTCGGCGAGCGGCGGATGTCGAAACGATCGGGCTCGTCGAAGACCTCCTCGTCGCGGTTCGCCGACGGGTAGGAGAGCACGAGCCGGTCGCCCTTCGCGATGCCCACGCCGCGCAGCTCGGTGTCCTCGAGCGCGGTGCGCTTGAAGGCGACCACCGGAGAGGCGAAGCGGAGCGCCTCCTCGATGGCGCCCGGCAGCAGGCGGTCGAGGTCGCCGAGGAGCAGGTCGCGCTGGTCCGGGTGCTCGCTCATCAGTCGCATGAACTGGGAGGTGGCGTTGCGCGTGGTCTCGTTGCCCGCGACCGAGAGCAGCAGGAAGAAGTTGTTCAGCTCGAAGTCGCTGATCGGCTCGCCGCCGACGTCGCCGTTCACGTACTTGCTGATCAGCGTGTCGTCGGGGTTGGCCCGCTTCTGCGCTGCGAGCTGGTTCGAGTACATCCACATCTCGGCGGAGACCTGCATCGGATCGTGGCCGCAGTTGAGCGCGTCGTCGTCGGCGCCGATCAGGGCGTTCGACCAGTCGAAGATCTGCTTGCGGTCCTCGTCGGGGATGCCCATCAGCTCGCAGATCAGGATCAGCGGGAGCTCGCAGGCGAGCTCGGTGACGAACTCGCAGTCGCCCTTGCGGGCCACGTTGTCGACGATCCGGCGCGCGTGCGCGCGGATGCGCGGCTCGAGCTGCGCCACCATGCGCGGCGTGAAGCCGCGCTGCACCAGGCGGCGGTACTTCACGTGGTTCGGCGGGTCCATGTTGATGAGCTGGGCCTGGAGGCCGGGCAGCAGCTCCGGGTCGGGGTCCATCAGGAAGCTGGTGGCGGCGTGCGAGGAGAACCGCTTCGGGCTGCGCGAGACGTCGATCACGTCCTGGTACTTGGTGACGAGCCAGAAGCCCGTCTCGAGCTTCGAGATGCTGCGCACCTCGGGCCCGGGCGGGTCGTGCCAGCAGACGGGCGCCTCGTGGCGCAGGCGCCGCAGGTAGTCGTGCGGCGGCCCGTCCCGGTAGGCGTCCGGATCGAAGAGATTCAGCTCCCCCGGGCGGGCATCCATGGCATATTCCCTCTCGGCCGCAGCTGGCCTGGTTCGGAATCAGCATCTAACGTATCGGACTTGAGGTCCGATGCAACGGTCTCCCCGTCTGATGGATGAAGCTCCCAAGACCCGAGAGCAGGTCCTGCGCGATTTCCGCACGGACCAGATCCTCGAGGCCGCCCGCCGTGTGATCGGCGAGGTCGGCTTCGCCGAGGCCTCGATCGACCGCATCGCGGAGGCCGCGGGCGTGGCCCGTAGCACCCTCTACGTCTACTTCGACGGAAAGGAGGATCTGCTGAACCAGTGCATCGCCCAGCTCCGCCTCGGGCTGGGCGAGCGGGTCCGGAAGGCCGTCGAGGAGGCCTCCGGGACCGAGGAGCGCCTGGTGGCGTTCCTGGCGGTCCACTTCGACTACGTCGGCAGCGTGCGGGAGTTCTTCCGCGCCGTGATGGCCGTCCGGGGGGTGGACCCGTTCTTCTCGGCCCCCGGGAGCGGCTCGCTCTCCGAGCTCGAGACGATCCGGGCGGAGAGCCGGGCCGTGGTGGAGGCCATCATGAAGGACGCGATCGCCGCCGGCGAGGTGTCCGCCGACGAGCATGCCACGGCGGCCGACCTGCTGGCGGTCCTGATGTACGGCGCGCTCATGCGGCGCGCGACCCTGGAGACGCCCGTGCCCGCCGAGGAGGAGGCGCAGCGCCTCGCCCGCGCCTTCCTGTGGGGCGTCGCCCGGCGCTGAGCGGCGAAGGCGTGGCCGAGGCGGCCCGGGCCGTGCATCCTAGAAGGTTCGACGAGGAGGAAGCAGCGATGGCGACCCTCAAGGCTGGCTCGCGACTCAAGAGCGCCGTCTGTGGCACCCAGGTGATGGTGATCGCGGCTCCGGCCGGCGACCTGGAGCTCACCTGCGGCGGCGCGGCGATGGTCGAGGCGACGGCCAGCGCCGCCGGCGGCAGCATCGACCCCGAGCACAAGAACGGCACCCAGATCGGCAAGCGCTACGTGAACGAGGACGCGACGCTCGAGCTGCTCTGCACCAAGCCGGGCGAAGGCTCGCTCGCGGTCGCTGGCACGCCGCTCAAGCTCAAGGAAGCGAAGGCGCTTCCCTCTTCGGACTGACGACCGTGCCCCCGCGTGAGGCCGGGACGGGCATGCGTTCATGAACCTGATGATGCTGCTCGAGATGGCCGCCGAAGGGATGGGCGAGCGGACGGCGGTCGTCTGTGACGCGGAGCGCTGGAGCCAGGCGGAGCTCTTCGCTGGCGCCGGACGGATCGCGGCCCGCGTGCGCGAGTCCGGCGTCGAGCGCGTCGGCCTGCTCGACGTCTCGAGCCCTGCCGTTCCGCTGGCGCTCTTCGGCAGCGCCTGGGCGGGCCGGCCGTTCGTGCCGCTCAACTACCGGCTGAGCGGCCCCGAGCTCGACGCCCTGATCGAGCGGGTGAAGCCCGTCCTGCTCGTCACCGACGCCGATCGGGCGGGCAAGCTCGGCGGGCGCGACGGCGTCGAGGTGATCGAGCGCGAGGCGTTCCTCGCGCTGGCGCGAGGCACGGCGCCGACGCCGGAGCGCGACTGGTCGATGGAGCCCGAGGACGTCGCCATCTGGCTGTTCACCAGCGGCACGACGGGGACGCCCAAGGCGGCGCTGCTGCGCCAGCGACACCTGGTCTCCTACATCCTGGGCAGCGTCGAGTTCATGAGTGCGGACGAGGCCGACGCCGCGCTGGTGAGCGTTCCCCCGTACCACATCGCCGGCATGGCGGCGGTGCTGAGCTCGATCTACTCCGGCCGGCGCATCGTCCAGCTCCCGGCCTTCTCGCCCGAAGGCTGGCTCGAGACCGCCGAGCGCGAGCGCGTGACCAACGCCTTCGTGGTGCCCACCATGCTGGCGCGCGTGGTCGAGGCCCTCGAGGCCGGCGGCGGCAAGGCCCCGGGCGCGCTGCGCGCGCTCGCGTACGGCGGCGGCAAGATGCCGCTCCCCGTGATCGAGCGCGTGATGCGCCTGATGGGCCACCTCGACCTGACCAACGCCTACGGCCTCACCGAGACCAGCTCGACGATCGCGGTGCTCGGGCCGGAGGACCACCGCGAGGCGGCCGCGAGCGACGACCCTGCGGTCCGGCGCCGGCTCGCGTCGGTGGGGCGGCCGCTGCCGGGGGTGGAGGTCGAGATCCGCGACCCCGAGGGCAAGCCCCTCCCGGCCGGCGGGCGGGGCGAGATCTGCGTGCGCGGCGAGCAGGTCTCCGGCGAGTACCTCGGCCGCGCGAGCCGCGTCGGCGCCGACGGCTGGTTCCCGACCAACGACGGCGGCTTCCTCGACGAGGGCGGCTACCTGTTCCTGGAGGGCCGCATCGACGACGTGATCGTGCGCGGCGGCGAGAACCTCTCGCCGGGCGAGATCGAGGACGTGCTGCTCGACCATCCGGCCGTGGCCGACGTCGCCGTGGTGGGGGTTCCCGACGTGGAGTGGGGCGAGGCCGTGGCGGCCGCCGTCGTGCTGAAGGCGGGAGCGACCGCCTCGGCCGACGAGCTCCAGGACTGGGTGCGCAAGCACCTGCGCTCGTCCCGGGTCCCACAAAGGATCCGATTCGAGCTCGAGCTGCCGTACAATGAGACGGGAAAGCTGCTGCGCCGCAAGGTGCGCGAGGTGCTCGACCCGAGCTAGCTCGCATTCCCTTCACGTTCGACTGCTCCCGCTGTCCAGGATCCTGCTCGCGTTGCTGCCCGCCATCGTCCTCTCCACCGGTACTGCCGCCCTCGGCGTCATCCAGTCGCTCGGGCGCCGCGGCGTCCCCGTGGTCGGGCTGTACCAGGACGAGAGCGAACCGGGCCGCTCTTCCCGCTACCTGGTCGAGGCCATCCGCGCGCCGCATCCCGACCGGGAGGAGCCTGCGCTCCTCGCGTTGCTCCACGAGTTGGCGCCGCGTCTCGCCGGCGCGGTGCTGCTGCCCTGCGCCGACGGCTTCCTCGGCGTTCTGGGTCGGCACCGGGAGCTGCTGTCCCAGACCTATCGCGTGGCGTGCCCCGAGCCGGAGATCGTCCGGGCCGTGCTCGAGAAGAGCCTCACCTACGAGGTGGCGCAGAAGGCCGGCATCCCCGCGCCGCGCACGCTCCTGCTCGAGAGCGACGAGCAGGCCATGCGCGAGGGACGGCGCGTCACCTACCCCTGCCTGGTCAAGCCCGTGACGGGACACGGCTACGCCCGCCAGTTCCACAAGAAGATGGTGCTCGCGACGGGGCTCGAGGAGCTGATGGTGGCGTGGCGCGAGGCAGACGCCGCGGGCTACCCGATGATGCTCCAGGAGTTCATCCCCGGCCCCGACGGCAACGGCGTCAACTACAACTCGTACTTCTGGGAGGGCGAGCCCCTCGTCGAGTTCACCGCCAGGAAGATCCGGGGCGCGCCGCCCCGGATCGGCTCGCCGCGCGTCGTGCTGAGCCAGCACGTGCCCGAGGTGATCGAGCCGGGGCGCCGCCTGCTCCGCACCCTCGGCTACAGCGGCTTCTCCTGCACCGAGTTCAAGTGGGACGCGCGCGACGCCAGCTACAAGCTGATGGAGGTGAATGGACGCCACAACATGTCGTCCAAGCTCGCGGCGCGCTGTGGCATCGACTTCCCGTGGCTCGAGTACCAGCACCGTGCGACGGGGCAGCTGCCCGCCGCACACGACTTCGAGGAAGGCGTCTACTGGATCGACATCGCCCGCGACGTCTCGACCACGCTCCTGCACTGGCGGAGCGAGCGCTATCGGCCGAGCGAGATCCTGGCCCCGTACCTCCACCCGCACGTCTTCGCCGCGCTCGACCGGGACGACCTGCGACCCTGGCTGACGCGAATGCGCGCGGCCGTCGGGCAGCTCGGTGGCCGCATGCAGCGCGTGCTGCCGCACAAGGCGCACTAGGCGCGGGGCCCGAGCCGCTCCACAGAACACCCCGAGCCTTGCGAAGGGCGGGGCCCGGGGCTCCCTCCTTCCCTCGAGAGCTCTCTTCTACGAATGGGCGCCGGCGCGCGGGAGGGCTCCCGGCGTCACGCCACGCCCGGCACCTCGCCCGGGTCTACGAGCCCATGCCGCCGCCAGCCGACCCGCAGAAGCCAGGTCCGGGCGGCCGCGACCTCGCGGGACTTGCTCGGGCCGGGCCCGGGCGGTGGCTCGAGGCGCGCCCGCCACGCCGGCTTCCAGCCATCGAACCAGCGCGCCGAGCTGGCAGCATCGAGCCGGGCGGGTGGCCGCTGCCCCCTGCGCGACTTCGCGAAGTGGCGCCGCGCGTTCAGGAGCACGTAGGCCAGCGCGTTCCGCACCTCGCGGGGCGTACGCAGCACCCGGTGGTGGAAGCGGCCGTCGAGCACCGGGCCCGAACGCGCGAACACGCGGTTCACGGCGCGCGCGAGCCGCGCCCCCACGCTCTTCATGCCCCGGGCCAGGGCGTCCTTGCCGCGCGCCTCGACGATCAGGTGTGCGTGGTCGCGCTGGAGCGAGTAGTGGGCCACCCGGAACTCGCCGCGTTCGCAGGCCTCGCTGGCAAGGGAGAGCGGCAACCTGTGAACGGAACGCGAGCGTTCCTGCGACGATCTTCGGCGGGTGGCGGCTCGCAGTCCGATCGAGCCGCCGCGCTCCCGCACCTCGTGGGTCCACCCGGGCGGCTCGAGGAGGCGCGGTGCCGCCTCCTTGCCGCCCCAGCGAACGAGGCCGCGCCGCTCTTCGAGGCGAAGCCGGTCCGAGCCGAGCCGGGCGCGGCCCGGCCTGGGCCGGTCACTCGACCAGCACGGGCGGGGTGTCGAGGCCGGCGCGGATGGCGCCGAGGCCGCGCTTCACGTTCGCGAACCACTCGGTCTGGCGTTCGCGGTCGGTGCCGTGACGGGTCTCGCGGTCGTAGCGGTGCTCGATGTCCTGGAAGCGCTGCTGTTGCATCGCCAGGTGCTCGCCCCAGCGGCGCCGGAAGTCCGCCATCGCGGCGCTCGGGTCCGGGCCGGTTCCGACGAGCTCGGCGTGCAGGGTCGGGGCCCTGCTCGTCAGCTCCTGGGCCAGCAGCTCCGCGATGTCGAAGTGCAGCTGCTCGTGCCGGAGCACCCACTCGTTCGACATGCGGGCCTTCGCGTTCCACCACGACAGGTGCCGGCTGAGCAGGGCCAGGTACTCGACGCGCTCGATCTCCACCCGGAACTGGCCGGGCTCGGGCTCGTCGAGCCGGCCCGCGACGACGCAGGCGAGCCGCACCGCGACGTAGGCGCCGATCTCGCCGAAGGGCATGAAGACCGTGGGCTTCGCGTCCTCGCTCGGCTCGGCCGCGAGGAAGTCGCCGCGCGAGAGTGCGCGATGGCGGATCCAGTCGTCCTGGCCCGCGAGGTCGGGCTCCTCCGCGAAGCAGCCGCCCGCGCCACTGCCGAGCAGGGCGAGCTCGTCCTCGACCATCTCGTGCTCGATGCTGCCGACCTCGTGGCCGCCCGCGCGCGCGAGCGCTTCGCGCCGCCGCCGCGCGGCCTCGGCTTCCGCCTGCCGCGCGAAGGCCTCGCGCGGGTCCGCCCGCTCCCCGGTCTGCTTCCAGGCCTCGAAGCGCTCCCGCGCCGGGGACGGCGCAGCGAGCGCGGCCTCGGCACTCCCGGCCGGGACGTCGGACGGCGAGGGGGCCGGGCTCGCGCAGGCGAGGCCCGCCGCCGCCAGCAGGCCCGGCCAGCCGCGGCGTACCGTCACGCGGGCAGGATGCGGCGACCGGCGGTCCAGCCGCCGTCCACGACGAGCGCGTGGCCCGTCACGAAGGAGGCGTCGTCGGAGGCGAGGAAGAGCGCGGCGCCCGCGACCTCCTCGGGGTTCCCGGCGCGCCCGAGCGCGTGCCAGCTCACCATCTGATCGAGCACGGGCCGGGCCTGCTGCACGATCTCGGTGAGCGGCGTCAGGATCAGCCCGGGGCAGAGGCAGTTCACGCGGATGCCGAGCGGCCCATAGTCGAGTGCCATGCTCTTGGTCATCAGCACCACGCCGCCCTTCGAGGCGTTGTAGGACATCGAGCCCGCCATGCCTTCGAGGCCTTCCACGCTCGCCACGTGGATCACGCTGCCGGCCTTGCGCCGGATCATGTGCGGCAGCACGTGCTTCGCGACGAGGAACGAGCCCTTGAGGTTGATGTCGACCGTGCGGTCCCAGGATTCCTCGCTGAGCTCGTGGGCGGGGCCCACGCCCTCGACGCCCGCCGCGTTCACCAGCACGTCGAGGCGCTGGAACCGTTCGGCGGCGTGGCTCACGGCCTTGGCCACGGCGGCCTCGTCGCGCACGTCCACGCCTTCCGCGAAGAGCGCATCGGGCGCCGCCGACTCGACGGCGGCCCACACGCCCGCGTCCACCGGCTTGTGGAGGTCGAGGCCGACGATGCGCGCGCCCTCCTGCGCGAAGCGCAGCGCACACTGTGCGCCGATGCCCGAGGCCGCGCCCGTCACCAGCGCCACCTTGCGGTCGAGTCGTCCCATGCTTCGTCTCCTGCCGAGGTCCCGGCTCGGCGCTAGTCCCAGAGCTCGCTGCAGAGCGCGCCGAGGCGTTTCTCGCCCTCGCGGGTCTGGCCCCCGCGCTCGAGGAAGCGGCGCATGGCGCCCTGCGCCGCCTCGGTCCGGATCAGGCGCTGGAAGGCCAGCCCCTCGTCGAGGAGCCCCGCCTCCCAGGCGGGCTCGGCCGCGAGCACCGCGCGCTTGGCCTCGGCCACCGCCTCCGGCGGGAAGGACGCGATGCGACGCGCGAGGCGCTCCACGAAGGGCCGGAGCTCGGCCGGGGGCAGGGCGCGGTTCAGCAGGCCCCAGCGCTCGGCCGTCGCGGCGTCGAGGTCCTCGCAGCCGAGGATCATCTCGAGTGCGCGGCCGCGCCCGACGAGCCGCGGCAGGCGCTGCGTGCCGGTGCCGCCCGGCAGGATCCCGATCGCGACCTCCGGCTGGTTGATCACGGTCTTTCCGAGCGCCCCGAAGCGCATGTCGCAGCTCATGGCCAGCTCGTGTCCGCCGCCGCCCACGCGTCCGCCGATCTCGGCGATCGTCGCCTTCGGCATCGTGCGGAAGCGCTCGCACATGGCGTGGAAGGGGTTGTCGTCGACCTTCGCGTCCCGGCTCGGCGGCGCGTCGAGGGGAAACGCCAGGATCGCTTCCACGTCGAAGTGCGCGATCCAGAAGTCGGGGTCGTCGCTGCGCAAGACCAGGGCGCGCACCGCCGGGTCGACCGCGACCTCGCCCGCGAGTCGGGCCAGGTCGCCGAACAAGGGCAGCGTCATCACGTTGAGCGGCGGGTTCGCGAGGGTGGCGAACGCCACCCCGTCCTCGATGCGGACCGTGATGCGCTCGATTTCGGTGACCACGCGCGCCTCCCCCGGGAAGCCGGGATCGTATCACGCGTCGCCGGTCAGGAGGCGGGGGCGAGCAGGCTCCGCACGCGGCGCTCCGCCTCGGGCCAGCTGCTCGACGTCGTGTCCTGCTCGCCCGCCGCGGCGAGCGCGGTGTCGAGGGCCTGCGCGGCGTCGTCCTGCCGGCCGAGGCCCGCGAGCGCCACGGCGCGACGGAACAGGAGATCCACCCGCGGCACGTCGCTGGCGCTCACGAGGCCCTCCTCGGTGAGCGCGAGCGCGTCGGCGTAGCGGCCCTGCGCGGCGCGCACGGTCGCGAGTGTGTCGAGCAAGGCCGGGATCCGGCCGCGCCGCGCGAGGGTGCCCTCCGCGAGGTCTTCGGCCTCGTCGAGGTCGCGCCCGAGGCGCGCCAGCGTGAAGGCGATCGCGTTCTCCGCGTCGACCGACCCGGGCGCGAGCTCGAGCGCTGCGCGACGCGCGGCCAGCGCGCCCTCGAGGTCTCCCGCCTCGTCCAGCAGCTCGGCCTTCAGCATCCAGAGGTGCGGCGCCCACGGATACTCGCGGAGTGATCCCTCGATCCGGGTCCGGGCGAGCGTCGTACGCCCGGCGCGGCGCTCGGCGACGGCGAGACGATGGGCGGCGTCCGGCACGCGCAGCTCCGCCTGGGGCACCGCGGCCAGCAGCGCCCGCGCCTCGTCGACCCGGCCTTCTTCGAGCGCGTAGGCCGCCAGCCGCCAGTACGCCTCCGGGCTCGGGATGGGCAGGGCGCGCACCTTCTCGTAGAGCCGGATGGCCTCGTCGCGCTGACCCTCCCGCTCCGCGATCCAGGCGAGGCCGACCCAGGGCGACGCCTTCTCGGGCTCCATCGCGGCGGCGCGCTCGAGCGAGCGGCGCGCGTCCTCGATGCGTCCCTGCTGGAGCTCGGCGGTTCCGAGCGCGATCCACGCCTCGGTCGTCGGCGCGATGGCCAGCGCTTCGCGCGCCTCCTGCTCGGCCCGCTCGGGCTGCCCCGCCTGGAGGGCGGCGGTGGCGCCGAACAGCCGCACCATGGAGCCGCGCAGCTCGAGCGCATCGTAGACGGCCAGCGCATCCTGCCCGCGTCGGGACGCCAGCAGGCTCATCAGGTGGTGGAGCCGCTCGAGCTGGACGTGCGCCTGCTTCGGATCGATGCCGCCGACCTGCCCGAGCGTGGCGTCGTCGGGGACGGGCCCGGCGCTCTGCACGTAGCCGAGGGCTTCGAGCTGCGCGCGCTCCGCCGCGTCGGGCTTGAAGCTCAGCACCACCGGACGCCCCTGGGCGAGCTCTTCGACCAGGCCGTCCAGCTCGGCCGCGAGCGCGGGCTCCTCGGCGATGCGGTTCTCGAGCTCGCGCGGGTCCGCCACGAGGTCGTAAAGCTCGGGCTCGGGCGCGCGCACGTACTTGTGGGTGGCCGTGCGGACGCCGAGCAGCGGGCTCATCCCCATGTCCAGCTGGGTTGCGAGCGTCTCGACCCACGCCGCCCGCCGGCCGCTCGGGGCGCCGTCCCGGAGCGTGGGCACCAGGCTCCTGCCGTCCGCGCCGGGCAGCGCCTCGAGCCCGACCTGCTCCAACAGCGTGGGCGCCACGTCCGCGAGCGCCACGACGTCGTCGCGGACCGCAGCTTCGGCGACGCCCGGGCCCGCCACGATCAGCGGGATGTGCTGGGTGCTCTCGTAGACCCCCAGGGTGTGGGTGCGCTCGTAGTGCTCCCCCAGGCCCTCGCCGTGGTCGGAGGTGATCCACCAGAGCGTGCCCGTCGGCCAGCGTTCCTCGAGGGCCCGACGCAGGCGCCCCACCTGGGCGTCGGCGAAGGCGATCTCCCCGTCGTAGGGCCGGGTCGCGAAGCGCTTGTCGAAGGGCTCGGGCGGCGTGTAGTCGGCGTGCGGATCGTAGAGGTGGACCCAGAGGAAGAAGCGATCCGGCGCGGCTTCGAGCCAGGCGAGGGCACGGTCGACGGTGGCGTCGCCGCGTCGCTCGGGAACCGAGTGATCGCGCGAGCTCTTCATCATCCCGAGCTCGGCGTCGTAGACGTCGAAGCCCCGCGCGAGCCCGAAGCGCTCGTCCAGCACGAACGCCGAGACGAAGGCCGCGGTGGCGAAGCCCGCCTCGCGAAGGGACTCCGTCACGGTGGGCACGTCGGCAGCGAGCCGGAACGAGCCGTTGTTGCGGACGCCGTGGTCGGGCGGGTCGCGACCGGTGAGGAGCGACGCGTGGGAGGGGAGTGTGATCGGGGCCGGCGAGATCGCCGTGGTGAAGCGCACGCCTTCGGCGGCGAGCGCATCGATCGTCGGGGTCTCGGCGTCCTCCGCGCCGTAGCAGCCAACGTGGTCCGCCCGCAGCGTATCGATGCTCACCAGCACGATGCGATCGACCTCGCCGCCGCTCGCCCGGGCAGATCGCTCGCCGCCGCAGCCCACACTCCCGGCGACGAGCAGCGCCAGGAGGGCGAGGCTGGAGCTGCACCCGCGACTGCGCATTCCGTCTGCCTCCTCCGTGGTGAGAGCGCCCGGACCCGCCGAACCGGCCGAGTCTAGTCGGCCGTCCGCTTCCCTACACTCCCGCGATGGCCCACGTGGCATCGGCCCGCGAGCTGCTGCGCTGCCTCGCCGACCCCTTCGCGAGCGAGGCGCGCTCGGTGCTGATCGGCGAGCCCCTGGTGCTGGTCGACCTCGGCGTGGCTCCGCCCGCCGAGGGGCAGAGCGGGCCCGCCTGGGCTCGGCTCGCCGAGCTTCCGGCGCCGACGGTGGGTGTCGCGACGGCCGGGATCGCCTCCGGCGCGGAGGCCCTCGCCGAGGCCCTCGACGTGATCGCCAGCAGCGAGGACGAGCTGGCAGCCATCCAGGCCACGGCACGCCGGGCCCCGCTCGCCACCCTGGTGGGGGTCCAGCTGCTGCGCGGCAGCGTGGCGCGCGGGATCCACGAGGGCCTGCTCGCGGAATCGCTGGCCTACTCGACGCTCCAGGCCGGGCCCGAGTTCGCCGCCTGGGCCGCGACCCGAGTGCCGCGGGCGCGCGAGCCCAGCCCGCAGCCGGCGGTGCGCGTGACCCGACACGCCGACCACGTCGAGCTTCGCCTCGATCGGCCCGAGAAGCGCAACGCCTTCTCGGCCGAGATGCGCGACGCCCTGTGCGAGGCGCTCGCCCTCGTGCTCCAGGATGCGAGCCTCCGCCGGGTCGTGCTGACCGGCGAGGGGCCGAGCTTCTCGAGCGGCGGCGACCTCGACGAGTTCGGCACGCTTCCCGATCCGGCGACCGCCCACGCGGTGCGCGCCACGCGAAGCCCCGCCGGCCTGTTGGCGCGCTGTGCCGAACGCGTCGAGGCGCGCGTGCACGGCGCGTGCGTGGGCGCCGGGGTCGAGCTGCCCGCCTTCTGTGGGCGCGTCGTGGCCGACCCGAGCGCCTACTTCCAGCTCCCGGAGGTCGGCATGGGTCTGGTCCCCGGCGCGGGCGGCACCGTGAGCCTCCCCCGGCGGATCGGCCGACAGCGCACCGCCTGGCTCGCGCTCACCGGGCGGCGCCTCGCCGTCGAGGTCGCGCAGGCGTGGGGTCTCGTGGACGAGGTGCGCCCGCTCCGCCGCCGGGGCGCCTGAAGCCGGTCAGCGCTTTCGCTGCGCGCTCCGGGGACGCAGGAACACCCCGTTCGCGCCGACGCGATCGACCACGTAGTGGCGCTGGAGGGCGTAGCTGAGCTGCGCGGAGACGCGCTCGTCGTCCCGGTTCGGGCTCAGGCCGGTGAGCTGGACGACGCCGAACGCCCCGGCCTCGACCCGCGCGAGCAGCGCGTCCTCGTCGGCGTAGCCGCCGCGGAATAGCTGCTGACTGTTGTAGAGGTCGACGCTCGCGGCCTTCCCGGCCCAGAAGCAGAGCGCGAGCGTCTCGCAGATCACCGGGTCGGGCGCCTCGGCGAGGTAGGCCAGGTCCTCGTCGGTGCCGGCCTCCCAGACGGCGTGCTGGGCCAGCGCCTCCGGCAGCGCGAGCAGCCGGCTCGGGGCCTGGAGCAGCGGATCGAGCAGCAGGGCGAGCACCAGCGCGCCGGGCGGCACCACCTCCGCCGCCTCGGGAAGCAGGTCCCGCAGGCGCGCGAGCAGCCAAGGGCCGAGCAGGCTGAGCGCGATCAGCAGCTCGAACCCCGTGTTCACGCCCACGCCCTCACCGGCCGCGAAGAACAGACCGACGCCGAGCGCGAGCCCGGCATAGAGCGCGAGGAGCCTTCCGTCGGGGTCGCGCCACGCTTCCCGCGCCGCCATCGCGGCCAGCGCCAGGGGCGCCGCCAGCCGCGGCAGCCACTCGGCTGCGAACGCGGCGGCGAGTCCGGGGGAGACCGAGCGCGCCCGGAGCAGGCTCTCGAACACGCTCTCGCCGTGGACCGCCGCCAGGAGCCCGAGGGCCCCGACGCCGCCGGCGATGGCAGCGATGAGCCAGCTTGCGAAGGCACGACGATCGCTCGTGTAGAGCCACAGCGTCACCGCGAGGGGGAGGGCGACCAGGTTGTGCTTCACCAGACCGCCGCCGAGCATGAGCAGGGCGGCCGCGCCGAGGCGCGCCGGGGTGCGCTCGCCGAGCACCAGCGCGAGGCCCCCGACCGCCAGCGCATGGGCCAACAGTTGCGGGTCGTTCATGGCGACGTATTCGGGCGCGGCGGCGCCCAGCCAGCCCGCCGCCAGCAGCGCGGCGAGCCCCCCGAGCCGGCGCGATCCCGTCGTGCGGGCGGCGATCCAGCCGATCTCGAGCAGCAACACGAGCAGGGCGGCGAGCGAGAGCGCCCGGCCGGTGCGGATCGGGTCGCCGCCGGCCAGCGCCACGACCGCGAAGGAGAGCGGCGGGTAGTTGTTCGGGAAGAGCGCGCTGGCTTCGGGGTAGAGCGGTCGATCGGAGAGCACCGCCTCGGCGTGGTAGGCGTTCCAGCCCTCGTTGTAGTTGCGCGCGAAGCGATGCGGCAGCGACGCGATCGGCTCGATCGCGTGGAGCACCGCGAGCGCCGCCGCGAGCCCGAGCCAGGTCCACGGCACCCGGGAGCGCCGGCTCCCGGCCTCGGAGAGACCCCCCGGCTCCGAACGGTCGGGCCTCACGGGCTCTCCTTCCGGTGCGCGCCCATGCGGACGGCGGAGCGATGCGACCCGCGTACGATAACGCGGTACGGCCGGCCCGCTTCTGGCACCATGGGCGCGTGTCGGCACGTCGCGCCCTGATCGTCATCCCCACCTACAACGAGATCGAGAACATCGTCCCGCTCGCGCGCGACGTGCTCGCGCAGGATGCGTCGCTCGAGGTCCTGGTCGTGGACGACGCGAGCCCCGACGGGACCGGCCAGGCCGTGCGGGAAGCGGGCCAGGCCGAGCCGCGCCTGCGGCTGCTGGCGCGCTCGGGGCGGCTGGGGCTCGGCTCCGCCTACCTCGCCGGCTTCCGCTACGGCCTCGATCACGGCTACGACTGGATCGCGACCATGGACGGCGACGGCTCGCACGCCCCGCGCTTCCTCCCCGCGCTGCTGGCCGCCGCCGCCGAGGCGGACCTCGCCATCGGCTCCCGCTACGTCCCGGGCGGGGGGATCCAGAACTGGCCGGCCCACCGCCGCGCGCTCTCGGCCTTCGCGAACTTCTACACGCGGACCCTGCTCGGGCTCTCGGTCCGGGACTGCACCTCGGGCTACCGCATCTACGGGCGCCACGTGCTCGAGCAGGTCGACCCGTTCGGCGTTCGCTCCTCGGGCTACTCCTTCCTCGAGGAGATGCTCGATCGCGTGGTCTGCGGGGGCTTTCGCGTCGTCGAGGTCCCGATCCTGTTCCAGGACCGCAGCCGGGGCACCTCGAAGATCAGCCAGCGCGAGATCTACCGTGCCGCCTGGCACGTGGCGGTCACCGCGCTCGCGCGGCTGCGGAAGCCATCTGCTCGAGGAGGCGGCGGTTGAGCGTCTCCGGCTCGCCCCGCCGCAGCAGCGCGTAGGCCTCGTTCGCGGCGACGACGCCATACCCGCCCGCCTGGAGCAGGGCGCGGACCACCGCGTGCTCGCCCGGCGCCTCGGGCACGAGGCCGAAGACCACGTACTCCGCGTCGAGCACGCCCTCGCGAAGCGTGTAGGCGACGGCCCGGTTCGAGACGTGCGGCGCCACGCTCTCGGAGGCGGCGACGCTCGCGCGCGCGGGCAGGGCCGCCAGCACCTCGGCGCGGAGCCGTCGCCGCTCGAGATCGGCGGCCGTCGTCGTGAGGGGATAGGGGTCGTGGAAGCCGCCCACCGCCGTCCCCTGCTGGAAGACGGCGCCGTACTGGTAGGAGCAGAGCCCCGTCAGCAGCACGGCTGCGCTCGCCCAGGCGCGGCGCGTGGCGGCGCCGTCGGGCGCGGCGAAGGCGTCGGCCCGCAGCGCCAGCGCCACGGCGAGGAACACGTAGGGCGACCAGAACGCGGTGTACTGGAAGCCGATCGAGACGGTGGGCGCGTAGTCGGTGGAGAGCAGGGTGAACAGGACGCCCGGCGCGAGGAAGATCCAGAGGCGGAGGCGGCGCAGCGGGAGGAACGCGACGGGCGCCAGCACCAGCAGCGCGTACTCGAGCTTCTCCGCGCGCAGCAGCGTGCCGAGCGCGAAGCCCGGGTTCACGACGAGCGTCTCGAGCACGGCGCCGAAGCCCGACGCGCCGGCGGGGACGAGGCCCTGGTAGATGTCGGCATACGCGCTGCCCCCGACCACCAGGGGCATGCACACGAACTTCATGACGCCGAACCAGCCGAGGCCGAGCGCGGCGAGCACGAGCCCGGCCCGCACGCGCCGGTTCGCCAGCACGTGGTACGCCCCGAGCACGGCCACCCCGAGCGCGACGTCCTCGCGGACGGAGAGGCTGAGCAACACCGCGAGCGCGAGCCCACGCCGGCTTCGCCCCTCGAGCGCCCACGCGGTGGAGAACAGGAAGAACGGCGAGATCGAGAGGAAGTGGAAGTCGGCGAGGTTCGAGCCGTGCAGGGGCGCATAGAGGAGATAGGCCAGGGCCAGCGCGCAGGCGGGCCAGGCGCCGAGGTGGAGGCGTGCGAACGCGAAGAGCGGAAGCGCCGCGGCGCCGATCAGGACGCTCTGGAGGACCAGCAGCGTGGCGGCCGAGGGGTGCAGCGCATAGAACGGCGCGAGCGCGTACGCGAGCAGCGTGGCGTGACGGCCGAAGTGCGACGGCTCACCGCCGCCCGCCGGCGTGGCGCGCAGGAAGCCCTCCCCGAAGAGCAGGTTCCAGTGCAGGTTGTCGAAGATGGCGAGGTCGTAGCTGCGCGAATGGCCGTTCCAATGCGCCTGGAGCGTCAGGTGCGAGAACCAGAGCGCGTAGGCCACGGCCGCGACCGCCACGAGCAGGAGCGGGAGGGCCGGCGGCATCGCCGCCAGGCGCTCCTGCCCGGGTCGCAGCCGCGCCGCGAGACGGCGCTCGAGCGCGAGCGGCGTCGCCGCTGCGCGCGCGCGCACGCAAGCGAACGCGATCGCGCCGACCAGACTGGCTGCGACCGCGTGCGTCAGCCGCGCCTCCGCCCAGGCGCTCGCATCGAGCAGCCCGAACGCCAGCCCGATCGGCAGCCCGGGAGAGAGGCGCAGGCCGATCTCGCGGAGCCGGGTCGACGAGAGCCCACCCCGGAGCCACGACGCCAGCGGCCCCGCCGCGAAGGCGAGCGCCGCCAGCAGCGCGCCGGCGAGCAGCTGCGCACGGGTGCCTTCGGGCGCGCGGTTCGCGGTGACGAAGGCCGCACCGTCGGCGACGAAGAACTGGCTCGCGAGGCCCAGCCCGAGCGCAGCCCCCGAGGCGAGCAGCAGCGCCGCACCGCCGAGGGCGTCCGCCAGGGGCGCGCGTTGCGGGCTCAGGGGGTGCCCCGCCGGGCCGGGGGCCCGTAACGGCCCAGCCACAGGCCGAGGCGGACCCGCGGCGGGTCCAGGAAGGCCGCCAGCCCGCGCGCGAAGCTGAGCCGCGAGTCGTCGTCGTTGCGCCAGCGCACGGGCACCTCGGCGATGCGGTAGCCGAGGTGGCGCGCCACCGCGAGCGCCTCGACGTCGAAGCCGAACCCCTCGCTCCGCGAGCGCCCGAAGACGTCGCGGGCGACGTCTCCCCGGAACAGCTTGAAGCCGCACTGGGAGTCCCAGATGCCCGGCAGGGCGAAGAGCTGCACGACGAGATTGAACGCGCGGCCACTCCACTCGCGAAGCTTCGGCTGCGGGCGCAGCACGCGGCTCCGATCGAGCGCACGCGAGCCGATCGCGACGTCGGCGCCCTCCGCGAGCGCGCCCTCGAGACGTGCGAGCTCCTCGATCGGTGTCGAGAGATCCGCGTCGGTCAGCAGGATGCGCTCCCCCACGGTCGCCTCGATGCCGCGCCGCACGGCAGCGCCCTTGCCGCGGTTCTCCGGCAACCGCACCACGCGGCCGCGCGCGCCGAGCGGCGCCAGGCAGCGCGTCGCGACCTCCGCCGTGCCGTCGCTGCTGCCGTCGTCGACCACGATCAGCTCGCACGGCCGCTCGCGCCGTTCCCCATGAGCGATCAGCGCCGCCAGGCTCGCCGGAAGGCGCCCGGCCTCCTGGAAGGCCGGAATGACGACGCTCAGCTCGATCCGCTCCACGGCGCCGCCCTACGCCGGCGCGCCGCTTCCGGGCCGCGCGAAGCGCAGGACCGTCGCGGTGGCGCCGACGAAGAGCACCGCCAGCAGGCTGAGCCACGCATACCGGTCTTCGTCGTCGAGCCAGGTAGCGCCGATGAAGAGCGACGCCGCGGCGAGACCGCAGAGCGCGATTCCGAGGCTCCGGTGGCGGGGCCAGAGCAGGCCGAACAGCAGCATGAAGGCGTAGTAGTAACACGAGAGCTCGAACGCCAGCACGACGAAGCCGAGGCCCAGCAGGGCGGCGATCCAGTCGGGTTGGCGCCGCGCCGCGCCGAACGCGAGCCAGAGGAAGCCCGCGAGGAGCAGGGCCTGGAAGGGTCTTCGCGCGGCGAGCCTTTGCTCGCGCGCTTCGCTCCAGCCCTCGCCCGCCCGGGCCCCGTCGACGAGCTCGAAGGTGCGCAGCCGCTCGCTCGGGTCGTAGGAGAGCAGCGCGGGCAGGCCCATGTTGTTGGGCGCGGGCGCCGAATCGATCCGACTGTTGTGCACGAAGGCCGCCCAGGCGGCGGGCGTGCCCCCGCTCGGCAGCGCGGTCGGCAGCACGACCGCGAGTGCCAGAGCGGCGCCCCCGAGCAGGCGCCGTTGCGATCGGGAGAACGAGATGCGACGCGCCGCGATCCACTCGGCGATCGCCTTCGCGCCGATTCCGGCGGCCAGGAAGCCGGGAAAGACGACAAGCGTCGCGGCCGCCGTCAGCGCCGCGCCCGCAGCCAGCGGCTTCTGCTTGCGGAGCAGGCAGACGCCGGCCACGCTCGCGAACAGCCACGCCTGCCGCAGGATCGAGCCGCCCGTCCAGCCGTACGCATTCGCGAGGCTCGTGCCCCAGAAGATCGAGGCGACGCACAGCGTCCGCCACCCGAAGGCCCAGGCGATCAGCGCCGCACACGCGAGGAGCAGGACGGCGTCGAGGCGCGTCAGCCACAGGAGCTGGCGTTCGGTCACCGGCGCCGACCCGGTGAGCAAGGCGCCGACGGCGTTCCAGGCCGGGGTCGCGTTGTAGCCCCAGTCCTGCATCGTCGTCTCGAAGGAGGGGACGCGTTCGCGGAAGAAGTGGACGTCCTCGACGAAGCGGCTCCACGCCTCGGGCTGGAAGCGTTCGCGGCAGGAGCGCGCCTCGACGAGCACGCGCCGGCCGGGCACCGGTCGGTTGGTCTCGAGGTCGCGGTAGACGCGCTTCGCGACCTCGGCCCTGCCTCCGCGCTCCACCTCCGCAGCCGCGCTGCAGACGTAGAGATGCGTGTAGCCGAGCTCGCGGAAGTACTTCGGCCCGAGGGTGTAGTGGAAGGCGTCGTTCCAGTTCGCGCCGACGAGGGCCGAAGTCGAGTCCGCGTCGGCCAGCCAGAGGGGGCGCCACCAGACCAGCGCGGCCGCCAGCCCGACCCCGGCGAGCAGGGCGTCGCGCGCGACGCGAAGCCGGAGGTTCGCGCCGGCGCGATGCAGGACGAGCTCGAGCAGCAGCAGCGCCGTGCCGACGCACGCCAGCCCGAGCGTGACGTCGTTCAGCGTCGCCCGGTCGAGCACTGCATTCCGCTCCGTCGCCGTCGGCTACGAGCCGGAAGACCAGTCGGGGATCTCGAACCGCAGCAGCTGTTCGTTGGCGCGGGAGCGCGCCATCTGGCAGTTCGTCGCGCTGGCGCCGTCGCTCGAGCAGGAGTTCCACCCGTCGCGGAGCCGGGCCCGGTCGAAGGGCAGGGTGTGGGTGTAGAAGATCGAGAACAGGTGCGTGAGGTTGGCGGCTTGCTGGAGCCCGTTCGCTCCGGCGAGCTGCGGCTCTTTGCGCCACAAGCCCTCGACCTGCTCGAGCGCCGCCGGGGCCAGCAGGCCGGCCTCTCCGATGCGCTTCTCCTGACGCGGATCGTAGCTCCGGGCGGCCTCCGAATCGGGGTATTCAGCGCGCCAGCGGGCCACCCAGGTGGCGCAGGCCGGGATGCGGCGCGCCTGGCAGACGTAGCGGGCCACGCTCTCGAGGCTCTCCTCCGCCACCGGCCCCGTGCCGAGCTCCTCGACCAGCAGCGCGCGGGGGAGCTCGGCGTCGGCGACGTCGGGCCCGCCCGGCATGGTCGGCAGCTCTACCGCCCGGCCCGAGAAGAACGCGTGGGCGGCATGCTGGCTCAGGATCGGGTGACGCAGGGTGTGGATCGGCGCGTCGATGCGGTCGGCGCGCAGCAGCCCGGGCGGCAGCATCTCGTGGGCGAGCAGCTGCTCGAAGCTGCGGGCGCCGCACCTCGCCATGCCCCGCCGCATGGGCGGCTCCTCGAAGCGTTTCCGCAACGTCTCGAGGTCCGGGTAGCCGGCCGGGTCGTTCATGCCGAGCAGCAGCACGTCCGGGCCCTGCGCGAACCACACCGCCACGCGGTCGAACACGGAGGCGTAGGTGGCCGCGACGATCTCGACCGTCTTCGCATCCACCTCGTAGAGATGGAACCACTGCGCATAGATGCCACCCGGGGTGAGCCGGTCTCGCGCGGCCGCGAGGAACTCGCGGCTGAACAGCATCTCGACGCCGCTCACCCACGGGTTGCTCGGCTCCGACGCGATCACGCCGAAGCGCCCCTCGCTCCGCAGCAGGCCGCGGTAGGCATCGCTCCGGAGCGCCTCCACCTTCGGGTTCTGGTCGGCCCGCTGGTTGAGGTTGCTGAAGAGCGGCGCGCTCTCGAGGACGCCCGGCGAGATCTCGGCGACCACGACCTCTTCGTTGCCGGGCAGGGCCGCCAGCTCGCCCACGGTGACCCCCGTGCCCCAGCCGATCACGAAGCCGCGTGACGGATCGTCGGTCAAGAGGGCCGGGATCAACGCGGCGAAGCACATGGTGGGGTAGTCGCCGGTGGTGCTGCCGTCGGGCTTGCCGTTCGTGAAGATGGAGCGCGCCCGCCGACTCTTCTCGGCCTCGAGCACGACCACGCTCGCAACGGGGTCGTCGTCGTGGAAGAGGAGCACGCTCTCGCTGTTGTGGTCCGCCAGGAAGCGATCGGCGCCGCTGTAGGTGAGCGGCGTCGGCGTTCGCTTGCGGAAGGTCCCGACCGCGAGCCGCATCGGGTCCCACTGCGGCAGCAGCGCGATGCCGACCAGCGCCGCCAGGGTGATCGCACCGGCCGTGCGCGGCTCCACGCCCGCGACGCGGTGGGTCAGGATCCCGGCGCCGACCGCGAGCGCCCCGAGGGCCACCGCATAGGCGTGGTGGAGGTCCAGCCAGAGCAGGAGCACGTAGCCCCCGATCAGGGCGCCGGCGAGCGAGCCCACCGTGTTCCAGCTGTAGAGGCTCCCGGCGACCCGTCCCAGGTCGCCGACCTCGTTGCGCAGGTGGTGGAAGAGCAGCGGGAGCAGCGCGCCCGAGAGACCGATCGGGACCATCAGGACCGCCAGGCCGATGGCGAAGATGGCGGTCTGGTACATGTAGAACGACTCGGGGTGGTCGCGGAAGAACGAGCGCAGCACGTGGGCGCCGTAGCCGGCGTCCGGAATCGCGAGATACAGGCCGACCAGCAGCACCACCAGCAGCCACTGCGACGCGGCGACCAGCCAGGGCGGGATCCGGGAGAGTGCGGAGACGACGAAGCTCCCGAGCGCGATGCACAGCACGAAGACCGCGACGACCATCGCGAACGCGAAGTGTGAGGAGCCGAGCGCCAGGCCGGCGACGCGGTTGAACGTCGTCTGCAGCACCATCATGCCGAAGCCGGCCAGGCTGGCGACGAGCGCCAACGCGGCGAAGCTGCGCGGGACGCGGGCCCCGTTCGCCGCCTGTGGCGGCGCGGCGGCTCCCTCCGGCTCCACCCTCGCGCCGCGCCGGAGGCCCAGGGCGATGAAGATCCCCCCCGCCAGCAGGTTCAGGGCGCCCATCGCGCGAAGCACGCCGTCGAGGCCGAGCCAGTGGATCAGCACGAAGCCCGCGGCCAGCGCGCCGATGAACGCCCCCGCCGTGTTGAAGGCGTAGACGAAGGCGTGGATGCGCGTCGCGTCGGCGAGGCCCCGCGTGAGCGCCTGGGTGAGCAGCGGGATCGTGCCCCCCATCAGGATCGTGGGCGGCGCCAGCAGCAGCAGGCAGAGCCCGACGTCGAAGGCGAACGAAGCCGTCTCGTGGCCCGTCGGCACCCAGACCGAGACGTGCTGGACGACCCCGAACAGGAACGGGAACAGGAACGCCCAGAGCCCGATGCCGACCTCGGCCAGGCCGTAGATCAGCAGCAGCGGCGGCGCCTTCCCGCGCCGGGCGGCGCTCTCGACCGCGCGGCGTGCGACCCAGCCGAACACGGCGTAGCCCGCGGCGAGACCGCCCAGATAGAGGCCCAGCACCGCCGCCGTGGCCTCGCTGTGGCTCCCGAGCAGGGTGGCGAGGTACTTGTGCCAGGTGATCTCGTAGACGAGCCCACTGAACCCGGTCAGCAGGGTGAGCACGAGGGCTACGGCGCGAGTCATTCGGTGGCTGCGAGCCCCCAGGGGTGAAGAACACGGGACGGTATCACTTGGGTGGCCCGCTCGGCCAGAAGCGTGAGCCGTGGCGCGAAGATCGCCGTCGTCGAGACCGGGAGCGGAGTCCGCGTCGCCCCTTCCCGTTCAGCGCGACGGGCCCGCCTCACGCGCGCTCCCATCCGCGAACTCGGCGGCGAGGCGTTGCAGCTCGGCTGCGTCCGGGTACTCGCGCAGCGAGCCCTCGATGCGGAGACGCGCGAGGTCGGAGCGGCCCGCGGCCTGCTCCGCGCGGGCCAGGCGCGCGGCGGCATCCGGATGGCGTGCGAAGCGCTGCGGCAGGCTCGCGAGCACGCTTCGCGCCTCCGCGAGGTTCCCGCTCTCGATCTCGAGGGCCGCGAAGCGCCAGAGCGCCTCCGCCTCGACCCGCCGAAGCCCACGCGCGCGCTCGTAGTGCCCGCGCGCGGTCGCCCGGTCTCCGCGCGCCTCGGCGAGCCGACCGAGGCCGAGCCACGCCGCACCGGCTTCGGGATCGCGCTCGACCGCTTCGCGGAAGTGCGCCTCGGCGCGCGCGGGCGCGCCCGCCTGCTCCTCGATGCGCCCGCGCAGGACGAGCGCGCTCGCGCGCCCGGGATCGAGCTGCTGGGCGCGTTCGGCAGCGCTGCGCGCCGTGTCGAGCCGCCCCGCCAGCAGCGCCGCTTCGCCGCGCAGCAGCTCGACGTCGAACCCCGTCGCCTCGAGCGCCTCGAATCGTTCCAGCGCCTCCGCGCCGCGCCGCTGCTTCAGGTGGGTGAGCGCATCACGGAGGGCCTCGAGCTCGGGCATGCCGTCCTTCGGGTCGAAGCCGCCGACCTCGCCGAGCGGCGCGGGGCCCGGCGCCAGCGGATCCGCCGTTAGGTAGCCGAGGGCGCGCAGCCGCTCCGCGGTCTCGCCGTCCACGCTCTGGTTCGGCGTCGTGCGCTGGCCGGCCGCCCTCGCCTCCACCAGCGCGTCCAGCTCGGCCACCCGCTCCGGCTGCTCGGCGGCGAGGTTCCGCGTCTCGTTCGGGTCGCCGGCCAGGTCGTAGAGCTCGGGCCGGGGCGCCCGCACGTACTTGTGCCGCGCCGTGCGAACGCCGAGCAGCGGGCTCCAGCCCATGTCGAGCTGCGTGGCCAGCGTCTCCACCCAGGCCACCCGCGGCGCGGGCTCGGCGTCGCCGGCGAGGAGCGGCAGCAGGCTCGCCCCGCTCTGCTCGGCGAGGGGCGGCAGCCCGAAGAGCTCGAGCACGGTGGGCGTCACGTCCGCCAGGCGGACCACCGGCTCGACCACGCGGCCCGCAGGCACCTTGGGACCGGCGAGCAGCAGGGGGACCCGTTGGGTGGCGTCGTAGACGCCGAAGGCGTGCGTCGGCTCGCCGTGCTCCCCGAGGCTCTCGCCGTGGTCCGACGTCACCACGACGAGCGTGCCCCCGTCGTCGAAGCGGGCCTCGAGCGCCGCGAGGAGTCGGCCCAGCTCCGCGTCGGCGTAGGCGATCTCGCCGAGGTAGGGCTGCCCCAGCTGCCGCGTCCCATGGGGCTCGGGCGGCTCGTACGGGGCGTGCGGATCGTAGAGGTGGAGCCAGAGGAAGAAGCGCTCGGGGGCGTCCTCGAGCCAGGCGAGGGCGGCGTCCACCGTCGCTCCGGCCGGCCGCGAGGCAACGCCGATGTCGTCGAGCTGGACGCCCAGCGCGTCGTCGTAGTGGTCGAAGCCGCGCGCCGTTCCGAAGCGCCGTTCGAGCACGAAGGCGGACACGAAGGCCGCAGTCGCGAGCCCCTCGCCGCCGAGGCGCTCCGCCAGGGTGGGGAACGAGGGCCCGAGCCGATAGGCGCCGTTGGCGCGAACGCCGTGGCGCGGCGGGTCGAGGCCGGTCAGCAGGGTCGCGTGCGACGGAAGCGTGAGGGGGGCCGGAGAGATGGCATTCTCGAAGCGCGCGCCCCGCGCTGCGAGCGCGTCGAGCGTGGGCGTCGCGCTCGGCTCGGCGCCGTAGCAGCCCAGATGGTCGGCACGCAGCGTGTCGATCGTGACGAGCACGAGGCGCTCCGGGCCCAGCGGCCGGCCGCTCTCTGCATCGCAGCCGCCGCCGAGGAGGCAGGCGAGCGCCAGGGCGACGAAGCGCCCGCGCAGCTACTCCGGCTCCTTGGCCGGCGCCGGCGGAATCACGTAGCCGAGGGCACGCAGCTGGCCCCTCTTCAGGGTGTCGACCTCGACCTCGGTGCCGGCGCCCCAGGGAACCGGCTGCTCGAGACGGCTCTCGATCTCCTCCCGGAAGGGCTCGGCCCACTCGGGGGGGTTGGCGCGCAGGTTGCGCTTCTCCGCCGGATCGCTCGCCACGTCGAAGATCTCCACGGCGTCCGGTGCGTGGGGTCGGAACAGCAGCCGCTTGCCGTCGTCTCGCAGGGCGACCAGGGGCTTGGGGTCCGCCTCGAGGAGCCCCCAGGTCTGGTCGATGTAGGCCATCGACTTGGGCGTCTCGATGGCCTCGCCGCGAGCCGCGGCCTCCATCACCGGGACGAGCGAGACCCCGTCCGTCTCCGGCAGCGGGGGCAGCCCGGCGAGATCGAGCAGCGTCGGCCAGATGTCCACGTTCCGCACCACGGGCTCGACGACGAGCGGCTCCGAGAGGCGGAACGGCAGCATGAAGATCAGGGGCACCGAGACCGCCTCGGTGTAGATGTCCCGCGCGTGGCCCTCGCGCCCGTGCTCGCGGAACGCCTCGCCGTGGTCCGACGCCACGACCACGATGCTCTTCTCGAGCAGATCCAGCTCGTCCATCGCCTCGAGCAGGGCGTAGACGTTGCGGTCGACCCAGTTGATCGAGGCGTCGTAGCTGTCCTCGATCGAGGGGCCGAAGCGCAGCGCTGCGGCCGTCTGGTCGTACGCGTACTGGTGGACGTCCATGTAGTGGATGTAGAGCAGGAAGCGCTCCGAGCGGTTGCGCTTCACGAACTCGATCCCGGCGAAGGTGAGGTCCTCGTCCGTGCCCGGGAGCCGGCGCAGGCCGGGCGGCGGGCGCCGGAAGCCCGCCGGGTCCTGTCGCGGGGTCGGATTCAGGTAGAGGTCGAAGCCCTGGTGGAAGCCGAAGTTCGCGTCCACCCAGCCGTTGCGGAAGATGCCCGCCGTCACGTAGCCGGCCTGCTGGAAGAGCTCTGCGGGCAGGCTCGCGGACTCGGGCAGGCCGTGCTGGAAGCGGACCACCCCGGTGCGATGCGGGAACAGCCCGGTCCAGAGCGACGCCATCGAGGTCTTGGTCCAGCTCGACTGGGCCTCCACCCGCGAGAAGCGGACGCCCGACTGCGCGATCTCCTCGAGGGTCGGGCTCGTCGGCCGCTCGTAGCCGTAGGCGCTGAGGCGGTCGGCGCGCAGCGTGTCGATCAGCACGAAGACCACGTTCAGGTCTTCGCGGTCACGCAGGGCCCGCAGGTCTTCGATGGAGCCGGTGGGACGGGAGGGCAGGCTCACCTCGAACTGTGTCACGAACAGCGCCACCAGCAGCGCGATGCCGCCGACGATCTGGATCCAACGTCTTCCGTCCATCTTCCTCGGATGCTCCTCGCTCGCCTGCGCTCGCGTGAGAGCGAGCGCCACGCTGGGCGAACGCGGGAATGTATCGGCCAGCGGCGCGGTGTGCAGGCCGAAAAGCGAAGGGGGCGGCCGCACTTTCGTGCGACCGCCCCCCGGGATCGAGCGGGCCCCGCAAGCGGGGCCCGCAGGATCAGAGCCTTAGCGCTTGCGGCTACCCATCAGCACGAGGCCGAGAGCGCCGGCGCCGAGCAGCAGCAGCGTGCCCGGCTCGGGCACGAAGTTCATGACCAGCGCGGTGAAGGACGCCGTCCGGCGCCGAGCGATCGCGCCGTCGATGTCCACGACGGAGGGCGACACCAGGGTCACCATGCCGCCGCCACCGGACGTCAGGTTGAAGGAGCCCATGGCCGTCACGTTCGGCAGTGCCGTCGGCGAGGCGAGAGCGCTGGTCAGGCCCGTGAAGGTCTGCGTACCCACCGTCCAGGAGTAGAACTGCACGGTGATGGTGTGGTTCGCACCCAGCACGTCGAACGTGCCGGTGAAGAGGCCGGCCTTACCGGCGCTCAGCGGAACCTGCACGATCGTCATGGTGCCGACCTTGTACATCGACTGGTTGGCGCCCATCCCGATGTGGATCGGGAGACCACCAGCCACGACGACCGTACCGGCGATGCCCGGCGAGCCCGAGGCGCCACCGGCCGACGCACCGACGTTCTGGCTGCCGCCCTGGGTCACGTTGATGGCCAGGTCGAGCGTGCCGTTCGGCGTCTTCGGCACGCCGAAGACCGTCTGGGTGTAGAAGTAGTTGATGAACGCGGCGATCGAGAGCGACGCGTTCGACGTACCGGAGTAGAACCACCGGGGGTCACTCGCGGTCCGCGTCATCGGGAAGCCCTGGGCCGTCTGAATCCAGCTCGCACTGGTCAGGGTGCCGGCCGAGGCAGCACTGGTAGCCAACATGGCCACCGCGCCGGCAAGCAAGAACAACAATCGACTGCGCATGGGGTTTTCCTTCATTTTGGAGTCCTACTGCCGCTTCCATGACCGGGCGCGGCGACCGGATCAGACTGCAAGCCGGGTGCCAAACCTCCCGACCCCCTGCAGATACCACATCAACCGTCCGAAAGGAAAGGGAAAAGCGCGATTTCGCCCGGTCCCGACGACCCGCCCGATGTGGGCCCGCAGGGTAACCTGCTTCCCCAGACGAGGAAATCCTTTTCCACTGGACCGTGTGAAGGGCCCTGGCGTCACCGCAGGCCCTCCGACCTCAGGAACACCTCCGGAGGGCCCTGGAGTCACCGCAGGCCTTCCGAGGGGCACGTCCTCGTGGGCGGCTGCCACCGCTCCGGGAGCTGGGCTGCCACCGCTCCGGGAGCCGGTATGATGCCGGGTTCGCCGACGCTGGGTGCGGCGCGATTTCATGGGAGCAGAAGCGTTGGCTTGCGAAGTTCGAGGCGGTCGCGAGAACACACGCCGCCGCGCGAGAGGTGCCGTCGCACTCCTCGCTGGGGTGTTTTTCCTGCTCGGGTGCGCGGGCGAAGATCTCGAGACGCAACTCGCCGATCTGCGCGCGCGCCAGGACGAAGGCAAGGCGGCCGCCACTCTCGAAGAGTACGCCGAGCTGGCCGTGAGCCATCCGGACAACCCCGAGATCAACTTCCGACTCGGGCTCGCGATGATCGCGGCGGGGCGACACACGGAAGCGTTGTTCCCGCTGCACAAGGCCGCCGAGAGTGAGGCGCTCCTGGTGCCGGCGGGAATCGTGCTCGCCTCGACGCTCAGCCAGACGTCGAACCACGCCGAGGCGCTGCGCGCGACCGATCGCGTCCTCGCGCTCGAGCCCGAGAACGAGGCCGCCCTCCTGATGCGGACCGCCGCAGCGATCGAGCTGCACGACGGCCCGACGGCACTCGAGGCCGCCGAGAAGCTGATCGATCGCGCACCCGACAACACGAACTACCGGATGGCGCACGCCGGCGCGCTCGCCGAGGCGGACCGGCCGAAGGAAGCCGAAGCGATCTACCGCGACCTCGTCGCGGCGAGCGTCGAAGGCGACGTGTCGTTCTACGTGCGGGCGTGCACCGCGCTGGTGCGTTTCCTCCGCGACAAGCGCAACGACTTCGACGCGGCGTTCGCCGAGATCGAGTCCTGCGCCGCGGCGCGACCGGAGCAGCCCGAGGTCCTGATGGCCCTGATCTCGATGGCGGACGACCTCAAGAAGGGCGACGAGGCGATCGAGCTGCTTCGCGCGGCGACGGAGCGTCATCCGGACGCGCGCCCCGTCCTCGAAGAGCTGACGTCGCGGCTCGTGAAGGCCGACCGGGTGGCCGAGGCGCGCGAGATCGCGGAAGCCAAGGCGCAGGAGGTCGACGACCCCGGCAGCTGGCGCCAGGTCGCGGTGATGCGCCGCCGGACGGGCGACCTCGAGGCCGCGCTCGAAGCCGCCGAGAAGGCGATCGCGCTCTGGGCGACGCCCGACGAGGACACGCTCTTCTTCCGCAACGAGCTGATGATCGAGCTGGGTCGCCTCGACGAGGCCGAGCCGCTCGTCGACGACCTCGAGACCCAGCTCTACCGCGACGTCCTCAACGCCCGCATCGCCCAGGAGCGCGGAGACGCTGCGCGCGCGCTCGAGCTCTACGGCCGTGCCAGCATCGACTGGCCCCAGAACTACGGGCTTCGCGTGCTCGCGGCGCGGGCCGCGTTCGAGCTCGGCGACCTGGAGCGCGCCAAGTCGGACCTGCTCGAGGCGACGCGCCAGGCGCCCGGCGACACGGACGCTGCCCTCTGGCTCGCCCACGTGGCCTTCTCCGAGGGCAACTTCCGCGACTGTCTGAGCTACACCGGCCGTCAGCTCAAGCTGCGAGGCGCGGTCAATCCGGACACCCATCTGCTTCGCGCCGAGGCCTTCGCGGCCACCAACCGCATGAAGCGGGCGCTGGCCACTCTCGACGAACTGGCGGATCTGCGCGATGGCGAGTTCCGCGTGATCGCCTGGGCCGCCCAGGCGCGCTTCGTCGGGCGCTCGGATCCGAGCGCCGCCCTCGACGGGCTCGAGAAGCGGGTCTCGGAGGCGAAGCTGGAGCTGGCCGACCCCGCAGCCGAGCCGGTGCTGAACCAGCTCTTCGACCTGTATCTCCAGACGGGCCGGGCCGAGGCCGCGCAGAAGCGGCTCGACGCCCTGGTGGCGGCGAACCCGCAGTCGGCCCACCTGCACGGGCTGCTCGGGCGGCTGGCGCTCGTGCGTGGCGACACGGCGGAGGCCGAGAAGCGCTTCGCGAAGGCGCTCGAGCTCGCTCCCGACGATGCCTCCGCGCTCGCCGGCCGCGCGCTACTGGAGCACCAGAACGGCGCGCTCGACGGGGCCATCGAAGGCATGACGAAGGCCGCCGCGGCCGCCCCGCACAATGGCGACTACCCCTACATCGCGGCGGCGATGAGCCTCGAGGCGGGCGACCGCAAGGGGGCGCGCACGCGCCTCGAGCAGGTGCTGCGCGACCATCCGGGTCACGTCGGGGCCGCCAACGACCTCGCCTTCGTGCTGGCCGAGGACGGGACGGATCTCCCCGCGGCGCAGCGCTACGCCGAGCTCGCCGTCCGGCTCCGGCCCAGCCCCGAGACGCTCGACACGCTCGGCTACGTGAAGCTGCGCCGGGGTGCCGCCGAGGAGGCGGTCGGCCTCTTCGAGCGGGCGCTCTCACGCCAGCCGGACTACGCCACCGCGCGCTACCACCTGGCGCTCGCGCTGATCGAGCGCGGGGAGCCCGCGGCGGCGCGAAAGGCGCTGGAGGAGGCGCTCGCGCTTCCCTTCCCGGAGCAACAGGAGGCTCGCAAGGTCTTGGCACGCATCGATTCAGGGGAGGTCCGCCCGTGACCCGGCTCTCGATTCTGGCCCTGGCAGGTCTCGCCATCCTCATCGGCTGCACCTCGCCGGAAGAGCGCATCGCGCGTCATCTCGAGCGGGCGCAGCTCTACGTGGATCAGTCCCAGCCCGAGAAGGCACTGATCGACCTCCAGAGTGCGCTCAAGCTCGACCCGAAGAACTTCGAGATCAATCTGCTGACGGCGCAGGCGCTCATCGAGCTGCAGCGGATGGACGACGCCCTGTTCTACTTCGAGGAGGCGCACCGCCTCGAGCCGCTTCGCGACGAGCCCACGCTGGGAATCGCGCAGCTGATCCTGTTCCGTGAGACCGACCGCGCCGAATCGCTGATCCAGGAGGTGCTCGCACGCAACCCCCAGGATCCCCTCGCGCACCAGATGCTCTCCGACGTCTGGCTGGTCCGCGGCGACGTGAACGCCGCCCTGGCATCGGCCCAGACCTCGCTCGAGCTCGACCCGAGGAATCCGCGCAATGCGCTCCAGATCGCGATGGTGCGCAAGGCCTTCGTGGCCGAGCAGATCCACGCGGGCAAGAAGCCCCCGGCCGAGCTGGTGAAGGAGGCCGAGGCGGCCTTCCTCGCGGCCGCGGAGCTGGCGGAGCAGGAGCAGCAGCCGGTCTGGCTGCTCAAGGCCATCCGCGAGCGCGTCGAGCTGATGCAGCTCGACCCCGAGCGCGGAGCCGAGCTCGCCGCCTTCCTGCGCAGCTCCGACGAGGCGCTCCAGGCCTTCCCGCTCCAGGAGATCCGGCTGCTCTCGCTGGCGCGACGCGTGGCCAGTGCCCAGAACGACGACGAGTTCGAAGAGTGGGCCATCGAGCGCACGCTCACGCTGCGGCCGGATCGCTACAGGCTGTGGAAGCGGCTGGCGGACCTGGCGAAGCAGCGCGGGGGCGACCCCGACGCGGTGTTGGGCCGCATGCTGGAACGACGCGCCGACGACCCCACGGCGCACACCAGCTACGGCGAGTATCTCTCGCGCCATGGCCGCCTGGGCGAGGCGACGGCCCATCTCGAAGCCGTGCTGCCGGACGTCCAGGGCCAGGACGAGATCCTCGCCGCCTTGACGACGTTCTATCTCCAGGGCGGGGACTTCGACGCCGCGACGCGAAGCCTCGACCGCCTTCGCGAGGACTACCCGGACTCGGCGCACACCGACTTCTCGGAGGTCATGCTCGCGCGCGCCGAGGGCCGCTATTCCGACGCGATCACGGTGCTCCGGCGTTGGGCCGAGCGCACCGAGGCGCCGCAGCCCCTCTCGTTCCTGGCCATGGACCTGCTCCGCGCCGGGAACCCCCGCGAAGCCCTCGACGCCATCGATCGTGCGATCGCCGCGAGCCCGCGGGAGCGCCTCGACTTCCAGCGCCTGCGGGGCCGCATCCTGGTCTCGCTCGGCGACCACCAGGCCGCGCTCCGCGCGCTGGTCGCGGCGCGCAAGCCCGGCGAGCGCCTGCCCGTCGACTTCGTGCCCGACATGGCCCGCGCGCTGTACGCGCTCGGCCGGGACGAGGCGGCCCGCAAGACCCTCCAGCGGGCGCTGGACCGGGAGCGGCCCGATCCGGCGGCGCTGATGCTCTTCGCTCGCGAAGAGATCGATCGCGATCCGGTCGCCGCGCGCGAGGCGCTCGAACGGGGCGCCTGGCTCTACCCGACGCTGCCGGGCTTCGTGGACCTCCTGATCAATGCGGAGGTGCGCGCCGGGGAGATCGAGCCGGCGCTGGCCCGTGCGCAGGAGGCGGCGGATCGCATGCCGGATTCGGCGCGAATCCAGACGACCCTGGCGCGCACGCTGCTCGCCGCCGGGCGCACCGACGACGCCGTCAAGCAGGTCGAGGTCGTTCGCGAGCGTTGGCCCGGGCAGATCGGCGTCCCCGAGCTCTACCTCGAGGTGATGTCCCGAGCCGGGCGCAGCGACCAGGCGTTCCAGGTCCTGGCGCGGCAGCACGAGGCCGGCAGCCTGTCGCCGCAGGGCCGGGTGCTGCTCGCACGGGTCCACGTGGCACGCGGCGAGGACGCGAAGGCCATCGAGCTGCTGCGCTCCGCGATCGGCGACCAGCCGGGCATGGCGTCGGCGCAGAACGATCTCGCCTACCTGCTCGCGCGCCGCGGCGAGTCGCTCCCCGAGGCGACCGAGCTCGCCCAGGAGGCGCGCGCGAACCGGCCCGACTCGCCCCAGATCGCCGACACGCTCGGCTACGTCTACCTGAAGCGCGACCTCGGCGAGGCGGCGCTGGTCCAGTTCGACGCGGCGGCGGAGCTCTCGGAGCCGCAGAGCACGAGCTGGGCGACCGCCCAGTACCATCGCGGGCTGGCGCTGCGAGGACTCGGGCGCCACGCGGAGGCCATCGTCGCCATCGAGCAGGCACTCGCGTCCGGCGCGGAGTTCGGGCAGGCCCAGGAAGCGCACCAGGTGCTGGTCGAGCTGGCCAAGCTGAAGGGGGAGGCGTCCGGCTCCTGAGCCCTCCGCGGGCGGCGGGCTCCCGAGCCCTCAGCGGGGCTTCTCGGAGCGGGCGACCTTCTCGAGCTTCGGTCGGAGTCGCTTGTAGGCCTGGGTCGCGGCCGCCTCCGGCGTGCCGTCGAGCGCCGCCAGGGCCCACTCGGCGGCGAGCGGCGTCATCACCACCTTCTTGCCCAGCATCAGCCCGGCCATCAGCTCGAGGCTGTGTCGGGCCACGCCCGGCTCGCCGCTCCTCACCCCTGCGAGCGCGCGGCGGGCCATCTGCTCGGGGCCCGCGAAGGGCTGGGTGTCGATCAGCTCGATCGCATCGCGGGCACGCGCGCGGTCTCCCGAGCCGATGCGCCAGTCGACGCGCAGCACCTGCGCCTCCGGGTAGCCCGGGTGCCGGGGGTCGAGGCTCGCGAGCCCGTCCTCGAGCTCGGCAAGGCCTGCCCAGTCCCTGGCATCGTGGAGCCGGAGCGCCGCACGCATCATGGCCACGCCCTCCGCCTCGGCGGAGGCGGGGGCCTCCGCGGGGTCGGCGTAGTACAGCGCCACCAGCGCGTTCGGATCGAGGGCCAACGCGCTCTTCACGAGCTTCTTCTTCTTCCGGGGCTCCCGAAGCCCGTGCGCGATCTCGATCTCGGCCAGGGTGCGGGCCAGCGGATCGCTCAAGGCGCGGGCGAGCCGCTTCGCGCGGGCCATCCGGTCGGTGCGCACCAGGTGGCGGACCAGGTAGACGGGGTCGAGGCCGTCCACGTTCCCGACCAGCGGGTCGTACGGCGCCAGCATCTGCGTGAGGTCGCGAACCGGACGCCCCAGCGCGCGCGGCGAGTCCGTGGCGAAGCGGTTCACGTCGTCCGTCACCAACGGCGCGCCCTCGGCCAGCGCGCGCACGCCGCGCTCGTCGAGCAGGAACTCCGCGGCCAGATGCTCGCGGGTCCGCAGGCCCGCGCGCGCGAAGCTCGGATCGCCGTCCATCACGGCCTCCGCCCCGCTCTCGAGCTCGAAGGGCTCGGGCGACGAGACGAACAGCAGCGACCCCGGGTCCGCCGCGTAGACGCGCACGTGGGGGAAGACGTCGAGCAGGGTCGCGAGCAGGCTCCGCAGCAGCGGCTCGTCCACGAACTGGAGGCCCATCCACTGGACGAAGACGCCGCCCGGCGCCAGGCGCCCCCGCACCTGCTCGAAGAAGTCGCGCGTGTAGAGATGCGACGCGCCCGCGGTCCAGGGGTGGGAGGGCTGCGAGACGATCGCGCCGTAGCGGAGATCGGTCAGCATCAGCGCGCCCCGCGCGTCGTTGATGAGGACGCGGATGCGGGGGTCGGCGAACGGGTCGCGCTCGCGCAGGGCCGAAACGCTGCGGTTCGCGTCGATCACCTTGCTCTCGAGCTCGATCACGTCGATCTGCTCGAAGTGCTCGGGAACGCGCTCCAGGACGACCCCGCCGCCGAAGCCGATCACCAGCATGGTCGGGGGCGCGCCGGACGCGAAGGCGGGCAGCAGCGACATGCGTCGCGCGGTCAGGCTGTTCACCGGTACGGCGCCTTCGCGCGCGATGCTCGCCTCCGGTAGACCGTTGTTGCGCAGGCGGTAGGCGCCGGGCTCTTCCAGCAGCAGGACGGTCGAGGTGCGGCCGACGCCCATGTAGACCAGCTTGTCGCGGTCCGCGGCCACGCCCTCGCCGCCCCCCGAGACCTCGAAGGTCAGCGTCGACGCGCTGATCAGCCCCCACGGCTCGCTCGGGCGCGCCACCCGGAGCGCCACGGCGCCCACCGCCGCCGTCGCGAGCACGGGGCGGGCGAAGCGCCCCGTCGAGGTGGCGGCCAGCGCGGCGGCGAAGAAGTTCAGCATCGCCGCGGCGAGCAGCGTGCGCTCGAAGCCGAGGCCGGGGATCACGTAGAAGCCCGCCGCCACCGAGCCCACGATCGCCCCCAACGTGTTCCACGAGTAGACGCGCGCACTCGTGGCCGCGGCCTCTTCGACGCCCTCCGCCAACGCCCGAACCGCGAACGGGAAGCTGGCGCCGATGCAGAGCGTGGACGGGAGCAGCATGGTAGCGGCGACCGAGGCGCGGGCGGCGACGCCGAGGATGCCCGGTTGGTTCACGAAGGCGGCCAGCTCGGGGAGCGAGTCCACCCACACGAAGGCGAGCGCCGAGAAGACCGCGGCGCCGATCTGGGAGAATGCGAGGCCGACGGCCGAGCCCTGCCGGGTCCGGGCCAATGGCGCGGCGGCGGCGCCCCCGAGTGCGATCCCGATCAGGAAGCCGCCGAGCATGGTCGAGAACGCGTAGATGCTGGCGCCCAGCACCTGCTCGAAGAGGCGAAACCACAGGTTCTCGTAGACGAACGACGCGACGCTCGAGAGGAACGCGACCGCGAGCACGACGCGTCCACGCCAGGCCAGGGGGATCGCGCTCGAGGGGGAGGCCGCGCGGGGCGCGATGCCTGCGCCCCGCGCCAGCACCGCGGCCGCGGCGAACACCACCGCGTTCAAGAGCGCTCCCGTCCAGACCGTGAGGCGCAGGCCGAGCTCGGGCAGCAGCAGGAAGGCGGTCGCCAGCGTGCCGGCCACCGCGCCCGCGGTGTTGACGGCATAGAGGGTTCCGATGCGGCGGCCGATCTGGGACTCGTCCTCGACCGCGTGCCGCGCCAGCATCGGGAGGGTGGCGCCCATCAGCGTGGTGGGGACGGCGAGGATCGCGAAGGAGGCCGCGCCGTAGAACAGCGCCGAGGCGGCTCCCCCCTCCTCGGGCAGCACGCCCGCGGTGGCGAACAGGGGCCGATAGAGCCAGGTGACGGCCCGAATCAGATAGGGGACGGCCAACGCGCTGGCCGCGATTCCGAGCTCGAGCACCCCGTAGACCAGCACCGGGCGGCGGATCCGATGGAGGTGGCGCGCCGCGATCGCGGCGCCGAGGGAGAGGCCCCCCATGTAGGCGGCGAGCACGGTCGCCACCGCCAGGTTCGAGGTGCCGAACACGAAGGAGAACTCGCGGGTCCAGGCCGTCTCGTAGAGCAGGCCGGCAAAGCCCGAGACGAAGAAGCAGACCAGCACCAGCAGAAAACGCAGATCCAACGCTCGGTTTCCTCCGGAGTCCGCGAAGCCCGGAATCGTATCGGCTGGGGACACGCGGGACCATATAAAGGGAGGGGCGCGGGCCGCGCCGGGCTCCGGGGCGCTCCGGAGCGCGCCGGCCACTACGCTGCCGCCATGCCTGGCCTCCTGATTCGCGACGCCGAGCTCGAGGGCGTGCGAACGGACGTTCGCGCCGAAGCCGGGCACATCCAGGCGATCGGGCGTGGCCTCGCGGCGCGCCCGGGCGATCGCCTCGTCGAGGCCGCCGGGGGGGCGCTGCTGCCGGGCCTGCACGATCACCATCTGCACCTGCTCGCGTGGGCGGCCTCGCTGGCCTCGGCGCCCTGCGGGCCGCCCCGGGTGCGCGACCAGCGCGCGCTCGCCGAGAGCCTGCGGCGGGCGGCCGCGCCGGGGGGCTTCGTGCGAGGCGTCGGCTACCACGAGTCGGTCGCGGGCGCGCTCGATCGCGACCGGCTGGATGCGCTGGCTCCCGGTGCCGCCCTGCGCGTCCAGCACCGCAGCGGGGCGCTCTGGATGCTGAGCTCGGAGGCGTGCCGTCGCATCGGACTCGATGCGGGCGTCGATGCGCCGGGCGTCGAGCGCGACGCCACGGGCCGCGCCACCGGTCGCCTGTTCCGCCTGGACGCCTGGCTGCGCGAGCGCATCGCGGCCGCGGCGCCGCCCGGCTCCAGCGCTCCCGCGGAGCCGCCGCTCGACGCCGTGGGGGAGGCGCTGGCGCGCTTCGGGGTCACCGGCGCCACGGACGCCACGCCGGAGCTCGCGCCCGACGCGGTCGCCTGGCTGGCCGCCGCGCGAGCGCGGGGAGCGCTGCCACAGGCGCTCGTGCTGCTCGGCGCCGGCTCGCGCGCGCCGGGCGGCATGGGGGTCGGGCCGGAGAAGCTGGTGCTCGACGAGCGCGCCCTCCCCGCGCCGGAGCAGCTCGTGGCCACGCTTCGCGCGGCACACGAGGCCGGGCGCCCGGTCGCGATCCACTGCGTGACCCGCACGGAGCTGGTGCTCGCGCTGGCGGCCCTCGAGGAGGCGGGCGTGCGCCCTGGCGACCGCATCGAGCACGCCTCGGTGGCGCCGCCCGAGCTGGTGGCGTGGCTCGCGCGTCTCGGCGTCGCGGTCGTGACGCAGCCCGGCTTCGTGCGCACGCGCGGCGACGACTACCTGCGGGACGTCGAGCCGCGCGACCGGCCCTGGCTCTACCGGTGCGCAGGCTTCGACGCCGCCGGCGTGGCGCTCGGCGGCGGCAGCGACGCCCCGTTCGGCGACCCCGACCCGTGGCTCGCGATGCAGGCGGCGCTCGACCGGCGTACGGCCGCGGGGGTGGCGTTGGCCGAGGCGGAGGCGCTCTCGCCGGAGCGCGCGCTGGCGCTCTTCACGACCGCGCCGGAGCAGCCCGGTGGCGCGCCCCGGCGCGTGGTGCCGGGGGCGCCGGCCGACCTGTGTCTGCTCGATCGGCCCTGGGCGCGGGCCCGCGCGGCGCTCGAGAGCGTGCAGGTGGTGGCGACGCTGTGCGCGGGGCGGCCGATCCACCTTCGCGTGTGAGGCCGGCGCTCGGGTCGAGGCCCAGGAGCCTCTGGACGAATCCTCGTGCGGCCGCCGTGCCCGGGACCGGTGGACCGGCTCCGACTCCGGACTCGGCGGGCCGCGGTGGATCCATGCCCTTCCTTCCGCTCCGAGCTGCGGGCGGGGACGGCAGCGGTCGGAGCTGCCAAAGGCCGGGCTGTCCGTAGGGCCTGCCTTCGCCTCCGTAGGACCGGACTCCACCGGTCCTCGTGGCCCCG
>JBFIYM010000010.1:0-43846 GCA_041605395.1 Myxococcota bacterium | reverse complement strand
TGCAGATACAGAAGTTCGACCCGTACATCAACGTCGATCCGGGCACGATGAGCCCGTTTCAGCACGGGGAGGTCTTCGTCACGGAGGACGGGGCCGAGACCGACCTCGACCTCGGCCACTACGAGCGCTTCACCCGCATCGTGACGAGCCGCGTGAACAACGTGACGGCGGGCGCGGTCTACGAATCGGTGATCGGCAAGGAGCGCCGCGGCGAGTACCTGGGCGGCACCGTACAGGTGATCCCGCACGTCACCGACGAGATCAAGCAGCGCATCCACAACGCGGCCGAGGATGCGGACCTGCTGATCTGCGAGGTGGGCGGAACCGTCGGCGACATCGAGTCGCTGCCCTTCCTCGAGGCCGTGCGGCAGTTCCGCGCGGACGTGGGGCGCGACAACGTCTGCTACGTGCACCTGGCGCTGGTGCCATTCATCGCCTCGGTGGGCGAGCTCAAGACCAAGCCGCTCCAGCACTCGGTGAAGGAGCTCCAGTCGGTCGGCATCGGGCCCGACGTGCTGCTGTGCCGCACGGACCGGGACCTGCCGCGCCCGGTCAAGAAGAAGATCGCGCTGTTCTGCAACGTGGACGAGGACGCCGTCATCGGCGCCCGCGACCTCGCCCACATCTACGAGCTCCCGCTGGCCTTCCACGACGAGGGCCTCGACGAGAAGATCACGCGGGTGCTGGGCATCTGGACCGGCGTGCCGCGCCTCGGCGCCTGGGAGCGCGTGGTCCAGGCCGTGCGCAACCCCGAGCGCACCGTGAAGATCGGCATGGTCGGCAAGTACGTCGACCTGAGCGACTCCTACAAGAGCCTGAACGAGGCGCTCCACCACGGCGGGATCGCCCACCGCACCCGCGTCGAGATCGAGTACTTCGACTCCGAGAAGCTGACGGACCCGGAGGTGCTGGCGCGCATGGACGGCATCCTGGTGCCGCACGGCTTCGGGGCGCGGGGCGTCGAGGGCAAGATCGCGGCGATCCGTTTCGCGCGCGAGCGCAAGATCCCGTTCTTCGGCATCTGCTTCGGCATGCAGCTGGCGGTGATCGAGTTCGCCCGCAACGTCGCGGGCCTCGACGGCGCCAGCTCCTCCGAGGTCGACCCCGAGACGCGGTACCCGGTGATCGACCTGATGCCGGAGCAGCGCGCGCTGGCCGAGAAGGGCGCCACGATGCGGCTCGGGGGGTATCCCTGCGTGCTGCGCGAGGGCACGCGCGCCCACGCGGCGTACGGAGAGCGCGAGGTCTCCGAGCGTCACCGACATCGCTACGAGTTCAACCCGGACTTCCGCGACCAGCTCTCGCGCGCCGGTCTGGTGCTCTCCGGCACCTCGCCCGACGGGCGCCTCGTCGAGATGATCGAGCTGGCCGACCATCCCTGGTTCGTCGGGTCGCAGTTCCACCCGGAGTTCCAGTCCGGGCCCTTCGATCCGCACCCGCTGTTCAGCGCCTTCGTGGCGGCCGCGATCGAGCGCGGAGAGGCGCGCTAGACGGAGCGCCCCGTGCGGGGCACGCTGCGGGCACCGCTCACCCGGAGGGCCCGCCATGCCCCGCTACGTACTCCTGATCATCGACGATCCGAACCGGGAGTGGGCGACGCCCGACGCCGCGGGCCAGAGCCTCGCGAAGATGGGCCAGTTCGCGGGCGAGCTCGCGAAGCAGGGCAAGATCCAGGGCGGGAGCCCGCTCAAGGGCATGGCGGAGGCGGTCCGCGTCCAGGCTCGGGGCGGCGCGCTGCAGGTCACCGACGGCCCGTTCCCCGAGACCAAGGAGATGATCGCCGGCTTCTTCGTGATCGAGGCGGCCGACCGCGACGAGGCGCTCGCCATCGCGAAGCGCTGCCCGCACGCCGAGATCGGGCCCGTGGAGCTGCGGGAGGTGATGGAGGTCGGGCCCCCGTCCTGAGCGCTGCGCTCGTCTTCGCCGTGGCGCGACGGGCCCGCGCCGCGCTTGCGGGCGCGCGACGGCTTGCCTACCAACCCCAGTCGCGACGGGGCGTTAGCTCAGTTGGCTAGAGCGCCGTGTTCACACCGCGGAGGTCGCAGGTTCGAGCCCTGCACGCCCCACCATCGCGCCGCGCGCTGCGCCTGCGTCCGAGCCAGCCCAGCACCGGCAGCAGCAGCGCCAGCTCGGGGCCGAGCCCACAGCCCCAGACGGTCTGCATGCCCTCGCGGTTCCGCGAGGCGCTGGTGCACTGCGGGTCGGGCACGTCGATGGCCACGCCCCCGTTCAGCGAGGCGCCGCCGTCGAAGTCGATGCCCAGCTGGCCGTCGTTGTCGATGCCGTCCTGGCACTGCGGCTGCTCGCGTACGCCGCTCGGGCTCCCGCAGCCCGGATCGTCGGGATGGTCGACGAAGCCGTCGCCGTCGTTGTCGGCGTCGTCGTCGCAGGCGACCTCGCCGAGCTCGTCGTCGTCGTCGGCGCTCTGGCAGCCGGGGTCGACGGGGTAGTCCGCGTGCAGGTCGCCGTCGTCGTCGAGGGTGTTTCCGCAGGCCGTGGCGAGGATCGGGGACAGCAGCCGACCGCTCACCAGCAGCAGGTTGCCGACGTCGTCGCTGCTGGTGCCGTTGCCGAGCATCTCGTTCACGACGATGTCGACGCGCTGGTCGCCGTCGAAGTCGCCCACGGCGGCGCTGTAGCCCAGCACGTCGCCGATGTCGCTGCCGCTGCTGCCGTTGGCGCCATGGACCTCGGTGATCCGCACGCTGGCCGGCGGGGGCAGTGCGGCGAGGTCGACGCTGGCGGGCCAGGGCCCGGCCTGCCCGAAGAAGACGTGGAGCGTGCCGGCCTCGCCGCGGCCGCGCGGCGAGGCGTGGGGAGAGGTGAACATGAGGTCGTCGATGCCGTCGCCGTCGAAGTCGCCGTGGGCGGCCGTGTCCCCGGCGATGTGGCCCGCCGCCGCGCCCAGGAAGTCGCTCTTCACGAGCGCCGGGGGCGGGGAATCGAGGTCGAACTCGAGGCCCTTCAGGCTGGCGGCGTCGTAGAGGACGTGGGCCGAGCCGGCGTTGGGGCGCACGCCCGAGAGGTCGCCGACGATGTCGCCCACGAAGAGGTCGGGCTTGCCGTCGGCGTCGTAGTCGAGGCCGCCGAGCAGCTCCTCGCCGAAGTCGCGGTTCAGCAGGCCCCCGTGGACGATGCTCCGTGTGCCGGGCGAGGCGTCGAAGGCGAACGCGAAGCCCAAGGGCCAGGGGTTTCCGGTGAAGTTGTCGGCCCAGGCGATGTAGAGGGAGCCGTCGGCGGTGCCGCCGGTTCCGTGGGCGGACCCGGCGGGTGCGCCGGCCGCCTCGAGCGCCGCGCCGGAGCGGTTGATCGCCGCGGCCAGCAGCACCTCACCGCGCCCGTCGCCGTCGAGGTCCGCGATCTGGACCGTGGCGCCCAGGTGGTCGTGGTCGTCGGCGGTCGTCGGCGGGCCCACCCGGACGACGTGGCCGTCGAAGCCCGTGGCCGCGAAGGCGCCTGTGCCGAAGTCGGCGAGGTCGACGCTGCCGTTGGCCGCGAGCAGCGGGCCGCCGCGCACGAGGTAGCCGGCGCCGCGGTGCGTGCCGAGGCCGCCCCCTTCCTGGTCGGCGCCGATCAGCAGATCGGCGACGCCATCGCCCGTGACGTCGCCCGTGCGCATCCAGATGCCGAGGCGGCCGAGCACCTCGGCACCTACGAAGGTCCGCACGGTGAGGGCGGGCGGCGGCGCCCGGAGATCTACGGGCTGGAGGGTCGCGGCGTGGGCCGCGAGCTCGGGCCCGCCGACGAGCACGCTGAGCGCCCCGGCCCCGATGCGTGTCGCGTCGGGGCTGTAGTTCTGTCGTGCGATCAGGAGGTCGCCGAGGCCGTCGCCCGTGACGTCGTCCATCCAGATCTCGCTGCCGGCCATCTCGAGCGCGATGTCGCCGTGGATCCGCAGGATCCGCGCCTGCGCGACCCCGGCGTCCAACGTGCCCGAGACCGTGCCGTCGCCGAAGACGAGATAGATCTCGCCCGCGTCGGTGCGGCCGGCGGGGTCGGCGCGGAAGGAGGCGAAGGCCGCGTCACGGAAGCCGTCGCCGTCGCAGTCGTGCCCGCCGGAAACGGGCACGCCGGTGGCGCCCGTGCCCGTGTAGCCGTGCACCCGGGCGAGCAGCGAGGTCGTGGGCTGGAGTGCCAGGTCGACGGTCAGGGACGGCTGCGCGAGTGCCGCGCGGGGGAGCAGCGTCCACAGCAGCAGGATCGTGAGCGTGGCCCGCCCGGCCGGCATCCGCCTCCTCGCGTCGCGCTCGGCGAGTCTACCACGCGTCGACGCGCGAACGCGGCGCAGCCGGCAACGCCGGACGGGTGTGCGATCCTCGCGGGCGATGGCGACGACCCCGCTCCCGACGGACGCCTCGGACGTCATCCACCCCGGGTGCTACGGCGCGAGCGGCTATCCGCACGCGGTCTGGAGGCGGCTGCGGCGCGAGGCCCCGGTCCACCGGGTCGAGAGCGAGGGATTCGATCCCTTCTGGGCCATCACGCGTCACGCGGACATCGTCGCCGTCTCGAAGCGGCCCGACATCTTCCTGAACGCGCCCCGCATGGCCATGATGCACAACGCCGTGCGTCCCCCGGAGGCGCTGCGCCGCGGGGTCGAGTTCAAGAGCCGGCTGCGCATGCTGCTCACCATGGACAACCCCGAGCATCGGGCCTATCGGAACCTGGCGAAGGGCTGGTTCTCGCCGAACGCGCTGCGACGTCTGGCGGTGCGCGTCGAGGCGATCGCCCGGCGCGTGCTCGACGACCTGATGGAGCGCGCCCGCGAAGGCGAGTGCGACTTCGTGACCGACGTCGCGGCGCGGATGCCGCTCCGGGTGATCGCAGAGATCCTCGGCGTCCCCGAGCGCGACGAGGCGCTGGTCCTGAAGCTCAGCAACCAGGGAATCGGCGCGCAGGATCCCGAGTTCCAGATCGAGGGAAAGACGGCCCGCGAGACGCGTCGCGAGGCCATGACCGAGCTGCTCCAGTACTTCTCGGCGTTGGCCGAGGAACGGCGTCGCGAACCCCGCGACGACCTGGCCAGCGTCCTCGCGAACGCCCGTCTCGAGGGCGAGTACCTGCCGATGCTCCAGCTGCTCGCCTACTTCGGTCTGATCGCCGTGGCGGGCCACGAGACCACGCGCAATGCCATCAGCGGCGGTCTCGCAGCGCTGATGGCCCAGCCCGAGGCCTGGCGCCGGCTGCGCGCCGACCCGCGGGTGCTGCGCACGGGCGCGGACGAGATCGCCCGCTTCACCTCGCCCGTGATCCAGTTCGCGCGCACCGTGCTCCGGGACACCGAGGTGGGCGGCCGGCGCGTGTGCCGCGGCGACACGCTCGTGCTCTTCTACCCCTCGGCGAATCGCGACGAAGCCGTCTTCGACGCGCCCGACCAGCTGCGCCTGGATCGGCGGCCGAACCCCCACCTCGCGTTCGGGATCGGCGAGCACTTCTGCCTGGGCGCCAACCTCGCGAAGCTCGAGCTGCGCGTGATGTTCCGGCAGCTCGCCGAACGCTTCGACCCACTCGAGCCCGCGGGCGCTCCGGCCTACCTCGCGTCGAGCTTCGTGGGCGGCCTGAAGCACCTGCCGATCCGCTACCGGATCCGACCCGCCTGACACCGCGGGCCGGGCTCAGCGGCCGGCCAGATCGCGCTCGGCCCCGGGGAGCACCGGCTCCGCAGCGCCGCGACCGGTCAATCGACGTCCGGCCCGCTTCACCGCCTCGCCTGCGTCGTCGAAGAGCAGGTAGAAGACCGGCACCACCAGCAGCGTGAGCGCCGTCGAGGAGAGCATTCCCGCCGCGGTGGCGATCGCCATCGGGGCGCGGCTCTCCGCCCCGGGGCCGATGCCGAGGGCCGCGGGCAGCACGCCGAAGACCATCGAGAGCGCCGTCATCAGCACCGGGCGCATGCGGATCGGGGCGGCGGTGCGCATGGCCTCGACCTTGTCCATGCCGCCCGCGCGGAGCTGGTTGGCGTAGTCCACCAGCAGGATCGAGTTCTTGGTGACCAGGCCGAAGAGCAGCAGGATGCCGATCAGGCTGAAGAGGTTCAGCGTGTGGCCCGTGGCGAGCAGGCCCCCGAGTGCGCCCACCACCGCGAGCGGCAGCGCCAGCATCACCGTGAGCGGGTGCACCAGGCTCTCGAACTGCGCGGCGAGCACCATGTAGATCGCCAGGATGGCCAGGGCCATGGCGACGCCGAACTCCGCCATGCCCTCCTGCATGGCCTCGGCGTTGCCGGCCAGCGCGAAGCGCACGTTCTCGGGCAGGATGCCGTCGGCGATCGCGCGGGCCTCGGCGATCGCGGTGCCGAGCGGCTTGTCGATCAGGTTGCCCGAGATCGCCACGGCCCGCTGGCGATCGGTGCGTGTGATCGCGGAGGGGGCGGCGCCCATCTCGACCTCGATCAGGTTGCGCAGCTCGATCGCGTCGCCGCGGTCGTTGCGGACGTAGAGGCGACCGATCGCCTCCGGCTCCGCGCGGTCGCTCTCCGCGAGACGCATGCGGATGTCGTAGCGGTGGCCCGCGTCCTTGAAGACCCCGACGTCGATGCCGCCTACCATCGCCTGGATGGTGGTGGCGACGGTCCGCGCGTCGACGCCCAGCGCGGCGGCCTTCTGCCGGTTCGGCACGACGCGGAGCTCGGGCAGGCCCAGCTTGAGGCTCTTGTCGAGGTCCACGTAGCCCGGTCGCGTCGACAGCTCGGCCATCAGCTGGTCCGCGAGCCTGTCGAGTTCCATCAGCGAGACGTTGCCGCGCAGCTCGACCACGAAGTCCGCGGGCTGGGTCGACATGGTCTCGCCCATGCTGAAGATGCGCATGGTCCGGCCCGGAATCTGGCCGTAGTGTCGACGCGCCTCGCCGATCAGCTCGAAGATGTCCCGCTCGCGCTCGTTCGCGGAGCTCAGCATGCCGAAGATCATGCCGGTGTGGGAGGCCGGAACCGAGTAGCTGCCGGCCGCGCCCACCGACGAGAACATGCCCACCAGCTCGGGCTGGGCGAGCATGTACTCCTCGTCGCGCGCCAGATAGTCGCGGGTCGCCTCGATCGACGTGCCCGGAAGCGCCTCGAGCCGCGCGAAGAAGATGCCGTTGTCGGTCGGGGGGAAGAACTCGGTCTCGAGGCCGGAGCCGAAGACCAGGGCGAGCGCGAACGAGCCCAGCGCGATGCCGACGCTGCGGCGGCGGTGGGCGAGCGTCCAGTCGAGCAGCCGGCGGTAGCCCGCCTCCAGCCAGCGCAGGGCCCCCTCGAGGCGGTGGTAGATGCTGCCGTGCGCGCGCTCGGCGGGCGGGGGCATCCGCGCCGCGAGCATCGGCGTGAGCGTCAGCGCCACGAACAGGGAGATCATCACGCTGCCCGCCACGGTGAGCCCGAACTCCCCGAGGAAGCTCCCCACCAGGCCCTCGACGAAGGTCACCGGCAGGAACACCACGGCCACCGAGACGGTGGCGGCGGTGGCGGCGAAGGCGATCTCGCGGGTGCCCGTGGTGGCGGCTTCGGTGGCGCTCGCGCCGCCCTCCCGGTGACGTTCGATGTTCTCGAGCACGACAATCGCGTCGTCGATCACGACCCCGACCGCCAGCGTCATGCCGAGCAGGGTCATCGTGTTGAGCGTGTACCCGAACGTCCAGACCAGCCCGAAGGTCGCCACCAGCGAGATCGGGATCGCGGCCGCCACGATCAGCGTCGGCCGGGTGCGGCGCAGGAACACGAACACCACGAAGACGGCGAGCAGGGCTCCGAACATCAGCGCGAACTCGGTCTCGTCGACGGCCTCGCGCACGCCCTTCGAGAAGTCCACCCAACCCGCGGGCTCGGCGATGGTCATGCCCTCGGGCAGCACGGCCCGGATCGCGGGCAGGCGCTCGTAGACGGCGTCCACGATCGCGACGGTGTTCTCGCCGGACTTGCGCATCACGCCGGTCGCGATGGCGGGGCGTCCGTTGTAGTAGGCGATCGTCTCGACGTCCTCGGCGCCGTCCTCGACGCGTGCGACGTCGCGAAGCAGCACCGGGGCGTCCCCGCCGCGCGCCACGACCATCGTCTCGAGCTCGGCGAGCGAGCGGAACTCGGCGTCGGTCCGGACGGCGTACTCGACGGGGCCGCTCTCGACGGAGCCGGCCGGCACCTCGACGTGCTCGCGCTGGAGCGCCCGCATCACGTCGCCGGCCGCCAGGCCGCGGGCGCGTAGCGCCTCGCCGTCGAGCCAGATGCGGATGTTCCGCTCGCGCGCGCCGAAGGTGGCGAGGCCGGCCACCCCGGGGATCGTCTCGACCACCGGGCCGAGCTGACGGTCCAGGAACTCGGTGGCGTCGGAGATCGGCCGCGTGCTCTCGAGCGGGAACCAGAGCACCGGCTGGTCGTTGGGGTCGAAGTTCCGCACGGTCGGCGGCTCGAGCTCGGGCGGCAGGTCCCGGCGCACGCGCCCGATCACGTCTCGGACCTCCTGCGCCATCAGGTCGAGGTCGGTGCCGAGCGTGAAGTCCACCGTCACCTGGGCGGCGCCCTCGTGGCTGGTCGAGCGGACGCTGCGCACCCCGGAGAGCGTCGTCAGCTGCTCCTCGACGACGTCCACGACGTCGGACTCGATCGTCTCCGGGCTGGCCCCGGGGAGCGAGAGCTCCACGGTCAGCACCGGGTACTCCATGCTCGGGTACTGGTCGACGCCCAGGCGCTGGTAGCCGAGCACCCCGAACACGATCAGCCCCAGCGTCATCATCCAGGTCAGCACCGGGCGCCGGATGGCGACGTCGGAGAGCGTCACGGCGCGCCCTCGCTGGTGGCGATGCCGACGGGCTGCGGGGCGGCGCTTCCGTCGGTGTTGCGCAACGAGACCGGCGAGCCGTCCACCAGGGCGCCCTGGCCGCGCACCACGATCCGGTCGCCGGGGGCGACGCCGTCCCGGATCTCGATCCGGCCGTCGTGGTGGGCGCCCGTCTCGACCACCAGACGCTCGACGCGCTCGCCCACGAGGCGGTAGAGGATGCTGCCGTCGGCGGCGATCTGCACCGCCTCCTTCGGGACCATCACCACGCCGGAGCGTCGGGCCACGCCGAGGTCGATGCGCGCGAAGGTGCCGGGCAGCAGCGTGCCGTCCGGGTTCGGCAGCACCGCCTTCACCCGGCGCGTCCGGGTCTGCGGGTCGATGGTCGGGGCGACCACGCTGACTGCCGCGTGGAAGACCTGCTCGGGGTGCGAGGAGACGCGGACCCCCACCTGTTGGCCGACCGCGACGCGCGAGGAGTCGACCTCCGACACGAAGAACTCGACCTCGACGGGGTCGAGCGCCACGAGGCGGAACAGCTCCTTGCCGGGCTGCACGTACTCTCCGGCGTTCACGTAGCGGCGGGCGACGAGGGCGGCGAACGGCGCCGCCACGCTGGCGTCGCCGAGCGCGCGACGCGCGAGCCCGCGCTCGGCCTGCTCGGCCTCGAGTCGCGAGCGGGCCATGCGCAGCCCGGTGCGTGCTTCGTCGAGCGTCGCCTGGGAGACCGCGCCGTTCGCGTACAGCTTCTCGGCGCGGGCCGCCGCCCGGCGCGCCTCGTCGAGCTGCGCCTCGGCTTGCACCACGCGGGCACGGGCGTTCGCGAGCTCGAGCTGCCGACGTTCCGGGTCGATCTCGATCACGATCGCGCCGGCCTCGACGGCGCTGCCCTCGTCGGCGGCGATGCCGGTGATCTCCCCCGCGACCTGCGCCGCCACGACGGCCTCGGCCTTCGCGAGCAGCTGGCCCGTAGCGTCGATCTGGTCCACCACCTCGTGCACGCTCGCGCGCTCGACGTAGACGGGCGGCGGCCCCGGCGCGGGCGCGTCCTCGCTGCCGCACGCCGAGAGGGCGGCGGCGACGGCGCCCGCGAGCGGCAGCCAGGTGGGCCGACGCGCCATCAGCCGGCGGCCTCCGCCGCACCGAGTGTGGCTTCGAGCAGTGCGTCCAGGGCGTGCCGGAGCACGGCTTCGGACCACGCCTCGTCGGGGTGCGTCGCGCGCAGCAGGATGTACCCGTGCAGCAGCGACCACAGGCCGAGGCGCAGCGTCTCGAGGTCGTCCGCTCCGAGGCCGCCGCGGCGCGCCAGCGCCTCGAGCGGGCCCACCAGCAGGCGGCGGGCCTCCTCGCCGGCGGGCGGATCCCCGGCGTCCGGGCCGCGGTTCAGGGCGAGCAGCTCGTAGTGGCGCGGGTTGCGCACGCCGAAGCGCGCGAACGAGAGGCAGCGCGCGCACACCTGCTCGCGCGGGTCGTCGGACGGGGACTCGGCGTGAAGCTCGGCCACGAGCTGCTGCATGCGCTCCTCGAGGAGCTCGTGGATCAGCCCCGGCTTGTCGCGGAAGTAGTGATAGAGCGTGGGCGCGGTGCAGCCGCAGCGGTCGGCAAGCCGGCGCATCGAGAAGGCGTCCACGCCGTCCTCGACGAGGAGCGCTTCGGCGGCGTCGAGGATGGCCCGGCGCGTGTCTTCCCGGTACTGGAGGCGGCGCTGCTCGGCGGGCTGGGGAGTCATCGAACGCTGGTAGCCTAGCCGAACGGTGTTCGGGAACGCCAGGGCCACCCGGAGGCGCGCTCGGGGCGGTGCGCCCGCGGGTCCCCGGCCGAACCCATCGTGCACGGCGCGAGCCGCTGCGCCGGACGGGAGGTCGCCGCGCTACGGGCCGGGCGCCTCGTCTGCGCGCGCGCGGGCCGCGCCGACCAGGATCGCGACCATCACGAGCTCGGGCACGATGAACTGCGGCGCGAAGGGCGCGTTTCCGGTCGCGGCGGCCAACGTCCGCATCCCCGCCGCCGCGCCCAGCAGGACGGCCGCGGGGAGCAGCCAGTGGGCGGCGCCGCGGCGCTGGGCCAGCGCCACGAAGGTCGCGATCGAGAGGAAGAAGGCGCCGATGTCCCCGATCTGGGTGCTGGCGCCGACGCCGGTCAGGAGATGCATGCCCAGCCCGGCCGCGGCGCCGGCCGGGTCGATCCCGAAGCGCACGCCGTTGGCGAGCATCATCAGGCCCACCAGCCCGGAGAGAACGCGGAGCAGGAGCTTCATGCGCCCGATGCTATCGCGAAGTGCCGCGTCGGCCGGTCAGTACGGCAGGTCGCGGGGCCGGCGACCGACGTAGTCGGGCTCGGGGTCGCGCTCGAAGCGGATGGCCTCGATTTCCTGGCGACCCTCGAGCAGCGCCTTGGCGACCCGGTGCATGCCGTCCATGACCCGCCCGTCCGCGCCCAGGAGGATCGGGTGCGCCAGGTCGGTGGCCTCGATCAGGCGCAGGTGATCGAGGACCCGGCGGCAGGTGGGGCGCTCCTCGTCGTCGTCGAACCAGTAGACCTCGTCGAGCTCGCGGATCGCGTCGATCCGGACCCGGCAGCGGGGCAGCCCCCGCGAGAGCCGGATGAGCCGCTCGACGTCCCAGGCTGCCAGGCCGCGTTCCGTTCGCCAGAAGTGGTACTGCTTGCGCACGCTCGCGAGGCTAGCGACGACCGTCCGCTCTGGCGCTCTGCTAGCGTCTCGACGGCCGCGAGCGGCGCGCCCGCTCCGACCTCTGGCCCAGTAGCTCAGTTGGATAGAGCGCCTGCCTCCGGAGCAGGAGGTCGCAGGTTCGAGCCCTGCCTGGGTCACCAGCCCGTCCCCTCGGGTGCCGGAAGTACGAGATCGAAACCGGGATCTCGTGCGTCAAGCGTCCGTTGCGGGATGCCGATTCCCACCAGCGCCGTGCAGCGCGATTCGCGGCACGGGGCGGGTGTATGAATCGTCGAAGCAGCCAGCGCGTGAAGCGCCGGATCCCGTGCGAGTTCGGCTACGAGGGTCATTCCTACGCCGGGATCGTGGTCGATCTCTCGGCCGAGGGCCTGTTCCTCCAGACCGACACCGCCATCGATCCGGGGGTGGAGCTCTCGATGCGGCTGCGCCCGGAGCGCACGCCCGAGATGGTGCTGCGCGGTCGCGTCGTGCGCCGTCGCTTCACTCCCGCCGTGCTCGCGAGCATGATCCGTCGTGGCGTGGGAATCCGCATCGTAGAGGCGCCGCCCACCTACTACGCACTGCTCGGCATCGAGCCCGCGGTGGATGCGGACCAGGTCTGGGAGACGGTCGACGACTGGGGCGGCAGCCACCCGGCCGACGCCTTCGTGGGCCCGGTGACGATCGACATCCAGGTCGGCGAGGGCGTCGAGCCCGCGGACGACGCGCCCACGGAGACGTCACCCGGGGATGCCGCCGCGGGGGTGGACGCCTGGTCGTCGAGCGCGGACACGGAAGTCGCCGGGCTTTCGATGGCCGAGTCGGAGAAGCCTGAGTTCGACGAGCACTGGGAGGCGCTCGAGACCGATGCCCTGCCGCCTGCCCCGGAGTGGGCGCCGGAGAGCCTGTGCCGCGCCGACGCGCTGCTCATCGACAACGGCGAGCTCGACGACGTCCACGGCCTGCTGGAGGCCCTGGGCGCCGATCCGGTCCGCCACCGCGTCGTGGATACCCAGGGCTTCACCGGTTGGGAGCGGCCCCCGCGCGTCGTGGTGGCGGCCGCGCGCGCCGCGCTGCGCCTCTCGGTCGGGCCCGCCGTGGAAGGGCAGGGCATCGTGACGATTGCGGTCGTCGACACGAACTCGCAGGTCCTGACCGGCATGCTGCGCCGCCAGGGCTTTCGCTACGTGGTCCGGCGGCCCGTCCATCCCCAGGCCATGCGCCTGCTGCTGCTGCGCGCGCTCTACCGCGGGCGCGAGCGCCGCGAGGCGCCCCGCCTCCCGTTCGGCTGCGAGATCAACCTGCGCCTCCGGCTGGCACGGCGTCAGGCCACCCTGCTCGAGCTCTCGCGAACCGGCTGTCGGCTGTTCACGAAGGAATGGTACGAGCCCGGCGACCGCATCGGTCTCCGCATTCCCGGCGAGCTGACCGGGGCGAGTCCGCTCCGGCTCGCCGGGCGCGTCGTGCGCTCGGAGCGACGTCGCGCGACCGAGCCCGCGGAGCGGGTGGCCCTGGCGCTGCGCTTCGACCGCCTCGGCGCGACGGCCCGCGAGCGGCTCGAAGCGCTGATCCAGCGACACAGCATGGGGCCGCCGCAGCTTCGGAAGCGCCTGCGCGATTCGGAGGCCCCGGCCGTGTCCGCGACCGATCGAGAGGTCGGGTCGACACCTGCCCGGCCCGAGCGGCGCCATGGGCCGCGCGCCGCGCACCGGGAGGAGGTGCTCGCGCTCGATCCCGAGGTCCAGCGCGTGCGCCACGCCCTGTTCGGCGTGGACCTCTCGCGCGACGGGCTGCGCGTCGAGCCCCACCCGGAGCTTGCGCTCGGAGACCGCATGCGGCTCGCGCTCTACGACGCGGCCTGCGCCACCTCCGTGACGCTCGACGCCGAGGTGGCGCGCGACGACGGGTCGCACGGCCTGTGGCTCCGCTTCGACCCGCCCGACGAGGCGGTGGCGCAGGAGCTGGACCGCATCCTCGAACGCTCGCCGCAGCTCGAAGCGAGCGTCTCCGGCAACGGGCGCGGTCTCGTGGTCGCCGAGGTGGTGAAGCCGGCCGACTCCTGAGTCGGGGTATGCTCCGGTCGTGTCGATCGGAATCGGCGTCAACGCCTGGGTGTGGACCTCGCCGTTCACGGCCGAGTCGGTCGCCCTGCTCGGGCGCGCGAGAGCGATGGGCTTCGACGCCTTCACCATCCCCGTCGAGGAGCCGGACGCGATCGACGCCGCTGCCGTGGGCGAGGCGATTCGGGAGAGCGGCCTCCGGGTGCACGTGACGGGCGCCTTCGGTCCGACGCGCGACCTCACCCACGACGAGCCCCGCTATCGCGAGGAGAGCCTCGCCTACCTGCGCGACACGCTCGCACTGTGCGAGCGCTGGGGCGTGCGGCGCCTCGTCGGCCCCAGCTACTCCGCCGTCGGCAAGCGCCGCCACGTCCCGCCCGAGCAGCGCAAGATCGAATGGGAACGGGCGGTGGAAGGGCTCCGCCGCGCGGGCGACATGGCGGCAGACCACGGCGTGATCCTGGCGGTCGAGCCGCTCAACCGCTTCGAGACGGACCTCGTGAACACGGCCGGGCAGCTCGTGCGCCTGCTGGCCGACGTCGGCCATGCGGCGGTGAAGGGGCACCTCGACACCTTCCACATGAACATCGAGGAACGCGACGTGTGCGCCGCCGTGGAGACCGTCGGTGCCGACCTCGTCTACGTGGACGCCAGCGAGAGCGACCGCGGCGCCCCGGGCAGCGGTCAGGTGGACTGGGACGGGCTCCGGCGCGGGCTCACCAACGTCGGCTACCGGGGCGACTGTGTGATCGAGTCCTTCACACCCGACTGCCAGGCCATCGCGGCGGCGGCGGCGATCTGGCGACCGCTGGCGCGCTCGCAGGATGCCATCGCCGAGGATGGCCTGCGCTTCCTGCGCAAGCTGCTCGCCTAGCGTCGGGACCCCACCCGGGCGCCGTTCACGGCCCGCAGCGCTCGGGCGCCCTTCACTCGGCTGCTCGCCAGACGGTCTCGCCGCCGACGATCGTCTCGAGCACCCGAATCGAGTCGATCACGGCCGGCGGCGTGGCGAGCGGCGAGCGGTCCAGGACCGCCAGGTCGGCGAGCTTGCCCGGCTCGAGCGAGCCCTTGTCCGCCTCCTCGAAGTGCTGGTAGGCGGCGTCGATGGTGACGGCGCGGAGCGCCGAGGCGACGTCGATCCGCTCGCCGGCGCCGAGCACGTCCCCGCTCGTGGTGCGTCGGTTCACCGCCGACCAGACCAGGCGCAGCGGCTCCATCGGGACGACCGGCGAGTCGCAGTGGATCGTGAAGCGGACGCCCTCGTCCTGGGCGGTCTTCGTGGGGCTGATGCGGTCGGCCCGCTCGGGCCCGAGGAAGCGGTCGCGATGCCGGTCGCCCCAGTAGTAGGTGTGCAGCACGAAGAAGCTCGGAATTGCGCGCAGCTTCGCCATGCGCTTCAGCTGGTCGGGCGTCGTCATCTGGGCGTGGATGATCACCGGTCGCGCGTCGAGCTGCGGATCGCCGAGCTGCGCCGCCTCGAGTGCGTCGAGGGTGTCGTCGATGGCGGCGTCGCCGTTGGCGTGGATGGCCACCTGACGACCGGCGGCGCGATAGCTCGCCACGCGGGCGCGGAGCTCGTCCTTCGGGTAGCGCGGGTAGCCCCGTGCCTCGGGGTCGTCGCCCGGGGGCACGTGATAGGGCTCGCGCAGGTAGCCGGTGTAGCCCTGGATGGAGCCGTCGGACACGATCTTGACCGCCCCGATGCGCACCCAGAGGGGGTCGGTCTCGGGCAGCTTCGTCTTCCCGGCCAGCACGTCGTCCATCAGCTCGGCCCCCGGCCAGAGCACCAGGCGGAGCGGGATCAAGCCGAGCCACGAGAGCCAGCGCAGGGCCAGGATCTCCTCGGACGCGTAGCCGGACTGCGCCGTGGTGACGCCGGCGGCGAGCGCGCGTCGGTTCGCCTCCTGCACGATCGCGAGCATCCCGGTGAGCCCGGGCGAGAACACCGGCGCCATCACGGCCTCCATGGCCGTCTCCTCGAGCACCCCGTTCGGCTCGCCCGAGGCGTCGCGCTGGATGCGTCCGCCGTCCGGATCGCGCGCGCTGCGGTCGATGCCGAGCGCCGCGAGGCCGAGTGTGTTCACGGCGGCGAGATGGCCGGAGATGTGGATGGCGGCGACCGGGTGCTCGTTCGAGACGCGATCGAGATCGGCGCGGGTCGGATGGCGCCCCTCGGCGAGGAGCGTGTCGTCGTAGCTCATGCCGACCACCCAGTCGCCGGAGCCGACCCGCTCGGCGCGCGCACGCAGGCGCTCGACCAGGTCGTCGAGGTTCCGCACGTCGCCGATCGGCGGCGGGTTCAGATCGGCGGTCGTGGCGTAGATGCCCTCGCCCGGGTAGTGCCCGTGGGCATCCACGAAGCCCGGTAGCAGCGCGTGGCCGCCGAGGTCGACCACGCGCGCATCCTCGCCGGCCCAGGCCCGTACGTGCGCCTCGCTCCCGACCGCGCCGATGCGATCCCCCTCGACCCCGAGCGCCTCCACCACGCGATTCTCCGCGTCGATCGTGACGACGGGGCCGCCGCGGTACACCGTCTTGCCCGCGGGCGGACCCCCGCAGGCGAGGCCGAAGAGGACGAGGAAGAGAGCGGGGAGGCGCATGCGGCCAGCATAGGAGGGCTGCTGGGTTCGCGCCTCGCGACCCGGTGAACGAACGGTTCCGTCCCCCTATTTCACTTTCGGGGTGGCGGTGGGGCCCAGGCGTTCTCGCATCGCGCGCTCGAGGGCCGCGACGGCGGGGCCGGCGAACTGCTCGCGCAGTGCGGTGAGGCGGGGATGGCCGGCCCGGCTCTCGGCGTCCCACTCGTCGGCGAAGCGGCCCGAGGCGATGTCGTCGGTGAGCCGCTCCATGGTCGATTGGAGATCGAGGTGCTCGTAGGCGCCGCGCCGCGAGAGCTGGCCGTACTGGCTCGTCGGGGAGTGGAAGCCGAACTGTCCGGTGTAGCCCACCTCGCGCAGCAGCCGGTAGCTGCGCTCGACCTCGCCCGAGAGGACCAGCTCGGTCATCACCGCCTCGAGCGGGATGCCCTGGGCCAGCATCGTGGCCACGAACGTCTGGTTCACGTGCGTGAGCGCAGGCGACAGCACCTGCTCCACCGCCAGGTCGAGCACCGCCTCCTGCTTCGGCGTGAGGGCGAGCGCCCCCTGGCGGAGCCCGCCGATCGCCTTGGCCACCGCCAGGGTGCGTGCCAGGGCCTGGCCGGACGCGTCCCGGTGCACCCCCACCGCGCTGATGAAGCCGACGCCTTCCTCGTAGCAGCGGCGCACCTCGGGTCCGAGCATACGCGGCGCCACCATGCCGACGTCCCCCGCCGGATCGAAGCGCCCGAAGGCGAGCGTGTAGCCGCTGGCCAGCACGGTGAGCGCCTCCCGGCGCGGCGCGAGGCCGAGCCCCGGGATCGCGTCGTCCGGCACCAGCACGCAGAGGACGTCGGCGCCGTTCGCCGCCTCGATCTCCGCGGTGTCGAAGCCGTCGGCCCGCGCCTGCTCGCGCGACGCGTCCGCGCGCACGCAGACCTCGACGCCACAGCCGGAGTCGCGCAGGTTGAGCGCCCAGGAACGCCCCTGGTTTCCGTAGCCCACCACGGCGACGCGCCGGCCGCGCAGCGTGCCCAGGTCCGCCTCGTTCTCGTAGTACAAGGTCGCCATGCCGCCCTCCGGGCCGCGAGCCTATCCGAGCCCCGGGGTGCCAGCGAACGCGCCGCGCGCGCTGGCGCCCCGGTGGCGCGCGCGCTGGCGCCCCGGTGGCGCGCGCGCTGGCGTTCCGGGGCGGCGGCCGCCATGCTGGCCCGGGGAGGGCGCAGCACGTGGGGCGACGATCCATCCGGGGGCTGCGACCGCTCGTCCTCGCCGCCGCGCTCGTCGCTGCGTCCGGTGGGCCGGCCGGGGCCTCCGAGGTGGCCGAGCCGCCGCCGGCGCCCGGCAGCGCCGAGCCCTGGATCGAGCGCATGCTCGGCGCGCTCCGCCTCGGCGACACGCTGGCGGCCCGCATCCGCGCGCGCACGGTCGACCACACCGAGAGCGAGCGCGAGGTCGTGATCGAGCTGCTGCGCGACGCACGCGGGGCCACGATGCGCACCCTCGTCGAGGTCCGCGATCCCGAGGACGCCAGCATCCGCCCGGCCGTGTTCCGCATCGACAGCTTCGCCGACGGCTCGGTCGTGACCTGGGTCTGGGACATCCGCTGGCACCAGTTCGTGCGCAGCGCCGGGCTCGACGGCACCGAGAACTTCGACGGCACCCACTTCCGTCTCGAGGACCTGGGCTTCACGGGCCTCGCGCCTCGCCGCTCGGGGAGCGCCCGGGAGCTGCCCGGGCAGGGCGTCGTGGAGCTGCGCAGCGGCGCCTACCACCACTACGGGCGCGTCGAGACGCAGCTCGATCCGTTGACCGCCCTGCCGAAACGCACTCACATCTACGACGGAACGGGCGCGCGCATCTGGGAGATCGCGTTCGAGCGCGTCGAGACCATCGGCGGGCATCCGATCCCGACGCGAATGCGCACGGAGAACCCGATCACGCTGGAGCACTCGACGCTCGAGTGGGTGCAGGTCGCGGTGGGCCTGCCCGTGCCCGACGATCTCTTCGACCTGGAGCGACTCGACGCCGTGATCCGCCACGGAGGCGATCCGATCGAGCTGCCCGAAGGGGCCCCGCTCCCGACCGCGCCGCGCGCCGAAGGCCCGGGGCCGGGCTGACCGAGCGCCCGACCGGGGGTCGCTAGCCGAGTGCTCGCACGCGCTCGAGGGCGGCGGCGGCCAGGCCGTCGACCTGGGCCCGGAACGCGCTGGTATCGGCGGCCTTTCCCATCACACCCTTCAAGTAACGCGCGAGCACCCCCTCCACGATCGCCGCGAGCCGCCAGTAGGAGAAGGCGCGGTAGTAGTCGATGCGGGAGGCGTCGCGGCCGGTCAGCTCTCCGTAGTGCGCGACCATCTCGGTGCGGGTGGGGAAGCCCTCCACCACGGTGGGCGCCAGTGCGGCGCCGCGGCTCGCGGGGCCGGTCTCGCCCGGCTCGGCCCAGTTGTTCATCAGGTAGCCGACGTCGGCGAGCGGGTCGCCGAGCGTGCACAGCTCCCAGTCGAGCACCGCCGCGATGCGCGCGTCGTCCCCGGTCAGCATGTTCCCGAGGCGGTAGTCGCCGTGCACGACCGCGGTGCCTTCCTGCTCGGGGATGCCCGACTGGAGGGCCTCGTAGACCTCCTCCATGGCCGGGAGCTCGCGCGTCTTCGACTTCTCCCACTGCGTTCGCCAACGCTTGAGCTGCCGCGGCACGTAGCCCTCGCGCCGGCCCAGATCGCCGAGCCCGACCGCGTCCACGTCGACGCCGTGGAGCCGGGCCAGCACCTCGATCACGTGGCGACCGAGGCCGCGGCGCGACGCCGGGGGGACGTGCTTCTCGACCATCGCCCCCGTGTCGAGCACGGCCCCCTCGACGAACGCCATCACGTAGAAGGGCGCATCGTTCACCGCCGTGTCGGTGCAGAGGCCGAGCGCGGGGGGCACGGGCACCCCGGTCCCGGCCAGCGCCGCGATGATGCGGTGCTCGCGTCCCATGTCGTGCGCGGTGGCGAGAACGGCGCCGAGCGGCGGACGCCGCAGCACGAGCTTGCGGCCGGCCGCGTCGGTCACGCGGTAGGTCAGGTTCGAGTGTCCGCCCGTGATCAGCGCGAAGTCGAAGGGCGGCGTGACGCCGTCGACGTTCGCGGCGAGCCACTCCGTCACCGGGTCCGCGGCGATGCCCTTCGGGGTCTCGGCCGCCGGGCTCATTTCGGCGCGAAGCGCTGGCCGCCGTCGAGGCGGATGGTGGAGCCGTTCAGCATCGGGTTCTCGAAGATGGCGAGCGCCATCCGCGCGTACTCCTCCGGGCGTCCCATGCGCTTCGGGAAGGCGGCGTCCTTGGTGAGGGCGTCCTCCATGGCCTGCGGGATCCCCCGCGTCAGCCCGGTGTGGAACAGGCTCGGCGCGATCGTCATCACGCGGATGCCGAGGCTGCCGAGGTCGCGGGCCATCGTGAAGGTCATGCCCGCGATCCCGGCCTTGGCGGCCGGGTAGGCGACCTGGCCGATCTGTCCCTCGAAGGCCGCGATCGAGGCGGTCATCAGGATCACGCCGCGCTCGCCGGCCTCGTCCGGCTCGTTCTTGCTCATGCGTTCGGCGGCGAGGCGCGCCACGTTGAAGCTCGCCACGAGGTTCAGGTCGATCACGCGCTGGAAGGCGTCGAGCGGGTGGGGCCCGTCCTTGGCGAGCGTCCGCTTGGCGATGCCGCCGCCGGCGGTGTTGACGCAGAAGTGGAGGGCGCCGAGGGCGTCCGCGGCGCGCGCGAGCGCGTCCTCGGTGCCGGCGAAGTCGGTGACGTCGCAGGGGTAGAAGCGCGTGTCGCCCCCGAGCGCGGCGGCCACCTCCTCGCCCTTCGAGCTCGGGAGGTCGAGCAGCGCCACGCGGGCGCCGCCGGCCACGAGCCGCTCCGCCGTCGCGCGCGCCATGCCGGACGCGCCGCCTACCACGATCGCGCTGCTTCCCTGGGTCTTCATGTCCGTTCGCTCCCGTCCGCCCCGCGTCGGGGCCCGGTTAGAGACGCGCGAGGAGCAGGCAGCCCCCGAGCGGGCCGCCGCCCGCCGCGGCCACGCCGACCTCCGGCGAGCCGGGCACCTGGCGCTCGCCGCCCTCGCCCCAGAGCTGCACGCAGGCCTCGTGCAGGAAGCCGTAGCCGTGGAGCCGCCCTGCGGAGAGCTGGCCGCCGTGTGTGTTGAGCGGGATCTCGCCGTCGAGCGCGATGCGCGCGCCCCCTTCGATGAAGGGCCCGCTCTCGCCCTTGCCGCAGAAGCCGAGCGCCTCGAGCCAGGCCATCGCGATGAAGCTGAAGCCGTCGTAGCACTCGGCGACGTCGACATCGGCGGGCGTCAGGTCGGTGCGCTCCCAGAGCATCCGGCCGGCGTCGCGCAGCGCCATGGTCGTGAGGTCGTCGAACTGGTCCCACGAGGGCCGCCCATGGAGCGCGGCGCCGATCGCCTCGACGCGGAGCGGCCGCCTGCGCAGGTCGCGCGCCGCGTCGACGTGCGAGAGCACGAAGGCGGTCGCGCCGTCCACCGGGACGTCGCAGTCGTAGAGGCAGAACGGGGTCGAGATCATGCGGGCCGCGAGGTAGTCGTCGAGCGACATCGGCTCCCGGTAGATCGCCTTGGGGTTCCCGGCCGCGTTGCGGCGCGCGTTGAGCGCGATCCACGCCATCTGCTCGCGGGTCGTGCCGTACTCGAGGAAGTGGCGCTGGGCGAACATCGCGATCCAGCAGGCGGCGGAGGCCGCGCCGTAGGGAAGCGTCCACTGGAGCATGCCACTCGCGCGCGGCGGGCCGCCGCGGCCGCTCCCGACCCCGATCCCGGCGCGTCGCCCGCCGCCCTGGGCGGTGGACTCGAACACGCTGCGGAAGCAGAGCACGTGGCGGGCGAAGCCCGCCGCGATGGCGGCACAGGCTGTGATGACGGAGCCGAGCTGCCCGGAGGTCTCCGGCCCGCCCGCCCACCAGTTCAGGTTCAGCCGCAGCGCCTCCTGGACTTCGGTCACGCCTGCGCCGCTGAAGCCGGGGGCGGCCATCATCATGCCGGGGTAGGTGGCGACGCCGTCGATGTCGGCGCGCGTGAGCCCGGCGTCCTCGATGGCTGCGAGACAGGCGTCGACGGTGAGCCCCAGCGGGTCGCGGTTCAGGCGCCGTCCGACCTCGGACTGCCCGATGCCGGTCACCGCCGCCTTGCGCTCGAGACCCTCCACGGCCGCTCAGCCTCGTACCGGTTCGAACAGCGGCAGGTGGATCCCGTCCTCGCGCTCCTCGAACCGGACCTGGACGGGGAGGTCCGCGCGCAGCTCGTCGGGGCGGCAGTTCACGAGGTTCGTGGTGACGCGAAGCCCAGGCTGCTCCTCGATCTCGACGATCGCGATCAGGTAGGGCGGCTCGAAGCCGGGGATCCAGGGCTGGTGGTTCTCGGTCCAGGTGAGCAGCCGTGCGCGGCCGGAGACCGCGGCGGGCGTGAGCCGGCGCGAGAGGCAGTCGGGACACACGGGGGAGGGCGGGTGGACCCAGGTCGCGCAGTCGCCGCAGCGCAGGAAGCAGAGCTCCCCGCGCGCGCCGCCCTTCCAGTAGTGCTCGTTCTCCGGCGTGAGCTGCGGGAGGATGCGAAAGGGGGACTTCGTCTCGCTCATCGGGGCGGCCAGTCTAAGCCAGAATGGGGCGCTCGCCCGAGGGCCTCGAGCGGCCCGACGGGCCTGCCTCAGCCGGTCTGGTAGATCAGGTAGCCGTCGGCGTCGCGGTGCACCTCGGCCTCGCCTGCGAGCCGCAGGTGCTCGAGGTGCGCGTAGGTCTCGCTCTCGGCCATCTCGCCCCAGCTGCGCGGCTTGAAGAGCTTCCGCGAGAAGGCCTGCACGGTGGACGGCCCGAGCTCCCGGCCGATGCGCTTCACGGTGTCGAGCCGATCGTAGTGGTGCTGCTTGATCGCCTGGCAGCGCGCGGCCAGGTCTTCGAAGGGGTGCCCATGGGCCGGCAGCACCTGCCGGACGTCCTTCGTGGCCGCCGCCTGGTCGAGCGAGTCGAAGAACGTGTCGAGGGGGTCCTTCGAGAGGGCGAGCCCGGAGATGTGCGGGGTGATGGTCGGCAGCACGTGGTCGCCGGAGAGGAACAGCCCGTCGGCCGGGTCGTGGAGGCAGATGTGGTCCTCGGTGTGGCCGGGCGTATGCCGGATCACCCACTCGCGACCGCCGACGCGGAGCACCTCGCCGGCCTGCACCGGCTTCGTGATGGGCGGGACGAAGGAGCGCCCGAGCCAGCGCGCGAGGCGCCAGCGCAGCCGCATGCGGACGGGCGGGCGGGGATGCTGGCCGCCCCACGGCGTCTTGTGGTTCCAGGCCTGGAGCACGCGCCGGTGCGACTCGTCGTCCTCGCCGCTGGCCGCGAGGTCCTCGACCGAGACCTCCGGGTCCTGCGTGGCCTCGATCACGCCGAAGCGAAACGAGCGGTGCGCCACGATCTCGGCGTCCGCCTCGCGCGCGAAGCGGGCCGCGCCGCCGAAGTGGTCGGGATGCGAGTGTGTGACGATCACGGTGTGCACGTGCTTCGGGCGGAGCCCGGCCTGCTGGAGGCGGTCCTGGACGGCCTTCCAGTTGCCCGGCGTGGGCAGCCCGGGATCGACCACGGCGGCGCCGCGCTCGTCGATCAGCGCGTACATGTTCACGTGCCCGAGGCCGGGCATCTGGATCGGGAGCTCCATGCGGAGCACGTTCGGCGCGAGCTCGCTGATCTCGCGCCGCGCCGTCTCCTGCTCCTGCTTGCGGGGCTTTCTTTCCATAGCGCGCGCAATGTAGGCGTTCGCGCGCCCCGGCGCCGCCCCAGCGTCGGGGGTGCGCCCGGCTATGTTGCGGGCCATGGAGCTCGAGGAGCTGGCGCAGCGTCTCGTGCCGTTCGTGCGTGCGAAGACCGGCGATCCCGAAGCCGCGGTCGGCGGCGTCCACAAGATGCCGGGCCACGCCGGCTTCGCCTACGGCTTCGACCTCGAGCGCCGGGCGGGTCGCGAGTCCTTCTTCCTGCGCCTGCCGCCGCCGAACGTGAAGTGGCAGGGAACGGCCGACGTGCTGCGCCAGGTGCAGGCGCTCACCGCGCTCGAGGGCACCGACGTGCCGCACTGTACGGTGCGCTGGTCGGGCGACGACCTCGAGTGGTTCGGCCGCCCCTACTTCGTGGTGCCGAAGCTCGAAGGCGATGTGCTGCGTCTCGGCCCGGGCGATTGGGGTGCCAAGTGCTCGGCCGACCAGCTGCGCGAGATGGCGCGCCAGGCCATGACCGCCCTCGCCGGCATCCACCGGGTGCCGTGGCAGGAACGGGCGGCGGGGCTCGGGCCGCCGATCCCGTTCGCATCGGACGTCGAGCGCTGGGACCGCTTCGTGCCGAAGCTCGCCGACCCCGAGCGCTTCCGGCTCCAGCCGAAGGTGCGCGAGCGTCTGCTCGCGCGGCTCCCCGCAGACGCGCGCGTCGGCCTGTTCCACGGCGACTTCCAGGTGGCGAACCTGTTCTTCTCCTTCGAAGGACGGCTGCTCGCCGTGATCGACTGGGAGCTGGTCGGGATCGGTGCGACGGGGAACGACGTCGGCTGGATCGCGACGTTCAACGACCCAGCGGCGTGGGACGGCGGCGGGCTCGGTCCCGGAGACACGCCGTTCCCGCGCGCGGACGAGCTGGTCGCGCTCTACCAGGAGGCGTGGGGCGCGCCGCTCGCCGACCTCGACTGGTACCGCGCGCTCGCCGCCTACAAGTTCGCGATCATCAGCGGCCTGAACCTCTCGCTCCACCGGCGCGGCAAGCGCCCCGATCCGCTCTGGGAGGAGATCGTGAAGGCCGTAGAGCCGCTGCTGGCGCGCGCGGAGGCGCTGCTCGGCTAGCGCTCGCGAGCGATTCTGGTTGATTTCGGGATCTCCTGTGGGGCAAAATCACCCCATGAAGGTCCTCGCCGTGGCGTTCGTAGCTGCCTGCTGCCTGTCCCTGGCAGCGCCGGTCCACGCGGTTCCGATCCTCTGGACGATCAGCGGCGCGAGCTTCGATGATGGCGGGACGCTGACCGGATCGTTCGTCTACGACGCGGACACGGACACCTACTCGTCGATCAGCATCACCACCACCTCCGGCACGGAGTTCGGCGGCGCCTCGTACTCCGATGCGAACTTCGACGTGGGCGGCAGCACGACGCTCGACCTGGACTCCGACGACTGGCCGAACGCCGTCGACGAGTCGTCTCTCAGCCTGGTCTTCTTCGACTTCCTGACCAACGCGGGCGGCGCCGTGGCGTTCGAGGTCGATGGCTTCACGGTGGAGGTGTGGTGCATCAACGTGCCCGACTGCCTCGGCGCCGGAGACCGCGGACAGCGGGACCTGGTGTCGGGCACCGTGACCGGCACGGCCGTGCCCTTGCCGGCCCCGATCTGGATGCTCGCGCCGGCGGGTGCACTGCTCGCCTGGCGCCGCCGAAGCAGGACCGCCTGAGCCGCTCGTAGCCGCCGAGGCCCGCCCTTCGGCCGCCCGCTCGGGCTAATCGGTCGGCCCCGCTGGAGCCTCGGGCGCGGTCTCCGCCCGTTTCTCGAGCTCGGCGAGCAGCGCCCGGGCCTCGGCGTCGTCCGGCCAGGCGCTCACCAGCTCGCGTGCGTGGGCGAGCGCCTGCTCGCGCCGGCCGAGGGCACCGGCGAAGCTGGCGGCGGCGATGCGGAGGTCGCGGTCGCCGGCGTGGCGCTCGAGCGCCGCTTCCGCGAGCGCCAGGGCCTCGGCCCGTGCGCCCCGGGCGTCGACGATCAGCGCATGGGCGAACGCGAAGCGCGCGCTCTCGGGGGCGATTGCCGCGGCGCGCGCGAGCTCGCTCTCGGCCTCGTCGCCGCGGCCCGCCCGCACCAGCCAGAGACCGAGGGCGTGGTGTGGCTCCGCTAGATCCGGGGCCACGGCGATGGCCTTGCGCAGCCAGGCCTCGCCTTCCGCATCCCGGCCGCTCCGCTGCTCGAGGTCGGCGAGGTTCACGTAGGCCGGCACGAACCAGGGGGCGATGGCGAGCGCGGCCTGGTAGGCCTCGCGCGCGGCCTCGAAGTCGCCCTGCTGGAGCGCGAGCAGGCCGAGGCCCACGTGCGACTCCGGCCGATCCGCGTCGAGCGCGAGCGCCCGGCGCAGCTCCCCGAGCGTGGCCGCGAAGCGGCTGCGTTGGGGCGCGCTCCAGTGCTCGGCCGGGACGTCCGCGAGCGCGCGCGCGGCATCGAGTCGCAGCGCGAGCCGTTCGTCGTCGAGCAGCGGCGCCACGAGCGCGGCCCGCGCGGCCGGTGCGAGGGTGCGGGCGCCCTCGACGGCGCCGAGCCGGAGCAGCGCGTGGGAGTCCCGCAGCCCCGCCTCGAGGGCGTCGGGGGCCGGCCCGCCCCAGCGTGCATCGAGCAAGGAGAGCGCGGTCGCGCGAACCAGGACGGGCTGCCGCGCGTCGCCCGCGACGCTGGCGAGCGCCTCGGCCGCGCCCGGCGCGCGGCGGCGACCGGCCGCCAGGGCCTCGGCGTAGTGCGGGGTTCCGCTGCGTCCGCCCGGGAACCAGCCGGCCACCACCTCGGCCGCCCAGCGGGCGGGCCGGTCCGCGTGGCAGTCCGTGCACGCGTTCGGGGTTCCGAGCGAGACCGAGAGATCCGGCCGCGGTACCCGGAACGAGTGGTCGCGCCGCGCGTCCACCTGCATGTAGGTGCGCGCGGGCAGATGGCAGGACACGCAGTCGGCGCCGGCCCGTTCGGGGACGTGGTGGTGGTGCGCCTCGACGTCGTAGACGGCGGGCTGATGGCACTGGCCGCAGAGCGCGTTGCCCTCGGCGCGGAGCGCCAGCGAGTGGGGCTCGTGGCAGTCGCTGCACGTCACGCCGGCGGCGTACATGCGGCTCTGCAGGAACGAGCCCCAGACGTAGACCTCGTCGCGAATCTGGCCGTCGGCCTCGTAGAGACCGGGCTCGAGCAGGGCGGGGCGATGGCTGTCGAGCAACGGCTCGCCCGGGAGCCGTCCCTCGCGCAGCGTGGAGCGCCGCGCGTGGCACGGGGCACAGGTCTCGAGCTCGACGTGGGATGCGAGCGGCGCCGTGCGGCGCGCGATCGGCTGCTCGCCCTGGAAGCGCCAGCGACCCTCGTGCCAGGGCTCGAAGCGGACCACGAGGCCGGGCCCGTCGCGAAGCGCCGGCTCGCCGGCCCCGTCGCGAAGCGCCGGCTCGCCGGCCGCGTCGCCGCGCGGCGCGTCCGCGGCCCATGCGACATGACGCGAGCCCGGGCCGTGGCACGCCTCGCAGGCCACGTCGAGCTCCGCCCAGCGTGTCTCGTAGACCTGCTCGTCGGCGTCGTATCCCTTGCGCAGGTCCGTGGAGTGGCACTCGGCACACTGCGCGTTCCAGCGCTGCGAGAGCTTCGTCCAGTGGAGCACGTCGTCCGCCGGGATCGGCTCGTCGGCGTTCAGGTGGAACCAGCGCTGGCCGCCGGCAGCGGCCGGGCGCGTGTCCCACGCGGTGGCGAGCGCCTGGAGGCGGCCGCCCGGCAGCCGCACCAGGTACTGCTGGAGCGGCTCGACGCCGAAGGTGTAGGCGACCTCGAAGTCGGCGTTCTCGCCGTCGGGGCCGACGGTGTTCACGAAGTAGCGGCCATCGCGCGCGAAGAACGTCGAGAGCTCGCCGAAGTGGTCGAGGCTTCGGCCGTCGAAGGCGCCGCGTACCGTCTCGGGGGTGGCGTCCTGCATGGCGGCGTCGTGGTGCGAGCCCTGCCAGCGCGCCGTCTCGGTGGCATGGCATTCGGCGCAGCGCTGGCTCCCGACGTAGGCGGCCGGCGACGCGCTGGCCGCGGCACGGGTGGGGGCGGGCGCGTCTCGCGTCGCGCGATCGCAGCCGATCGTGACGAGCACGACGGCGAGCAGGACCGCGGGCGCGGGCACGACGGCGAGCAGGAGGGGGGCCGGGGGCGCGGGCACGTCGCGTTCTAGCAGCGCGCCCGCGCCGCGGTCAATCCGCGCCGACGCTCGCCCGGGTCGCGGTCTCGCGGGCGGGCGCCGTGCGCTCGCGGGCCGGCGCCGTGCGCTCGCGGGCGAGCAGCGCCTGCTTGCGCCAGGAGCCGTAGCGATAGCCGCCCGGCCCCGCTTGATTCGGCACCACGCGATGGCACGGGATGGCGAGCGCGACGGGATTCGCGGCACAGGCGCGGGCGACGGCGCGCGCCGCAGTCGGGGCGCCGAGCACCGCCGCGACCTCGCCGTAGCAGAGCGTCTGGCCGCACGGGATCGCACGGAGGGCGTCCCAGACGCGACGCTGGAAGCGGCTGCCGGCGACGTCGAGCGGTACCCGCTCGGCGCCGCCACGCCCCGCGGCCGCGCGAACGAGCGCGTCCGCCCAGGCCGCGAGGCGCGCGTCGTCGCGGACCAGCTGGGCGGCCGGAAGCTCCGCGCGCAGCGCGGCGACGAGCGCCGCCTCGCTCTCGCCGAAGCACACGTGGCAGACCCCGCGCTCGCTCGCGGCCACGAGCAGCAGGCCGAGCGCGCTGTCACGGATCGTGAAGCCGAGGGACATCGAAGCCATCGCGGGCCTCCCGGGTGCGTGGGCGCGAGTGTGCGTCCGCCGCCCCGCGAAACCGGCCGTTTCCGGCTGCGGCCCGCCCGACGGCCCTGTCCGAAAATGGCTAGTCGGTGACCCGGGCCGGGGGCATACTCCGGTCTGCGTGACGCTCGACCCGGAAGTCTGCTACCGCGCGCTCGCGAGCCGCGACGCCCGCTTCGACGGGCGCTTCTTCGTGGGCGTCGCCTCCACCGGGATCTACTGCCGGCCGATCTGCCCCGCGCGTACGCCGCTCCGTCGCAACTGTCAGTTCTTCCCCGCGGCAGCCGCGGCCGCGGACGCGGGCTTCCGCCCGTGCCGCCGTTGCCGCCCCGAGGCCTCGCCCGCGAGCGCGGCCTGGCAGGGCGCGTCCGCTGCGGTGAACCGCGCGCTGCGGCTGCTCGAGGCGGGCGCGCTCGACGGCGGATCGGTCGCCGACCTGGCTGCGCGCGTCGGGAGTGGGGAGCGCCACCTCCGGCGGCTGTTCGCGGAGCACCTCGGCACCTCTCCCGTCGCGGTGGCCCAGACGCGCCGCGTCCATTTCGCGAAGCAGCTGCTCGACGAGACGGCCCTGCCGATCACCACCATCGCGCACGCGGCGGGGTTCGCGAGCGTGCGGCGCTTCAACACGGCGATGCGCGCTGCCTGGGGCGCCCCGCCGCGCGAGCTGCGGCGGACACCGTCCGCGCGGAACGCGGCCGTCGTGCTGCGCCTCGCCGCGCGCGCCCCCTTCGCGTTAGAAGACGTGCTCGCGTACCTCGCGGCGCGCGCCATCCCGGGCGTCGAGGCGGCGAGCGGCGGCGTCTACCGGCGCAGCGTCGCGTTCGGGACGGCGAGCGGCGTGATCGAGGTGGCGCCTTCGGCCGTGCCGCACCAGCTCGAGCTCCGCGTCCCGGCCGCGCTGGCGCCCCACGCGGGCACGCTCGTGGCGCGCGTGCGGCGCCTCTTCGACCTCGCGGCGGACCCGGCGTCCATCGCGGCGCTCCTGGGCCGCGATCCGGCCCTCGCGCGGCGCCTCGTCGCGCGGCCCGGCGTCCGGGTGCCGGGGGCGTGGGATGGCTTCGAGCTCGCATGGCGCGCCATCCTCGGCCAGCAGGTGACGGTGGCGGGGGCCACGACGCTGGCCGGCCGGCTGGCGGAGCGCTTCGGGCGGCCGCTCGCGGCGCCGGCGGACGGCGTCGCGCGCCTGTCTCCGCGCGCGGAGGACCTCGCGGTGGCGGCGCTCGACGCGATCGGGGTGCCGCGTGCGCGCGCCGGGGCGCTCGCCGCGCTCGCACGCGCCGTCGCAACGGGGCGCCTCGACCTCGACGGCGGTCTGGCGCCCGAGGAGGCGCTGCGCCGCCTCGAAGCGCTGCCGGGCGTCGGCCCCTGGACGGCGCAGTACGTGGCGCTGCGCGCGCTCGGCGTCCCCGACGCCTTCCCGGCGAGCGACCTCGGCCTGCGCCGCGCCCTCGGCGCACCGGGACGCCCGCTCTCGGCCCGGGCTCTCGAGCGCCGCGCCGAAGCCTGGCGCCCCTGGCGCGCCTACGCCGCCATGCTCCTCTGGTCCCCCCCTCGCGACAACACCCCAAGAAGCGAAGAAGCGGGGACGTTCGTCAAGAAGTAAAGAAGTGAGTTCCCTGGTCGACAACTCGACTTCTTGACGAACGTCCCCGCTAGGGCGTGAGGCGGATGGCGACCTGGACGCCGGCGGAGTTGCGGGGGAGGTTCCAGTACTGGCCGGCGGGGTCGGGGTTGTTGCCCCAGACCGCGTCGGGGGTCGGGATGCGTTCCATGCGCCAGCGCCCGCGCGAGAGCGCGGCCCGGAATACCGGCTGGTGCACGAACGGCGCCTGACGCAGCACGGCGAAGCGGGGCGGGGCGCCGCCGTCGTCGAGCACGCGGAAGGCGGCGATACCGCCGCGCACGCGCAGCTCCGTGTAGTAGACGAACGGCGCGTCCTCGTAGGTCACGAGGATCTCGTCGCCGGGCTCGGTGCGGGCGCGGATCCACTCGATCACGTCGCGGTTCGGGTCCGGCCGCTCGGTCGTGAGCTCCCGCGCGAGGATCGCGAGCTCGGGACGGAGGCCGGCCGACGTGTGCGCCAGGTCCTGCCCCGAGGCCCACGCCAGCGGGGCCGAGAGCCAGGGCGTGAGCGCGAGCACGGCCAGCAGCGCCGCGCCGGCCGCCCGCCGCCTGCCGGAGCCTCCGCCGAGCACGTCCCAGGCAAGCCAGGCGGCGAGCAGGGAGGCGAGCGGCACGAGCTGCACCTGGTAGCGCAGGAACGGATGCACGGTGGTCGCGGCGATCCACAGGAACTGCAGGGGAAGCAGCAGCAGGGCGATGGCGAGCAGGCGGCGCAGCCCGGGCGAGAGGCCCGCGCGCAGGCGCAGGAAGGCGAACGGCGCCGCGAGCGCGATCGGCAGGGCCAGCACGTAGCGGTCGAGCAGGTGGAGGTGCCCAGCGAGACGCGTCGCGAGCTCGAGCGTCGACTGCTGGAAGCGGTCCGGGAGCTCGTAGTAGAGCACGAAGGGCGCGATCGCCGCGAGCAACGCCGCCCCGGTGGCGAGCAGCGGCCGGAGGCGCGGCCAGGCGAAGCCGTCGGCGATCGCCGCATAGCCGAAGAGCGCCCCCATGGCGGGCCAGAAGGAGCCGTAGTCGACCTGGAAGTAGGCCCAGGCGGCGGCCACGAAGCCCACGGCGCCGAAGCGCCGCCCGTCGCGCCAGCGCAGGAACGCCGCGACGCTCACCAGCAGCAGCAGGGTCGAGAGCGCGTAGTAGCGACACTGGCGCATGTGGAGCAGCCAGTACGTGTTCGCGAGGAGCAGGCCCGCCGCCGCGAGCGCCAGGCCGGGCCGGCCCGTCTCGCGCAGGACCACGCGCACGAAGAGCCAGACGGCGAGCAGCGCGGCCAGCGCGAACGGCACCCGCGCCGCGAGCGTGGTGCTGCCGAACAGCGTGATCGACGCTCCCGCGACCACGAACTGCCCCCAGGGCTGGCCGGTCCAGGCCGTGTCCGCCCGGAACTCGTGCTGCAACACGGCGTGCTCGATCGCGGCGGCGGCGCTGCTGGCGCGCGCGCGGACGTCGTCGAGGGGCGCCGGCAGGAAGTGATCCATCGTGATCAGGTTGCGGCCGTCCCAGGCGAGCGGGCGCCCGTGCTCGAACAGGCGCCGGCCCAGCACGGCCGTGGCGGCCTCGTCCTGCCACAGCGCCACGTGGCCGAGCTGCGCGAACAGGAGCAGCGCGGCGACGGCCGTGACGGCGGCCGCGAGCGCACGCGGCTTCGCCGCGTCGGGGCGCGCTCCGGTCCGCTGACCTTCCTCTCGCGCAGCGCGCGTCCGATGCCCTTCTTCTCGCGCAGCGTGCGTCAGATGACCTTCTTCTCGCGCAGCGCGCTGATGCGGTCCCACTCCCAGCCGAGGACGTCGAGGAGCACCTCCTCGGTGTGCTGGCCCAGCTCCGGCGCGGGGCTTCGCACGGAGCCCGGCGTCTCCGAGAGCTGCACCGGAATGCCCACCATCTTCGTCGGCCCGCACTGGGGGTGGTCGACGTCGACGATGTAGTCGTTGGCCTGCACCTGGGGATCGTCCGGCAGGTCGTCGACGCGGTTCACGATGGTGAAGATGTAGTCGCCGGGATCCTCGCGTAGGAGGCGCACCCACTCGGCGCGCGGCTTCGTCGCGAAGATCGCGTCGAGCGTGGCCACGCACTCCTCGGCGTTCGCGGTGCGGGCCGCCATGTCCTCGAACTTCGCGTCGGTCGCGAGCTCGGGCCGCCCGAGTGCGCGCGTGAAGTCGGCCCAGTAGCGGTCGGGCTGGAGCATGGCGAGTGCGATCCAGAGATCGTCCTGGCAGCGGTAGTGGTTCCAGAGCGGGTTCCACGAGCGCCGGCGGAAGCTGCGGGGCATGGCGATCCCGCCCATCAGCTTCATCGAGACGGACAGGCCCTGGAGGAACAGCATCGAGCCCAGGTGGGAGGCGTTCACCTCCTGGCCCTGGCCGGTGCGCTCGCGCGCGAACAGCGCGGCGAGCACGCCGTAGGCGAGCATCACGCCGCCCATCTGGTCGGCGATGCCCCCTGCGATCCCGAGCGGCGGCATGTCCGGCTCGCCGGCCGCGAGCATGATCCCGGAGCGCGCGAGCCCGAGGTGGTCGAAGGAGGGCTCCCCGCTCTCCGGGCCGTTCGGCCCGTAGCCCGTGGCGCTCGCGTAGATCAGGCGCGGGTTCTTGTCACGGAGCGTGGCGTAGTCGATGCCCAGCCGCGCGGCCACGCCCTTGCGGAAGTTCTGCACGAAGACGTCGGACTTCTCGGCGAGCGCGTAGAGCACCTCGCGGCCCTCGGGCTTGCTGAAGTCGAGGGTGATGCTGCGCTTGTTGCGGTTGTGCGACTCGAAGTACCAGTTGGCCTTCTTGACCTCCGTCCCGCCCGCCGCGACCAGGTAGCGGCCCGGGTCGCCCACGCCGGTCTGCTCGATCTTGATCACGTCCGCGCCCAGGTCGGCGAGCATCGACGAGCCGATCGGGCCCTGTTGCCAGATGGTCCAGTCGAGCACACGGATGCCTTCGAGGGGCATGGGCATGGGAGGGTCTCCTTCGAGTGCGACTGGAAGTACGCCGAGCCGGGCTACTGGAGGTAGTTCGAGCCGCCGAGCCGGGCCGCCTTGGGATCGATGCGCACGTGCACGACCGCGACGCGGCCGGCCGCGAGCGCCTTCTCGAGGGCGGGCCGGATCTCCTCGGGCCGCTCCACATGGGCCGCGTGGCCGTCGACCATCTCGGCGATCTTGTCGTAGCGGGCCGGCAGCAGCGAGGCGATGCGGGGCGAGCCGGGCGGCATCAGGTTGTCCTGGAGCATGTGGCCGGCGATGCCCTCGTTGTTCGCGACCACGAGGACGGGCGCTGCGCCCACGCGCTGCGCCGTCTCGACGCAGAGCGCCGCAGCCCCGAACGCGTAGTCGCCGAGCACGGCGACCACCGGGGCGTCGGGGCAGGCGAGCTTCGAGCCGACGGCGTAGGGCGCGCCCACGCCCATGCAGCCCGTGGTGCCGGCGTTGAGCCGCGCGCGGCTGCGATAGGACGGCAGGATCGTGCGGCAGACGCCCATGATCGTCTCGCCCTCCTCGATCACGATGGCGTCGCGCGGGAGCACCGCCCGCACCTCGCTCACGAGGCGATACGGCTGGATCGGGATCGAGTCGTCGGCGAGCGCCTTCGCGGTGCCCGCCTCCTTCTTCGCCGCCGCCTCGCGCAGGCCCGTGAGCCAGCTCGATCCCGCCGAGCGGAGCTTCCGCCCGTCGAGCGCCGCCACCAGCTGCTCGGCCGCGAGCGCCGCGTCCGCCACGATCGCGGTCCCGAGCTCGGCGCCCGAGTACGCCTCCTCGGGCTCGACGTCGACCTGCACGATGCGGGCGTCGGCGGCGAAGCGACGGCCCATGCCGAAGATCCAGTTGAAGCGGCCGCCGAACATCACGATCACGTCGGCGCCGCTGAGCGCCTGCGAGCGCGCCCCGTTCGCGAAGTTCGGGTGGTCGTCGGGGAGCGTGCCGCGCGCCATCGGCGACGTCACGTAGGGGATGCCGAGATCCACGAGCTTCGCGAGCGCCGGCCCCGCGTCGGCCCAGGCCGCGCCCTTGCCCACGAGCACGAGCGGGCGCTCGGCGCTCTCGAGCAGGTCGGCGGTGCGCGCGATCGCATCGGGGTCGGGGAAGGGGCGAGTGACCTCGGGCGCGCTGCGCAGCGCGGCCTCCTCCTCGGGCACGCGCTTCGCGACCAGGTGGCCCGGGAAGTCGAGGTAGACGCCGCCGGGCCGGCCCTCGAGGGCCTTGCCGAGCGCGAGATGGATCCACTCGCCGATGCGCTCGGTGCGGTCGACCTGGCCCGCCCACTTGCAGACGGGGCGCGCGACGGCGAGCTGGTCCAGCTCCTGGAAGGCGCCGATTCCGAGCGTGCCGCCGAACGCGGAGCCACCGAGCACGACGAGCGGCATCGCGCTCGCGGTCGCCACGTAGAGGGGCGTGATCGCGTTCGTGAGCGCCGGGCCCGAGCCCACGATCAGCACGCCCGGCTTCTTCTTCTGGTAGCCCCAGGCCGACGCCATGAAGCCGCCGTTGATCTCGTGGCGGCAGCCCACCACCTGGAGGCCCGCCTCCTGGCCGCCCGCAAAGAGCTCGATCATGGGTCCGGCGACGACGCCGAACACGGTGTCGATGCCCGCCGCGCGCAGCTGCCGCGCTGCGATCTGGCCGCCGTGGATCTCTGCCATCGTGCCCTCCGTGGCGGCATCGCGGCCGCCCCTCCGTTGCAACATCGCGGCCGCCCCTCGGCGGCGTCGTGTGCGCCCCTCGCGGAACCCTGTCCGCCTGTAACCCGGCGTAGCATACCCCCGGTGGGGCTCGTAGACTTCGGCGGCCCGCGTGCCCCGGAGACCCGTCCCACGTGATCGAGCTGCGCAACGTCTCGCGCTTCTACCGGCGCGGGGCCGACGAGGTGCACGCGCTCGACCGAGTGTCCCTCGAGATCCCGGCCGGCCGCTTCGTGGCGCTGATGGGGCCCTCCGGCTCCGGCAAGTCCACGCTCCTGAACATCCTGGCGGGGCTCGATCGGCCGTCCGATGGCCAGGTGAGCGTGGCCGGCCGCAAGCTGAACGACCTCTCGGAGGACGAGCTCGCCGCCTTCCGCGCCCACCACATGGGCTTCGTGTTCCAGTTCTTCAACCTGATCCCCGTGTTCAGCGCGCGCGAGAACGTCGAGCTGCCGCTGCTGCTGACCCACTTGAAGAAGGCCGAGCGGCGCGCGCGGGCGGAGACGGCGCTTCGCATCGTCGGCCTGGGCGAGCGCGCGGCGCACATGCCGGCCGAGCTCTCGGGCGGCGAGCAGCAGCGCGTCGCCATCGCCCGCGCCATCGTGACCGACCCCGAGATCGTGGTCGGCGACGAGCCGACCGGCGACCTCGACGCCAAGAATGCCGAGGACGTGCTGGGCCTGCTGCGCACGCTCAAGCAGGAGTTCGGCAAGACGGTGGTGATCGTCACCCACGATCCGCGCGCCGAGCGCTTCGTCGACGAGGTGCTCCAGCTCGACAAGGGCGTCCTGCTGGGCTCCCACCCGGGCGGTGGCGGGCATGCGACTCCGGACCGCGCCCCGGGCGGGACGACCCCGTGACGAAATACCTGCCTTTCGTCTGGCGGAACCTGCGCCGCAACCCGCTGCGCTCGCTGCTGACGGGCTCCGCGATCATGCTCGCGATCGCCCTGGTCTGCATCCTTCGTACGATGCCCGTCGGCTTCGACCGCTTCCTCGAGTCGCTCGCCAAGAACAGCCGCATCTCGGTGCACAACTCGGCCGGCATCGTCTACGGCATGCCGTACGCCTACCTGGCGCGCGTCCGCGCCGTCCCGGGCGTCGTGGACGCCGTCTCGTGGAGCTGGTTCGGCGGCGCCGTGGACGCCGACCGCGGGGTCACCTTCCCGAGCTTCGCGGTGGACGCGGAGGGCGTCGGGGTGGTGTTCGAGGACCTCGGCTTCGCGCCAGAGGCCCTCGAGGACTTCCGCCGACATCGAAACGGCGCGCTGATCGGGCGCCAGACGCTGAACCGCTACGGCTGGGCCGTCGGGGACGAGATCACGCTCGTCAGCATGGTGTATCCGCTGACCCTGACCTTCCGCGTCTCGGGCGAGATTCCCTCCGATCAGGACCCGCGGATGTGGTTCCAGCGGGTCTATCTGGAGGAGGCGATCCGCGCGCTGGGCTGGTCCATGGACGAGGTCGGCATGATCTGGGCGCGCGTCGACGACCCGGAGCAAGTGCCCGCCGTGATGCGCCAGATCGACGCCCTGTTCGCGAACAGCGAGGCCGAGACCGAGACCGAGACCGAGAAGAGCTTCTTCCAGAACTTCTTCGGCGTGCTCGAGGGCCTGATCGCCGTGGTGCTGATGGTCACCTGGCTGGTGACGGCCTGCATCGTGTTCATCGCGGCGAACACGGCCAGCATGGCGGTGCGCGAGCGGCTGCGGGAGCTCGCGGTGCTGAAGGCGATCGGCTTCCACTGGCGGCTCTTGTTCGGCACGCTACTGGCAGAGGCCACGCTGCTGGCGACCGTCGCGGGCGGCGTCGGCGCGCTGCTCTCGCTCGGGCTCACGCGCATGCTGGCGACCCAGGCGGAGCTCGACCCGGCGCAGATGGGGCCGCTGGCGGGCTTCGTGGTGACGAACTGGATGCTGGTGCAGGCGCTGTTCCTGGCGTTCTTCATCGGCATCCTCTCCGGCGTCGTCCCGTCCTTCGGTGCCGCCCGCAAGAGCGTCGCGGCGACCCTGCGCGAGGTGTTCTAGGTGGCGCTTCGGGAGGAGTCATAGGTGGCGCTCCCGCTCGGCTACCCGCTTAGGAGCCTCGCGCAGCGCCGCCTGCGCACGGGGCTCACGGTGGCCGTGGTCGCCCTGGTCGTGATCGCCACGACGCTGTTCCTGGGGCTGGTGTCGAGCCTGCGCCGCACGCTCGTGACGACCGGCTCGCCGGACAACCTGGTGGTGTTGCGCAAGGGCTCCGACAACGACGGCTCGAGCGCGGTGCCGCTCGAGGCCTACCAGACACTGCGCTTCTTCGAGGGCGTGGCCCGGGACCCGAGCGGCGAGCCCCTCGCCTCTCCCGAGATCGTGGTGCAGCCCTTCTTCTTCACGGAGGACGGCGGGCGCGAGAACGTGCTGGTGCGCGGGGTCGACGCCCAGGCGTTGGCCGTGCACGACGAGGTACGAATCGCGGAGGGCCGCATGCTGCGGCCCTCGCTCGGCGAGGCGGTCGTGGGGCGCGGAGTGGCGGGGCGCTATCGCGGAATCGCGCTCGGGCGCGAGATCCGCTTCGGCCGCCGGGACTGGAAGATCGTCGGCATTCTCGAGTCCGGGGGCTCCTCGTTCGAGAGCGAGGTGTGGGTGGACGTGCGCGACCTCGCGGCCGACACGCGACGGGGCAGCTGGTACTCGGGCCTGCGCCTCAAGGTGGCCGCGGGCGCGGACCGCGACGCCCTGATGCGCCGCATCGCGGACGACCCACGCTGGACGCTCGCGGCCAAGCCCGAGCCCGAGTACTACGCGAAGCAGGCCGAGAGTGCGAACATCTTCTACGTGCTGGTTGTGGCGCTCGCAGTGCTGGCCGGGGTCGGCGCCGTGTTCGGCGCGACGAACACGATGTACGCGTCGGTGGAGGCGCGCGTCGCGGAGATCGGTACGCTGCGCGCGCTCGGCTTTCCGAAGCGGGCGGTGCTCCAGGCCTTTTTGGTCGAGTCGCTCGCCATCGCGACGCTCGGCCTCGGCGTGGGCGTCGCGGTGGCGGTACCGCTCGCCCTTGCCGTCTCCGAGGCACTCGGCGGCGTCGGCTTCGCGGTGTCCACCTTCAGCACCAGCGTGGTCACGCTCCGGATCAGCGCCTTCGACATCGCCGTGGCGGCCGGGCTCGCCGCCGCGATCGGCCTCGTCGGCGGGCTCGCGCCCGCCTGGCGCGCCTCGCGCCTGCTGCCCATCGAAGCGCTGCGAAAGGGCTAGCCGGATGGCGGAGCAGACCCCCCGCAGCCTGCGTGACGAGCTCCAGTCGCTGCGGATCGATCGCAGCGAAGCCCGCGAACGGCGCGGGCCGCCGCGTTGGCTGTGGGCCGGCCTCTTGCTCGGGCTCGGGGCGGCGACGCTGCTGGCCTGGCAATTCGCTCGGGGCGGCCCGGCGCCGGTCGAGGTGGCGTACGCGCAGCGGGCGGAGCCGGGCGCCGCCCCGTCAGGGGCGGTGCTCACCGGCTCGGGCTACGTGGTGACCGGCGAGAAGTACATCTCGATCGGCGTCCGCGTGCCGGGCCGCATCGACGCCTATCTGGTGGAGGAGAGCGAGCGGGTCCGCGCCGGCCAGGCCCTGGTCCAGCTCGACCGGCGGGACTACGAGGCGGCGCTCCGGCGCGCCGAAGCGACCCTGGAGCTGGCCCGCGCCACGTTCTCGCTGAAGCAGGTCGAGGCGGAGCGGCTGCGCGCGCTCCGGGAGCGCGACGTCGCCTCCCAGTCGCAGCTCGACGTGAAGGAGAGCGAGCTGCGGGTGGCCGCGGCGCAGGTCCGCCAGGCCGAGGCGGAGATCGCGCAGGCGCGCGTGAACCTCGACTACACCACGCTGCGCGCGCCCACCGATGGCGTGATCCTCGCAAAGCTCAAGGAGGTGGGGGAGATGGCCGTGCCCGGGGGCTTCGCGGGCTCCGGCGACCTGATCCGCATGGCCAACCTCTCGGACATCCGGGCCGAGGTGGACGTCAATGAGATGGACCTCGCCAAGGTGCGGCTCGGCCAGCCGGCCGAGGTGGTGCCGGACGCGTTTCCCGACCGGAAGTACGCTGCCCGCGTCGTGAAGCTCTACCCGCAGGTCAATCGCCAGAAGGGCACGCTCAAGGTGGAGGTCGCGATCCCCGAGGCCGACGAGTGGCTGCGACCCGACACCAGCGTGCGCATCACCTTCCTGGATCAGGTGGCGGCGAGCCCCGACGCGGCGGGCGCCGCGCTCGTGACGGCGCCCCGCGCGGCGGTCCGCAGCGAGGCGGGCGATGCCTACGTCTGGGTGGTCACGGAGGGCCGCCTGCGGCGCCAGGCCGTCACGCTCGGGCGTGAGCTCGGGACGCAGGTGGTCGTGGAGGCCGGCCTGCTCGGCGGGGAAGCGCTCGTGGTCGGCGCCTCCGGCATGGCGTTGGCCGAAGGTCTCCCCGTTCGGATCACGAACCCGTCGCCCACGGCGAACTCGCCGCCCCGATAGGCCCTGGCGATGCCGCGGGCCTCGAAGACGCTCGCCTCATCGGGGGCGGGGCCTCATGGGGCCGCCGGAGGCGCCTCCGGCGTGAGGGCCAGACGGCGCAGCTGGTCGAGCCAACGGGCCACCTCGGGCGGCAGCTCGCCGGCGCTGCCCGAGCCGGTGTATCCCAGCCACGAGGCCTCCTCGAGCACGAGGTAGGCGTCGCGCGCCGCGGGCTGGCCGGGCGCCGCGCGAATCGCCGCCTCGAGGTACGACTCCGGCTCGGTGAGCCAGTAGCTCGAGCCGATCCGGAGCTCCGTCACGCCGAGAAGGTAGTAGGCCGAGGCCGAGGCCGGCGTCGGTGCGCCGATCCGCGTCACCCATCGATGCAGCATGCCCGAGGCCACCAGGTCGTGCACGAGGCCGGCGCGGTCCGCCGGGAAGCGACGCAGCCGCTGCGCCTGCTCGAGCACCGCGCGCGCGTCGCGCAGCTCCTGGCCCTCCTCGCGCGGGACGTCGAGGCGGCCGAGCGCCTCGACCCAGAGCCGGGCCAGGTCCTGGAGATAGGCCGGGACGTCGGGGCGCCGACGCCAGGCGTCGAGCTGCCGCCGCGGGCGCGCCAGGTCCTCGCGCACCCGGATTGCGACGGCGAGATAGTCCGAGAGGTAGCCGCCGAGGTCGAGCTGCGAGGGCGCCACCAGGTCGCTGCGCAGCAGGGCCTCGTAGCTCTCGAGCGCCGGGCCGAACTGACGCGTGGCCACCTGGAGCCGGACGCGCTGGTCGAGCGGAAGCGCCGTGGCGTCGACCGCGTTCCACAGCGAGCGGCCGATCTCGGAGTCGCGCTCGTAGGGAAGCCGCGCGTGACAGGCGACGCAGTCGCTCGAGAGCTCGCCGAGCAGGAAGCGCGCCTCGTCCACCCGGCCCGTCACGAAGCGGTGATGGATCTCCATGGCATCGTGCGCGAGCGTGCTCGAGAGGTGCGAGAAGCCGACGTCGCCCTTCTGCCCGTGGTCCGCCAGCGCGCTGGCGCCGTCGCGGAGGCGCCGCAAGGCCCGCTCGAGGCGCTCCTGGTTCCCGGGTGCGGCGAAATCCTGGGGACTCAGCGAGAGGGGGAGGGCGACCCGCAGGGCTTCGATGAGCTCCGTCATCCGCGCCTTCGTCTCCGGCGGGACGTCGGCCGCCGCCGCGCCGGCTCCCATCCAACCAGCGCCCCCGAACAAGGCCATCCAGGCCACGAGTCGGATCATGTGTCCCCCCAAGGCGCGACGCGCGCACCGCTTCGTGGGGGCTTCGTGTTGCAGGGCGTGTGCCCGGCGTCCCGGGCTGCGAGGGCGCGCCGGGAGCCTCTCTGTGGGTCGAAACGACCCTCCATGGGGCACAAGGACCCAATTCGCGAATCCGCCCAGGTCTGGTTCTCCCTGGGATCCGTGCGGCGCCTCGACGTGCCCGCGGCCAGTGCCGACGCTGGGGTCCGCCTGGCCGCCGAGGGCCGCGCCGGGTCACCCGAGGCCTTGGCGGCGGGTGGGCTTCCGTTCGCTCGCGGTGCGAGCGCGCTCGATGCACTCGGGTTCCGGTCGCGTCCCGCCGGAGGCCCGCGGCGCCGAACCTGACGGTCGCGAGGCCCGACCCATTCGGGGCATGTCGCGCCGGAGTCCGTGCGTCACCTTCCAGCCGTTCCGAGCGCGACTCCATCGCTCCGGCTGACCGCATGATGCACACCGCGACGCACGATCGAGCTCCTCACTATGGTAGACTGGCACGGCTAGCGACCCGCGACTGCGTCCTCGCAAGCTGCGCCCCTCATGCTCTTCGGTTCCAAGCGAGGTGACCCCATGCACCGCTCCATTCGTTGCCTGGCCGGCACCGGCGTCTTCACGCTGGCCCTGTCGCTCGCACCGAACGCCTGGGCGCAGGCGTGCCCGCTGGTCGTGGATCCGACCGGAGGCGGCGATTTCACGGACGTCCAGCCTGCGGTCGACTACTTCAAGGCGAGCCTCGGGAACCTCGGGCCCTGCTCGATCGACGTGAGGCCTGGCGAGTACACGAACTCGGTGACCGTGGATGGCGTGAACACGGGGGCGACGGCCGAGGCGCAGCGCCTCGTGATCCGCGGCACGCGCGGCGCCACGGGGGAGTGGCTGTCCCGGTTCAACACGGGCCGGCGCGACGCCATCAAGTTCAAGAGCTCGCGCTTCGTCAGCTTCGAGGACTTCCGGGTCCTCGGCGGCACCAACAAGCCCATCGCGATCGAGGGGGGCAACAACGCGGCGAACCGCGCCATCACGGCGGCCCGCAACCTCGTGATCAACAACGGCGGGGGGCGCGACAGCGGCGGGGCGTTCGTGGGCGACTTCAACGAGAACGTCCTGATCGTCAACAACGTGTTCTCGAACAACAACAGCGACAACGTCGCGATCGGGAAGGGCGGCTCCGGCAACGCCGTGGTCAACAACACGATCTTCATGAGCGCCAAGTCGGGCATCACCGCCGCCAAGACGGCGAACGTGGTGATCGCCAACAATCTGGTGCTCTTCACCGCCAGCGGCGTCGGTGCCGGCATCGACCTCTCCACCAGTGGCGGCGGGGCAGTGGGCAACCGCCAGATCCTTCACAACATCGTCTACGGGAGCGGCTCGGGCGGCGACATCGCCAACGCGGGCTCGGCCACGGCGAACGTCGGCAACCAGACCACCGCCAGCCTCGGCGCCGGGCTGCTTGCCACGCACTTCCTGGCGGAGCCGGCCGCGGCGAACTTCCATCTCGCGCCCAGCTCGCCGGCGCTGAACGCCGGTATCGCGACCGCGGGCGCACCGAACCGCGTGCCGGCCGCCGACTTCGAAGGGGATCCGCGCTCGGACGGCTCGCCCGACGTCGGAGCGGACGAGGTGGCCGACGCCGATCACGATGGCATCCCGGACCTGGCGGACAACTGCCCGCCGGTGCCCGGGAGCGACGACAACAACACCTACAACCCGGGCCAGGGCGACGTCGACGGGGACGGCATCGGGAACATCTGCGACAACTGCCCCGACGTGGCCAACCCGGATCAGGCCGACGTGCTGGGCTTCGACGCCGCGGGGAACCCGTTCGCCGGGGCCAACGAACGAGGCGACGCCTGCGAGGGCATCGGCGAGAGCCTGTTCGAGGTGCCGACCGGACCGGCCGGCGACGCCACCTTCGTGGCGACCTTCGGGTCGCTCGGGGACCTGACCACGGTCTCGCCGGACTGCCTGAACACGTACTTCTTCTGCGAGGACTCGAGCGGGAACCCGGTGCCGCGAAACGACAACGTGGTCTCGCGCGGCATCCCCGACAGCCTGGAGGACTACGTGGGTGGCGACCAGGTGACGGTCGCCTGCACGGCCTCGGACCTGTTCGTGACCGCCGGCTTCGCCGACGGCACCTACACCTGCCGCGCCTGCTACAGCAACGAGCACCAGGACCCCGCGCTGGACGAGCAGGGGAACTGCGCGGATCCGGACGGCTGCGTGGACAATCACGTCGGCATCAACTGCTCCGAGCCGCAGACGATCACGTTCGACTCGACGGTCGGGCGCAACGGCTGCTCCCCCGGCTACTGGAGGAACCACTTCGAGCGCTGGCCCGAAACCGCCTTCTCGACGGGGGACGACTTCGACGCGACGTTCGGCGTGGATCTCTTCGCGCCGGACGTCACGTTGGGAACGGCGATCGCGCTCGGGGGCGGCCATCCCAACGATCTCGCCCGGCACGGGACGGCGGCACTGCTGAGCGCCTCGCATCCGGGCGTGGCCTACCCGTTCAGCGTGGACGCGGTGATCGCGCTGGTGAGACAGGGCGATCCGGGCGGGGTGCTCCCGGCGGCGAACACCCTCGGCTGCCCGCTCAACTAGGGCTAGGAGAAACCGACATGCGACGAACGCGACGGATGCTTCGGGGCCTCGGCCTGGTCGTGGTGGGAACGGTCGCCTGGCTCGGCGCCGAGAGCGCGGAGGCGGCCTGCACGGTGAACCCGTGCGTGGCCGGCGGCAGCGCGCTCTTCGACTGCGACCGGGACGGCTTCACGGATGCGGAGGAGTGCAACGGGCTCACGGCGCCGCCGGCGGCCTTCGCCTTCCCGTCCTGCAATTCGGCGCCTGGGCCCAGCTGTCTGAACCCCATGGTCCCGGACGTGTTCGTGCTGTTCCAGAAGGCCCCGGTAGGCTCGGTCTACACGGCGCTCGGCATCACCAACCAGCAGGCCTTCTCCCCCATCACCCAGTCGGGTGGCGGTGGCCTCGCCCAACGCGTGCACGTGCTCGAGCCGGCCACCGCGGTGTTGCTGCCGAGCCAGGGCGGGCGGGGCGTCACGGCACGCCAGAGCGCGTTCCTGATCCGCGAGTCTCTCAGCGCCTTCCCCGGCTGTCCCGTGACGGCCTCCCTCGGCTTCACCCCGGGCGGTGGGGTGGCGCCGAGCCTCAACCAGGGCAAGGAAGGCGTGGTCTTCACCCAGCGCATCGTCGACCACGTCAGCTGCGTGTACCTCGACGGCGGCGAGAGCCCGACCAGCGCGGCCGCCACGCAGGACAAGATCGACATGATCCTGCACACCACCGCGCACGAGCTCACCCACAACCAGCGCCTGGCGCCGGATTCCGTGAGCCGTTTCGGCGGCCACCACTACAAGACCGGGAGCGGCTGCGTGATGGACCAGGCGGTCACGTACTCGACGAGAAAGAACGTGACCTTCAGCACCTCGCTGAGCTACTGCGCGCCTTCCCAGGCGGCGGCGCTCGACGGCCAGACCGCGTTCGGCGCCACGCTGTGTGAGGACCCCGACGACGTGATCGACAACGACGGGTTCACCGTCGGTTGCCTCCCGTCCACACCTTGAGCGGAACACCGCTAAGAAGGAGAAGTCCATGAATCTGAAGAAGCGCTGGGTTGCCTGGGTAGCGGCGATGGTGTTTGCGGCCGGATCTGCGTGGGCGCTCAGCGACTCGCCCTCCGGAAGTCCGCCCTTCGGGCTCGACTTCGCCGACGGCACCTCGGGCCAGCAGTACCAGGGCTTCGTGACGATGGTGTTCCGCGACTTCGACGGACAGCTCGCTCCGGGGTTCGAGGCCGTGACGCGGCTCCGCAAGGGCAACGAGCTGCACGTGTTCCTGACGGACTACGCCTGTTCGGTGGCGGATCCGTGTCAGATCTGCAACGCGGGCCAGGTCGACGTATCGGCCCCCGTCGCGATCCAGCTCTGCCTCCAGGATTCGATCGAGCTGGAGGTGATCAGCGACTTCGGGCTCGGCGCGGTCGACGTGCGGCTCAAGAACATCGGCAGCTTCGTCTCCGAGACGCACCCGGGTGATCCCTCGGTCCAGATCGTCGCCGCGAACGTCGAGGTCACCACCAAGTAGCGAGCGCGATGACGCCGCCGCCTCTGGAGAGGCCGTCGTGGGGCTGGTCGCTCGGCCTCACGGCGGCCTCGTCCGTTGGGCTCGCGAGTCTCGGCTACGAGAACCCCGCGGTCGCGTGGGTGGCGTTCGCGCCACTCCTGCTCGCGGCCCGCGCATGCTCGCCGC
>JBFIYM010000009.1:0-45236 GCA_041605395.1 Myxococcota bacterium | reverse complement strand
GCGTCGCGCGCCTCGGTCGGCGTGGCCCCGAGCTCGAGCAGCAGCGCCGCGATGGCGGCCGCGTGGGGCGCCGCGGCCGAGGTGCCGCAGAAGGTGGCGAAGCCGGGCGTCGCGGTGGCGACGCAGTCAGCAGCCCCGAAGTTGGGCTTGTCCCGCAGCTCGCCGCCGCTCGACGAGAAGTCGCCGGGGGTGATCGGCGTGCCGTCGGCCTCGTAGAAGACCCGGCGCGGCCCATCGGAGGAGTAGGTCTCGACCGGCTCGGTGCCGACGAAGACCCCGCCGGGGCCCGCCGCCGCGGCGACGTCGATGGCGGCCACGGCGAGCGCGCCGCGCGCGCCCGCGTGCTGACCGGTCTGACCGAAGGTCGCGATCTCGAGCTCGCCGCGGTTCGCGTTCAGGTGCAGGTAGCGGCCCGCCGCCCCGGGTGCGCGCGCGATCAGCAGATTGCGGCCGCCGTCGTTCGCGAAGCTCCCGATCTGCTCGTAGGGATCGTCGTTCCCGTCCTGCACGTCGGTCGAGGCCGCGAAGATCACGGTGCCGGGCTTGTTGGTGAGATAGAGGTCGTAGTCGTTGCTCGAGCCGGCCAGCGGGTCGGACCAGTGCAACGTGAATGCGAACGGCGAGTCCTCGGTGACCTGGTTCAGGGTGTCGCCGCCACCGAAGTCGTGGATGGCCTTCCCGCTCACCGTGGCCCCGCTGTCGACGAAGTCCCCCTCCCAGACGCCCGAGGTGCCGTCGTTCAGATTGCCCTCGTTGCCGGCGGCGCTGAAGTAGAGCGCGCCGTCCGCGACGACGGTGTCGACGGCGGCGGCCACGTCGTCGTCCTGGAGCATGCCTTCCGCGAAGTACGCGACGTCGTCGACGATGATGTCCGCGCCCGCGTCCCGCAGCGCCACGATGTTCGCGGCGAACGAGGCCTGGCTGGTGAAGGCGGTCGCGAACAAGAGCGACGCGCCGGGCGCGAGGTCGGTCACGATCTCGAGCATCGCGGTCCCCTCGCTGCCGGAGCCGGCCTGACCGGGCAGGACGGTGACCGCCGGCAGGTCGCCGGACGCCTGGAGCGCCGCCAGCGAGTCCACGCCGTCGGAGAGCACGCCGATCGCGACGCCGGTGCCGTCGACGCCGTACGCCGTCCGCGCCTCGGTCGCGCGGTGGGCCACGTCGCCCTCGGAGACGTTCGTGGCGCGGGTCATGGCGCGACCGGCCGGTTGGATCCCGATCACCTCGGGCAGCGCCGCCAGGCGCTCTACGTCGTCGAGCGCGAGGCGCACGCGGAAGGCGCCCGCGCTCGGCACCTCGCTCACGATCTCCCCGCCGAGCGCGGCGATGTGCGCGCGCAGCCGCGTGGTCGGCTCGGCGCGGAGGTCGAGCGGCGTGCGCCCGGCGGCGTCCACCTCGACGCCCGTGCGCAGCTGCGCCACGCCGGCGGCCGCGGGCAGGCCGCGCCGCATGCGCGCCTCGTACAGCAGCTGCGAGCCGACCTTCCGCTCGGCGGGGCTGCGCGCCGCCTTCTCGGCCTGGAGCGCCCGGATCTGGACGGCGAGACCGGGCGCGACCGGCGCCGGCTGCGCAGCCACGCCACCCGCACCGAGCACGAACGCGGCGCCGGCAGCGAGCAACGCGATTGCGAACGGACGCTCCGACACGCCGCTTCCCCCGAGGTCCGAGTCTAGCCAGTGTGTGTCCCGGGCGATCCCTCAGATTCCCCCTGGGAACGTTTCCACACGGTTTGATGGGTGGTACGAGCGGAGCTGCCGACGCCGTGCCGCTCCGACGCTAGCCGGTGAAGCGGTGCCCGGCGGTGTAGCCGCCGTCCACCGGCAGCGTCACCCCGGTGACGAAGCTGGCCTCGTCGCTCGCCAGGAAGATCGCGGCGTTCGCAATCTCGACGGGCTTGCCGAAGCGGCCGAGCTGGTGCGCCTCCCGGATCTGCTCCTGGATCGCCTTCGTCGCCTCCATCGAGAACACGGCGCGGAACATCGGCGTGTCGATGAAGCCGGGGCAGATGACGTTCACGCGCACGCCGGCGCGCGCGTAGTCGATCGCCATGTTCTTGGTGAGCAGCACCACCCCGCCCTTCGAGGCGTTGTAGGAGCTGCCGCCGAGGAAGCCCTCGATGCCCTCGACGCTCGCGATGTTCACGATGTTGCCGCTGCCGCGGGCGAGCATGCCGGGCAGCACGTGCTTCGAGACCAGGTAGGTGCCCTTGAGATTCACGTCGAGCACGAAGTCCCAATCCTTCTGCTCGAGCGTGTGCAGCATCCCGCCGCCGGCCACGCCCGCGGAGTTCACGAGCACGTCGATGCGTCCGAGCCGATCCTCGACGGCCCGCACGACCTCGGCGATGCGCGCCTCTTCGCGGACGTCGCCCGTCTCGAAGTGCGAGGCCCGGGCGAGCTTCAGCGCGGCATCCCAGTCGCTGCTGCCGTCGGGCCGTTGCAGGTCCATGCCGGCGATCGCGGCGCCCTCTTCGGCGAAGCGCAGGGCACAGGCGGCGCCGATCCCCGACGCCGCGCCCGTCACGAACGCGACCTTGCCCTCGAAGCGACCCATGGCGCACCTCCGCGGGGGGCAGGATAGTTGGGCGCCGGGAGCGCGCCATTCGAGACACGAGGAGCGCCCCATGCGCGACACGAGGAGCGCGCCCTGCGAAGGAGGAGGCCGCCGTGCGCGTCGCGTTGCTGGCACCCATGCGGCAGGAGCTCCGTCCCCTGGTGGCGAAGCTTCGGCTCGAACGCAGCGCCGAGGACGCGGCCCGCTACACGGGCCGGTGTGCCGGCGTCGAGCTGGTGGCGTGCCTCACCGGCATCGGCACCCGCGCGGCGACCCGTGCCACCGAGTCGCTGCTCGCTGCCTGCGCCGTCGACCACCTGATGGTCGTGGGGATCGCAGGGGGCGTCGACCCGGCGCAGCCGATCGGGGCCCTCCTCGCGCCCGAGCTCGTCGTCGACGACGCCAGCGGGCGCGAGTTCAGGCCCGTCACGCTGGATGGGTCGGCGCCGCGGGGACGACTCGTCACCTCCGATCGCCTCGTGACCGACGGCGCCGAGGCCGAGCGGCTGCGGCGGCGGGGTGTCGTCGGCCTCGACATGGAGACGGCGGCCATCGCCGCGGTGTGCGAGCGCCGCGGCTGCCCCTGGTCGGTGTTCCGCGCCATCAGCGATCGCGTGACCGATGGCACGACGGATCCCGCAGTGCTCGCCCTGGCGGGTCCCGACGGCTCGGGAGACCCGCGCGCGGTGCTTCGCTACCTGCTCGCGCGACCCTGGCGCGTGGTCCGCCTGGCGCGGCTGGCGCGGGGGACGCTGCGCGCCGCCGACGCGGCGGCGGAGGCGGCGATTCGCGCCCTGGGCCGTCTTTCCGCTTGACCGGCCCGCCCGCGCCGCGTTCACTGGGCGCGCCATGGCCGCACGCCGCCCCGCCGAGGTCGAGTTCTTCCGCTTCGTGAACCGCTGGGTCGAGCCTCAGATCCGGGCCGGGCTCGGCTCCCCGCGCATGGTGCCGGGCGGGCTGATCGTGCTCGAGACGCTCGGACGAAAGACCCGGCGCCGGTCGCGCATCCCGCTCGTCGCCACGCGCATCCAGGGGCACGTGCTGGTGGGGACGTTCCGGGGACAGCGCTCGCAGTGGGCGAAGAACCTCGCCGCGAACCCCGAGACCCGCTACTGGCTGGGTGGCAAGCCGAGGCCGACGACGGCCTACGTCATCGCGTCGAGCCGCACCCCGCAGCCGGTGCCGAAGCTGCCGCCGCTGCTGCGCGCGGTGACGGCGCTGCTCGTGCCCTACACGCTGGCAGGTTGGACCTTCGCGGTCCTGGCGCCCCGGCGGAGGAGCCGAGAGGCGACGGGCGCCCGCGCCCGACGGCGCGGGCGCCACAAGTAACCGTGGGCCCTAGTAGCGGCCGCCGCCACCGCCACCGCGCGGGCCGCCGCGACCGCCGCCGCCGCCTCCCCCGCGCTCGCGCTCCTGCGCCTCGTTCACGCGCAACGGCCGGCCCCCGAACTGGTTGCCGTCGAGGGCGCGCATGGCCTCGGTCGCGCCGTTCGCGTCCATCTCCACGAAGGCGAAGCCACGCGAGCGTCCGGTCTCACGGTCCGTGATGACCTTGGCCGACGTGACCTCACCGTGCTGTCCGAACAGTTCCTTGAGATCTTCCTCGGTCGTGGAGAAAGGCAGGTTTCCGACGTAGAGCTTCTTGTTCAAGCCGATTTTCCTTGCCGCGGCCGCCCGTACCGGACGGTCGCTCGCGCTGGACCTGGCGCGGAACGTCCGCACCTATGCTCCCTGCGCATCGAACTCCCGGAAGCCGGGAGGAACGCAAACTCGACAGGAGACACGAGCAGGCGGGATCAACCGAGAGCCGCGGACCGGACGAATCAGCCGTTCGGGGCCGGACCGTAGCGGGCGGCCGGCGGGCCGCAAGCAGGCCGCGGTAGCATCACCGCCAACTTCGGAGGCAGTCTGCCATGGCCATTCCCGTGATCCTCGAGGTCGCGTCGAACGGCGTGACGACCCGGGAGCAGAACCCCGCCGTCCCGCGCGAGCCGAAGGAGATCGCCGAGGACGCACTGGCGTGCTTCGCCGCCGGGGCGGCGATCGTACACACCCACACCCACGAGCCGGCGCTCCCGCCCGCCGAGGGGGCCGCCCTCTACCTGGAGGCCTACCGGCCGGTGCTCGCGGCGCGGCCCGACGCCCTGCTCTATCCGACCGTCGCGCCCGGCCCCGACATCGAGACGCGCTACGGCCACACCGCGCTGCTCGCCCGGGCCGGGGCGATCCGCTGCGGCGCGCTCGACACGGGCTCCGTGAACCTCGGGGCCAGCGCCGCGGACGGCTGGCCCCTCCCCATGGACTTCGTCTACACGAACAGCCCGAACGACATCCGCGCCATGGCGGACGTGTGCCGCAGGCACGGGCTCGGCCCGAGCGTCGCGGTCTTCGAGCCGGGCTTCCTGCGCGTGGTGCTCGCGGCGGAGCGGGCGGGCGCCCTCCCGCCCGGGGCGCTGGTGAAGCTCTACTTCAGCGCGGGCGGCTACTTCGGTGGCGGCGAGCCGATCTTCGGGGCGCCTCCGATCCGCGAGGCGCTCGACCTCTACTGCGCGATGCTCGCGGGCTCGAAGCTGCCCTGGGCCGTCGCGGTGATCGGCGGCTCGCTGCTCGACTCGGAGATCGCCCCGCTCGCCCTCGAGCGCGGCGGGCACCTGCGCGTCGGGCTCGAGGATTTCTTCACCGCGAAGTCGAACCCCGACGAGGTCGAGCGCGCCGTCGCCCTCTGCCGCGACGTCGGCCGTCCCCTCGCGAGCTGCACCGAGGCCGAGAAGCTGCTGGGGCTCCCGGCGTCCGGCTGACCGCCCGGCTGCCGCGCGCGGTCACGGGAGCGCGTAGGCCACGATCCAGTCGCCGCGGCGGGTGCCCAGCTTGCCGTGGCCGCCGGCGGCGATGACGACGTACTGACGTCCGTCGACGGCGTAGGTCATCGGGTTGGCCGCGCCCGCGGCGGGGAGCCGGTCGCGCCACAGCTCGGCGCCCGTCTCGGCATCGTGCGCGCGCAGGAAGCCATCCGCAGTGCTGCCGCTGATCACCAGGCCGCCGGCCGTCACCACCACGCCCGACAGGCTCGGCAGGCCCTGCTCGAACAGCGTGAACGGCACGCGGTCGGGCGTGGCGCCGAGCTTCACGCGCCAGAGCAGCGCTCCCGTGTCGAGGGAGAACGCGCCCATGGAGCCCCAGGGCGGCGGGGTGCAGGGCACGCCGAGCGGGCCGAGGACCGGCTCGCGGACCATGCCGTACGGCGTCCCGTGCATGGGCGCGAACTCCCGGAGCCCGAGCAGGCCGCGCCCTCCGGCGCGCTCGCGCTCGAAGGCCTCGCGCGGGATCAGCCGCACCGAGAAGGCGATGTTGGAGGCGTTGAAGTAGGCGACCCTGCGCGCGGGATCGATCGCCACGCTGCCCCAGTTCACGCCCCCGACCTGGCTCGGATAGTGGAGCGAGCCCTCGAGGCTCGGCGGGGTGAAGATGCCCTCGTTGCGGAGCGCCTCGAGCTTCTCGCGGCAGCGGCCCCGGTCCCACGAGAACAGACCGAAGGCATCCTCGGGACGGAGCGTTTGCGGCACCAGCGGCGGGGGCAACGTCGGGAAGGGCTGCGTCGGAGACGCGACCTCGCCCGGCACGTCGGAGACGGGGACGGGCCGCTCCTCGACGGGGAAGAGCGGCTCCCCCGTCTCGCGGTGCAGCACGAAGACGTGTCCCATCTTCGTGGCCTGGACCACGGCCGGCACCTCGTGACCGTCGCGCACCACCGTCGTCAAGACCGGCTGCGCGGGCACGTCGTAGTCCCAGAGATCGTGGTGGACCGTCTGGAACTCCCAGACGAGCTCGCCGGAGGCGCCGCGGAGCGCGACCACCGAGTTCGCGTGCCGGTTGCTGCCGAGGCGCACGCCGCCGTAGTAGTCGGGGCTCGGCGAGCTGGTCGGCACGAACACGAGGTCGCGCGCCGCATCGTAGGAGAGGATCGACCAGGCGTTGGCGGCGCCCGTGCGGGCGGCGCCGTCGCTCGGCCACTCGGCGTAGGCGGGGTCGGCTCCGGAACGCGGGATCGGATCCCACACCCAGCGCAGCGCACCGGTCCGGGCGTCGTAGCCGCGCACGATGCCCTTGACCTCGTCGACCCGGGCGTTGTCCCCGATCGCGGACCCCACGACCACGACGTCGCCGGCCAACGTCGGCGGGGAGGAGATCGTGTAGCCCCAGGGACGGTCCTCGCCGATGCCTTCCTTGAGCGAGACCTCGCCCGCCTTCCCGAAGCCGGCGCAGCGCTCCCCGGTGGCGGCGTCGATCGCGAAGAGCCTTGACTCGATGGTCGCGGCGAAGACGCGCCGCCGACACGGCGCTCCGACGGCGGCCTCCGCGTCGAGCCACTGGGCCACGCCGCGCGAGGTGTACTCCGACTGCTGGTGATTCGTGACGGTGGCGTCGAAGCGCCAACGCTCGGCGCCGGTCGCCGGGTCGAGCGCCAGCACCCGACCGAGGGGCGTCGGCACCACGAGGCGGCCGTCGACCAGGATCGGGGTGGCCTGGAACGCCATGTGGCCGGGCGGGCCGGGGTCGGCGTCGAGGTCGCCGGTGCGGATCTGCCAGGCGACCTCGAGCTCCGTGACGTTGGCGCGTGTGATCTGGTCGAGCGGCGAATGGCGCTGGCCGCCGGCGTCGCCGGCGTAGACCGGCCAGTCCCCTTCGGCCGCAGCCGGTGCGGCGCACGCCGCGAGCAGTGCGAGGGCGCGAACGAACCTCATGGGCCTCTCCTCACGCGGGCACGAAGCTCGAGACGATCCGACGCAGCACCTCGGCGCGGACCGTCTCGTCGTCGGGCAGCAGCTCGGGGTCCGGGTCGCCGCGGCCGTGCCAGGCGAACCAGGCCACGGTCTCCACGATGAAGCGGGCCGCCACCGTCGCGTCGCCGACCGCCGCGAAGTGGCCCGAGCGCGCCCGCTTCTCGACGTAGCGCTCGAGGTCGGCGAAGAGCGCGCGCCGCGCGTCCCGGAAGTAGACCGCGTAGAGCTCGGGCTGGTCGATGGCGGCGCGCTCGAGGGCGGCCGCCGGCCCACGCATCGCGGCCAGGCGGTCGTAGAACTCGCCGACGATGGCGGTGAGCTCGGCGCGCGCGTCTGCCACGCGACGCCGGCCGAGCGCCTTCGCGAGGCTCGGCAGGCGCATGCCCGAGGCGAGCACCTCGCGCAGCCGCGCCGCGGTCGCGCCGGGCGGGGGCGTCGGGATGGGAAGCGCGGACGGCTCCGCGACGGGCCCCTCCGCGGGGCCCAGCTCGACGAGCCAGTGGAACAGCGCCTCCTTGCTCTCCACCCAGTTGTAGAGGGAGCCCGCGGCCACGCCCATCTCACGGGCCACGTCGGCCATGCGCGCGCGGCGCAGGCCCTTCGCCGCGAACACGGCGAGCGCCGCATCGCGAAGCTGCGAGAACCGCTCGGGCGGACGCTGCCGGGCCACCCCCCCAGTCTATTCCTGAATGAACCATTCAGTCAATTGTTAAGTAAGGGTCGGTCCTGTTCCGTCAGTTTTCGGGGGGCCGGGCCGGGCCGGGGCTTTCCACGCGAAGGGACCGAGCTGTTCTGACGTAGACTGCGGTCGGGCGCTGGGGAGGACAGTCATGCTCGACCTGCTGATCCGTGGGGGCACCTTGGTGGACGGGAGCGGCGCGCCGGGGCGGCCCGCCGACGTCGGGATCCGGGGCGGGCGCGTGGTGGCGCTCGGCACGGTGCGCGAGGCGGCCGAGCGCACGATCGACGCCGCCGGACGCGTCGTCGCGCCGGGCTTCGTCGACATCCACACCCATTACGACGCCCAGGCCTTCTGGGACCCCACGCTCTCCCCGAGCTCGTTCCACGGCGTCACCACCATCGTGGGCGGCAACTGCGGCTTCTCGATCGCGCCGCTGGTGCCCGAGGCCGGCGACTACCTGATGCGCATGCTCGCCCGCGTCGAGGGCATGCCGCTCGAGAGCCTCGCCGCCGGCGTGCCCTGGAGCTGGCAGAGCTTCGGGGACTACCTCGGGCTGCTGGAAGGCAAGCTGGCCCTGAACGCCGGCTTCCTGGTCGGGCACTCCGCCGTGCGCCGCGTCGTGATGGGCGAGCGCGCGATCGGCCACGAGGCGACCGACGACGAGCTCGAGCGCATGAAGGCGCTGCTCCAGCAATCCATCCGCGAGGGAGGGCTCGGCTTCTCGACGTCCCTCGCCGCGACCCACAACGACGGCGCCGGCGATCCCGTCCCGTCGCGCCACGCGAGCCGCGCGGAGCTGATCGCGCTCGCCCGCGCGATCCGCGACCTGCCCGGCACCGTGCTCGAGGCGATTCCGGGCACCGGCCTCTGGGGCGAGAAGGAGAAGGCCATCATGGCCGACCTCTCGCTCGCGGCGAACCGCCCGCTCAACTGGAACGTGCTGGTGCCGACCTCGCTCGCGCCCCAGCACACGGAGACCCAGCTCTCGGCGTCCGACTACGCCGCGGAGCGCGGGGCCGTCGTGGTGGCGCTGACCCCGCCCGCCACGCCCAGCGTGCGCATCAACCTCGCCTCGGGCTTCCTCTTCGACGCCTTCCCGAACTGGGAGCCCCTGTTCCAGGTGCCGATCGAGGAGCGGAAGCGCATGCTCGCCGACGCCGACCTGCGCCGGAAGCTCGACGAGGGCGCCCACTCCGAAGGCGCCGGGCTGCTCCGCGGCCTGGTACGCTGGGAGAACATGATCGTCGACCAGGTGGCGCGACCGGAGCACGAGATGCTGCGCGGCCGCACGATCGGCGAGATCGCCGAGGGCACCGGGAAGGCCCCGTTCGACTGCATGCTCGACCTCGCCATCGCCGAGGACCTCGAGACCTCGTTCATGCCGACACCGGTCGGCAACGACGACGCCAGCTGGAAGCTCCGTGCCAAGGTGTGGCAGGACGAGCGCGCCGTGGTCGGCGCGTCCGACGCGGGCGCGCACCTCGACATGATCGACACGTTCGCCTTTTCGACGGTGCTGCTCGGAAACGCCCGGGAGCGCGAGCTGGTGCCGGTCGAAGAGGCGGTGCGCCTGCTCACCGACGTGCCCGCGCGCCTCTACGGCCTCACCGGCCGCGGCCGCCTCACGGAGGGCGCCTGCGCCGACGTCGTCGTATTCGACGCCGACCGCGTCGCGAGCGGCCCGGTCCACGTCCGCCACGACCTGCCGGCCGGCGCGGGCCGGCTCTACGCGGACGCGATCGGCATCGAGCACGTGGTCGTGAACGGCACCGAGATCATCCACGACGGGAAGCACACCGGCGCGCTCCCCGGAACCATCCTGCGTTCCGGGCGCGACACGGAGTCGGTCGAAGTGCCCGGGGGAAGAAGGAGCTGACGTGGCCGAGTGCTTCGATCTCGAGCTGAAGGACGGCGTCGCGCACCTGCGCATGTGCCGCCCCGACGAAATGAACACGATGACGCCGGCGTTCTGGCGCGAGCTCCCGGCGCTCGTGAACCAGCTCAGCGACGAGGGCGAGGCGCGCGTGATCGTGCTCTCGTCCACGGGGAAGCACTTCACGGCGGGCATGGACCTCGCGGTCTTCCAGGGGCCGGGGGGCCTTGCCAGCGCGGGCGGCCGGGCCACGGAGCTCGAGACGGGGCGGGCGCGCTCGCGCACCCGCGAAGGCGCGCTCCTGTTCCAGCAGAGCTTCAACGCGCTCGAGCGCGCGCGCGTCCCGGTGCTGGCGGCGGTCCAGGGCGGCTGCGTGGGGGGCGGCGTCGACATGATCAGCGCCTGCGACGTGCGCTACTGCAGCGAGGACGCCTTCTTCTGCATCCAGGAGATCAACCTCGGCCTGACCGCGGACGTCGGGACGCTCCAGCGGCTGCCGAAGATCATCCCGGCCGGTGCCGTGCGCGAGCTCGCCTACACCGGCCGGCGCATGTCGGCCCAGCGCGCCAAGGAGGTCGGCCTCGTGAACGAGGTCTACCCCACGCAGGACGCCCTGCTGGCCGGCGTGATGGAGATCGCGGGCGAGATCGCCGAGAAGTCGCCGCTCGCGATCTGGGGCAGCAAGCAGATGCTGAACTACGCGCGCGACCACTCGGTCGAGGACGGCCTCGAGTACATCGCCACCTGGCAGGCGGGCATGTTCTTCGGCGGCGACATGGCGGAGGCGTTCCAGGCGAAGGCGGAGAAGCGAAAGCCCGTGTTCCAGAACAACCCGCGCACGCGGCGGGACGTCTGAGCCGGGCTAGGCGTCCGGCGGGCCGTCCAGCACCGCGCGCACGCGCCGGGCGAGCCGTAGGGCGTCGAAGGGCTTCTGGAGCAGCTCGTCGCCGTACACGGGCGTCTCGATCCCCGGCAGGCCGTGGCGCGCGTAGCCCGACACGAAGAGCACCTTCAGGCCGGCCCGCCGCGCGCGGAGCTGGAGCGCGAGCGAGGGGCCGCCTTCGCCGGGCATCACCACGTCGGTCAGGAGCAGGTCGAGCGCGCCCTCGCGATCGACCACGCTGCGCGCCTCGTCGGCGTCCCTCGCGACCAGCGCGCGATAGCCGTAGCGCTGGAGCATCCGGCAGGTCACGCCGCGGACCGCATCGTCGTCCTCCACCACCAGGATCGTCTCGCTTCCGCTGGGGTCGACCTCGGGCTCGGGGCGGTCGTCCGCTTCCGGGGCGCCGGCGTGCCGCGGTAGGTAGACGTCGAAGGTCGATCCCTCGCCGGGGACGCTCTCGAAGGCGACGTGGCCGCCCGCCTGGCGCAGGATGCCGTACACCGTGGAGAGCCCGAGGCCGGTGCCGCGCCCCACCTCCTTGGTCGTGAAGAACGGCTCGAACATCCGCTCCTGGACCTCGGGCTCGATGCCGGTCCCGGAGTCGGCCACCCGGAGCCTGAGGTAGGGGCCCGCGGCGATTCCGAACGCCTCGGCGAGCTCGGGCCCGACGTCCACCTCGGCGGTCTCGATCACCAGCTCGCCCCCGCCTGGCATCGCGTCGCGGGCGTTGACCGCGAGGTTCAGGATCACCTGCTCGAGCTGACCGCGATCGGCGCGTACGGAGGAGAGCCCGGGTGACAGACGCGTCGTCAGCCCGACGTCCTCCCCGATCACGCGCCGCAGCATCCGATCGACCCGCGTGACGAGGTCGTTCAGGCTCAATACGGAGTGGTGAACCACCTCCTGGCGGCTGAAGGAGAGCAGCTGGCCGGTCAGCGCGCTGGCCTGGGACACCGCCTCGTGGATCTCCTCGGCCGCGGGCCTCAGCTCGAGATCGTCGTGGAGCGCCTTGCGCAGGATCTCTTCGTTGCCGGTGAGCACCGTCAAGAGGTTGTTGAAGTCGTGTGCCACGCCGCCGGCCAACCGGCCCAGCGCCTCCATCTTCTGGGACTGGCGGAGCTGCTCCTCGAGGTCGAGGCGGGCGGTGACGTCGCGCGAGATGCTCACGACGCGCCGGGTGCCGTCCGCCAGGGAGACGGGGGTCGAGGTGACCTCGAACCAGCGCCAGCCGCCGCTCCGCGTTCGGAGTCGGAGCAACGCCTGGCTCGGGCCCGTCTCGCGCACGCCCCGGTTCGTCCAGTCGCCGAGCCGCGCCACGTCCTCGGGGTGCATGAGCTGGGCGGGATCGACGCGCCGGTACGCCTCGGGCGTCCAGCCCAGCAGCCGCTCGACGCTGGGGCTCACCCAGACGCAGCGGCCGTCATCCCACTCCGCGATGATCTCGCTCGCATTGTCGGCGATGCGGTGGAAGCGCGCCTCCTGCTCGACGAGCTGTCGGTGCGCCTGCTGCAGCTCGGCGTAGCTCCGCCGCAGCTGCTCGTGTTGCTCGGCCAGCTCGTCCACGGCGGAGCGCGCGCCCCGGAACACCTCGCCGATGCGCTTCAGGCGCGCCAGGCCGGAGCGGGAGGGGGGCGGCTTGATCCGGAGCTCGCCGCGGTGGGGCGTGAGCTCGGCGCGGACGAGCGCGTCGCCGAGGCCGAGGATCCGCGGCATCGCTTCGGCCGTCCCGAGGTTCAGGCGCATGAACGGCAGCGACCCCTCGAGCGCCGCGTCGATCTCGATGGTGACGTGGAGCTCCCCATCCGGCTCGACGCGCATCGTCCCGCGCGTGCCTGGAAAGCTGGTGGGCCCGAGGAAGCGCGTGGAGAGCGCGTAGAGCTGCCGCACGCTCACGGCGAAGGTCAGTACGCGGCGCACGCGGTCGAGGCGGCGCGGCCGGCACATCGCGTGGCCGAGCCCGATCATCGCCTCGGGTCCCCCCACCCGCTGCTCGACCCGCGCGAGCAGTGTGACGAAGGCGGGCCAGTCGAGGCTACCGCGGCCGGCGGCCACGGCCGGCGGCAGCGATTCGACGATCTCGTCCACCCCGAGGCGCTGCGCGCGCAGCTCGCGCAGCAGCACCCCCACCATGCGCCCGGACGCCCCCGCCACGGGCCTAGGGTAGGCACGGCTCCGCCGCGCGGTCAACGCGGCTGGAAGCTGGGCTCGCTCACGCGAGCAGACGATCCACGACCCACTCGACGAGCGCCCCGCCCAGCCAGGAGCCGAGCGGCAGCGCGAGGTAGAGCACGAAGCGCAGGCGCGAGGCGGGGTTGAAGGGCGAGGTCGACTGCTCGTCGACGTAGCGGGCCCACGCGACCAGATCGGCCACGCTCGGGCGTTCGCCGCGCGCGGCGAGGAGCGATTCGCCGAGCCGGGCCTCGTCGCCGCGCAGGGCGGCGCGCGTGAGCGCGAGCTCGCGCTCCTTCGCCTCCTGGAGCCGCCGCCGGACGCCCCGCGTCGGGAGCAGCAGCGCGACCGTCCCCACCGCGATGCACACGCCCGAGATCGCGGGCACCACGGTGACGAAGGGCGCATCCACGAGGTTCACCGCCCAGAGCGCCGGCACCAGCAGCCAGAGCAGCGACGAGAAGAGCGCCTGGTTCACGAACGGCGCGAGCCAGCGCCGGTCGAGCAGGTCGACTTCGGGAAGCGCGGCTGCCATCGCCGAGAACTGCCGCGAGATGGCGACCGTCGCCACCGCAGAGCGCCCGAGACACCAGGCGGTGAACGTGCCCAGGATCCAGGTCCAGACGTTTCCGACGGACCAGTAGCCCGCGCGGAAGTAGACGCCGGGGTCCCGGTCGATCGCGAGGGCGACCAGGGGCACCACCAGCACGAACAGCCAGGGCACGAAGGCGCGGGGCCAGCGGACCGGGGCGTCGATCGCCGCGGCGCTCCGCGCACCGAGCAGCTCGCGCAGCGCGGCCCGGTTGCGCGCCGCGCTCACCAGCAGGTAGTGGCGCCCCGCAGGCGTGTAGGCCGCGAGCACCGTGATGGTCAGTCCGAGACGCAGGTCGCGGTTCCCGAGAACGCCGCGCGCCACGATCTCGCTCGGACTCTCCAACAGCAGCGCCGCCACCGCGACGACCCCGAGCACGACGGCGCCGAAGCCGAGGGCGACGCCCCAGACCGGGACCGGGGCGCGTTCGAGCAGCCGGTCGAGCCCGTCGCGCGTCTCCAGCGTCACCGCGCGCGGTCCACGTAGATCGGCGAGGACCAGGCGCGCTCGCGCACGGGCGAGAGGCATTCGTCGTCCGCCCGCGTCTTGTGCCCCCCGAAGCACGGGCGCACCGCCACGACCCGGCCCTCGGCGTCGCGCTCCGGGCGCAGCGGGTCGCCGTTGATCGCCGGCGTCGACTCCTGGAGCGCGCGCACGTAGTAGACGGTGTCGCGCGTGAAGCCGGCGTCCTCGAAGCGCACGCGGCAGCCGCTCGGGTCGGGAGGACACGGCAGCCGGCGCCACGGGTCCTGGATCAGATCCGGGACCGGCTCGCCGGCCCGCGCCTGGGGCTGGATGCGCACCACCTCGATCGCCTCGATTCGGTGCCGCGCCTCGCCCGGGTGCTCGCACTCCCCGAGGCAGAGCGCGGCAAGGCGCTCCGCCGAGAGCGCCGCCTCGGCCTCCGCGGGGCAGCCCGCCCGCTGCTCGAAGGCGCCGACCGCGCGCACCTCGAAGCGCGGGGGCGCTTCCATCGTGACGATGCTGCCCATCGGGTGCCGGCCTTCCGGGCCGTTCAGCAGGTCGAACCACAGCAGCAGCTTGGGGCCGCTGGTGCCGTAGACCTCGCGGCGCTCGAGCGCCTGCCAAATCGAGGCACGGTCGCGCCCGAGCGCATGCACGGCGACGATGCCGCCCGGGTAGAGGAAGCTCGCGTTGCGCTCCCGGTCGAACAGCTCGCGGATGCGGCTCGGCTCGTAGGGCACGGGCTCGTCCGTGTTGTCGGCGTCGATGCCGAGCGCCCAGCGGTCGAGGCGCGCTTCGGCCTCCGGCGTCGGCGGCCCGCGCTGGTCGCTCATGCCGTTTCGCCCGTGCTGCTTGTAGCCGGTGCCCGGGCGGCCGGCGTGGTTGTCGGTCGAGGCGATGAAGCCGAAGCGGAAGCGGAGCGGCCGGCCGTCGGCGTCCGTCTCCTCGAAGTTCCCGATCGCGGCGCCATACTGCGCGGTGAGACGCGGCCGCAGGTAGGAGGCCGGCTTGAAGCAGTCGCGGCACTGGTCGCAGTCGAGCCAGTCCTCGGCCCGGGTCCACGGCAGCGCCAGGTGGCCGCGCGCGCCCGCGGCGAGGGTGAAGCGCTTCGCGTCCTCGACGCGACGCTCGCACTCCTCCGCCGGCAGCTCTCCGCAGGCGGCGCGCATCAGCTCGCCCGCGCGCCAGCAGCAGGGCAGGAATTCCTCGCTGGGGGCCGGGCAGGTGAGCTCGCCGTCGGGCGTCACGAAGGCGTCGAGGGCCGCGCGGTACTCCTCGCCGTTGCCGTGGCCCGACGCGACCTCGATCAGCGTCTGCCGCGCGGGGTCGTGCTGGGCACGGTCGAGCTGCGTCGCGAAGTCGTAGCCCGGCGGCGTGTGCGTGCCCCACGCCAGGCCATGCGGGATCACCAGCGACGGGAAGCCCCACTCGTCGAGCTTGCGGAACAGCACGGCCGGCGTCTCGGCGGACTCCTGGCAGTCGGGCGGCAGCTCGCGGGTGTCGACGTCCGCGGGGCAGCTCGGCAGCGTGGCGAGGTGGCGCATGCGCTCGACGAGCTCCGCGTAGGCGTCGGCCCCGGCGGCGCGCGCCGCCGCAGCCCCGAGCCCGAACACGAACAGCGGCGGCCGCGCCTGCTCGTCGTTGCGGATCGAGGCGATCGGTCGCGCGGGCACCTCGTCGTCCGCCAGGCCGGGGAAGATCACGTTCTTGTGGCCGTAGTGGTCGGCCGGGGTCTCGCCCACCTGCGTCCACTCCCAGCCGAGAAAGGCCACGAGGTCGGGCGCCGCCGGATCGCCCGCGCGTGCGTTGCACTCGCGGATGCTCTCGCGCGTCGAGCGCCACATCGCCGGCGAGAGGCCCTCGGCGTGATCGTTGATGGAGAAGAAGTCGAGCCCCGAGCACCAGCGTGCGAAGTCGCAGGCGTCGGCCGGGGGGTGTGCGCCCTCCCCACCCAGGATGGGCAGCGCGTAGAGGAAGGCGTCGATCGAGAAGGTCGTGTGCACGTGCAGGTCGCCGAACAGGATCTGCTTGTCCGCCGGCGCGGCGACGGAGGCGGCCGCCGCGCGGCGCGCGGTGGCCCGCGCCTCGAGGCGCGCCTCGCTCGCGGCCGCGCCCAAGACCCGCCCGGCCTCCGGGACCGGCGGCTCCCCGCACCCGGCCAGGATCCCGCCGAGGAGCAGGGCCGGCCAGCGCGGCCCGGCGCGTGCGCTCAACGTGCGCGGGCCCGATCGGCCAGGTAGTCGAGGGTCCGGCGCCGCGTCTCCGCGTCGACGGCAGCCACGGCCGCCGAGAAGTCGGAGACGCCGAGGTCGCGGAGCCGGTCGAGCGCCGCGCCGAGCGTCTTCTCGTCGCCCGCGATCGCGACGTCCGCCGGGCCGGCGGCGCCCTCGCGATCGAGCATGGCGCGGTAGGACGGCAGGCTTCCATAGATCGAGAAGTTCTTCGCGATCCACTCGCGCGCGGCGTCGGGCGCGTTCGTGAGCGCGATCGGCAGGCTCGCGACGATGCGCGGTCGCGGCCGGCCGGCTTTCTCGGCGGCCGCGAACAGGGTGGGCGCCACGTGCGTCTCGATCGTCTTCGGACCGCTCATCCAGAGCAGGGTGCCGTCCGCGAGGCGCCCGCACAGGCGCAGCATCTGCTCGCCGAGCGCCGCCACCAGGAGCGGCACCGGCTTCGCCCCGGGAACCTGGAGGGCGAGGTTCACGCGGTACTCCTCGCCGTCGAGCTTCGCCGGCCGGCCCTGGAGCAGCTCGACCAGCACCGTCAGGTACTCACGCATGTGGCGGAGCGGCTTCGCGTAGGAGAGGCCCAGCAGGTCCTCGATCACGAGCTTGTGGGAGAGGCCGATGCCGAGCGTGAAGCGGCCGTTCGCGGCGACGCCCGCGGTGAGCGCCTGCTGCGCGATCGCCGTGGGGTGGCGCGGGTAGCTCGGGACCACGGCCGTGCCGAGCTCGATGCGCTCGGTCTCGCGGCCGACCAGGGCCTGGGTCGTGATCGCGTCGAGGCCGAAGATGTTCGGCATCCACACCGTCGCGAAGCCCTGGGCTTCGAGCGCGCGCGCGCTTTGGACCACGCCGTCGAGGCTGCCGTCCTCCCCTGCGGTCACGCCGTTGATCACACCGATTCGCATGGGGGCCCTCCGCGGCCGGAGTATCCCTCGATCCGCGCACCGCCCACAAGCGTGCGCGGCCCGGGCGCCCCTTTGCACCCGCCGCCCGGACCGTGATAAAGTGAACGATATTCACAAAAAAACGTGCGGGCGACGAGCACGGAGGAGACCGCATGCCCCCCAGCACGAGCTTCGGCTTCACCAAGCTGATCGTCCACGACCTCGAGAAGATGGTCGCCTTCTACCGCGAGGTGTACGGCCTCCACGACGTGCACCGCGTGACGGGCGAGAGCATCGGCGGCGAGGCGATCGACGAGATCATGATGTCCGCCGACCCGACGGCGCAGTGGAGCTCGCTCGTGCTGCTCAAGTACGTCGGGCGCAAGCCGTCGCCGAACGGCGAGGTGATCCTCGGCTTCCAGACCGACGACCTGGCCGCCCTGTGCGAGCGCGTGCGCGCGGCGGGCGGCGGGATCACGGCGCCGGCGAAGGAGCTGCCGCACCTCGGGGTCCGAGTGGCCTTCGCCACCGACCCCGAGGGCCACCTCGCCGAGCTCGTCGAGGTGGTGGCATGACCGCCGTCATCGACATCGACTCGCACTTCGAGCCGGGGGGCGACTGGCTCGCGCCCTACCCCGAGCTCGCCGCGCGGCTGCCGAAGCTCGACCCGGCGCTGCTGGCCGTGGACGCCATCGTGGGCGACCTGCTGCGCGACGTGCCCGAGGCCGAGCGCCCGCCGCTCGCGGAGCTGCTGCCGCCGGGCCTGCTGACGCTGTTCGGCGACGAGAAGCGCGGCGAGGCCGAGCGCAGGAAGGAGTTCGAGGGCAAGAGCCAGTTCCAGAAGGCGAACGCCGAGGCGCGCGTCGCGTGGCTCGACCAGCAGGGCATCGCGCTCCAGCACGTCATCTGCCTTTCGGGGATCGCCTACAACCTGCTGCTGCCCGAGCTGGCGCTGCGCCAGGACGTGATCCGCACCTGCAACCGCTGGCTCGCCGACACCTGCGAGGAGGCGCGGGGGCGGCTCCTCCCGGTGACGGCGCTCGAGTACGCGGACCTCGACTTCGTGGTGGCCGAGCTCGAGCGCATGCGCGCGCGCGGGAGCCGCATCTTCCTGATCCCCGCCTACCCGGTCGGCGGCGTCCCGCCCGCCCATCCGAGCTGGGACCGCGTCTGGTCGGCGGCCGTCGCGCTGGGCATGACGCCGATGCTCCACACCGGCTTCGAGCGCATGCGCTTCGACCCGGGCTGGGCGAACCTCGGCGGCGATACCACGCTGCTGCGCATGGTGGGGGGCGCACACCGCCACGTGGCGCCGATGACGCTGCTCTACGCGCTCGTCTACAGCGGCGTGTTCGAGCGCTTCCCGAACCTCACCCTGCTCTTCGCCGAGGTGGGCACGGGCTGGCTGCCCTACCTGATGCGCGAGATCGACGACCGCATCTCGCCGACGGCGGCGCTCTTCGTGGGCCCGTGGAAGCTGCCGCTCCGCCCGAGCGAGTACCTGGCGCGGAACGTCCGCGCGACGCCGCTCTCGGGCGGCAACGACGCGCCGCTCACGAAGATCATGGCCGAGCTGCCCGACGACATGATCGTGTTCTCCTCCGACTTCCCGCACTTCGAGGGCTTCACGGATCCGATGGGGCACTACGCGGAGGCGCTCGAGACGTTGCCGCGCGCGCGCCGCGAGCGCTTCTTCGGCGGCTCGATCGCCGACGTCTACGCGCGGATGGGCGACCCGCTGGCGCTAGCCTGAGATGCGGCGCGGTCCGGCGAAGCGGACGACGCGCGGCCCGGGCCGGCCCGCGCGGCTCTCGCGCGAGCGCATCCTCGGGGCCGCGCTGGCCCTGCTCGAGCGCGCGCCCGAGGAACCGCTCACGGTGGCGGCCATCGCGGCGGAGGTGGACGCGGTGCCGGCCGCGCTCTACCGCCACTTCGCGAGCCTCGACGAGCTGCTCGACGCCGTGCTCGGCGAGGTGCTCGGCTCCGTCGAGCTCGAGATCCGCCGGCGCGCGCCCTGGCCGGGACAGGTCCGCGACTGGATGACCTCCGTGCGGAGCCACCTGCTCCGCTACCCCGCGGTGCTGCCGCTGCTGGGCCGGCGCGGCCGCACCTCTCCGGCCTGGCTCGACGTGGCGTCGGTGCTGATCGGCATCCTCGAGCGCGCGGGCCTCGCCGGCGCCGACCTGGCGCGCGCCTACCTCTGGGTGCTCGAGACGACCTGCGGCATCGCGATGCAGGAGGCGTCCCTGTCGCTGCCCGAGCAGATCGCGAGCGCGCGCGCCTCGCTGGCCGAGATGGGGCCCGAGCCCCGCGCGCGCATGGCCAAGCTCGGCTCCCACCTGACGCGCCTCGACGGCGATACCTTCTTCGCGTTCGTGGCCGACCGCACGGTCGAGGGCCTGGCCGAGCTCGTGGGGGCGGCGCCTCGAACGCGGAGCCGGCCCCTGCGGCAGGGCCGCTAGCGTCTCACGTGCCAAGGTCGCGAGGAAGAACCCGGTGACCGCCCAGAATCCGCCGCTCCCCTCGCCCCGCTACCGGAACTACGTGCTCGGCGTCCTGGTCGTCATGTACGTGTTCAACTACCTGGACCGCTACGTGCTGACCCAGATGATCGGCCCGATCAAGGCGGATCTGGGCGTCACGGACACGACGATGGGCTTCCTGATCGGCCCGGCCTTCGCGCTCTTCTACACGCTGTGCGGGCTGCCGATCGCGCGCTGGGCCGACGTGGGCTCGCGCCGCTTCATCATCTCGCTCGGCTTCGCCGTGTGGAGCCTCTTCACCGCGGCCTCGGGCCTGGCGAAGACCGCGCTCCAGCTCACCGTGATGCGCGTCTGCGTCGGCGTCGGCGAGGCGGCCGGCGCCGCGCCCGCCCACTCCCTGATCTCGGACTACTTCTCACCCAGGCAACGGGCCACCGCGCTCTCGATCTTCCAGAACGGGGTCTACCTCGGCAGCATGCTCGGCCTGGTCGTCGGCGGCTACCTGGTGGACGCCATCGGCTGGCGCAACACGCTCATCGTGGTGGGGCTGCCGGGGCTCGCCGGGGCGCTGCTGCTGCGCCTCACCGTGCGCGAGCCCCCGCACGGCGTCTTCGACGCCGCGCCGGAGCCGGACGCGGAGCACCCGCGCGTGCTCGAGGTGCTCCGGACGCTGGGGCGGAAGCCCACCTTCTGGCTCGTGGGCCTCGGCGCGGGGATCGCCTCGTTCGCGGGCACGGGCTTCGGGTTCTGGATGCCGGCCTTCCTGGAGCGCGTTCACGACATGGGCCGCTTGGAGATCGGCCTGCGCTTCGGCGTCATCAACAACGTCGCCGCGGGCTGTGGCGCCATCCTGGCGGGCCGCATCGCGGACGTACTGGGCCGCCGCGACGTGCGCTGGTACGCGGGCGTCGGCGCGATCTCGGTGTTCATGATGCTGCCGTTCATCGGCCTCACGCTGCTCTGGCCCGACGGGGCGGAGGCGGTGTACTGGATGATCCCGTCCGGGCTGCTGGGCGGCGGCTGGGCCCCGATCGCCTACTCGATGGCACAGAACCTGGCGCCGGCGCGCATGCGCGCGACCGCCTCGGCCCTCGTGATCCTCTTCATCACGTTCCTCGGCACCGGCCTCGGCCCCTGGGCCGTCGGCTACCTGAACGACGTCCTGGCGCCCCGCTACGGCGACGAGGCCGTGCGCTGGTCGCTGCTCGCCGTGCTCTCGACCTGCGTCGTGGGCGCGGTGCTCTTCGCGCTCGCAGCGCGCACGATCCGCCGCGACTACGGCGCGGCCCTCGCGACGGATGCGCGCTAGTCGCGCCATCGGAGCCGCGCTGGGGCGGGCCCTCGTGGCCGCACTCGGGCTCGCCGCCGCCGCGGCCGGCGCCGAGGTCCGCCGCGTCGAGGTGCCGCTGCTGGTCCCGTCCACGTTCGTGGAGCGCACCCTGGTGGAGCAGGTCTTCACGGAGCCCGGCCCGACGGCGCGTATCGTGGCGCGCGCCGATCCGTGCAGCGAGATCGTGCTCTCGGAGCCGGGCCTGCGCCCGCTCGGGGCCCGCTTCCTGGTGACCGCCCGAGGGAGCGCCCAGGCGGGCTTCCGTCTGTTCGGGAGCTGTCGGAGGCCCTTCGGGTGGCAGGGGACGCTCGAAGCGGAGCAGGCGCCCCGCCTGGCGCGCGGCGCGATGGCGATCGAGTTCCCGGTCGTGGACTCGTGGCTCCGGGACGAGAGCGATTGGCTCGCGATCCCGGCGCTCTGGGACTGGGTGAAGCCCGAGGTGCACCCGCGCCTCGAGGTGCTGCGCATCGACCTCGCCCCGCTCGTCGACGAGCTGCGCCGCTCGCTCCCGCTCTTCGCGGCCGGACGCGACGCGCCGGCGCTCGCGCGTCTCGTGCGTTCCCTCGCGCTCGCCGACGTGCGCGTCGAAGAGCGCGGGCTCCGGGTCCAGATCCGATTCGACGTGGACGCCGCGCCCACACCGAGCCCGCGGCCGACGCCCGAAACCCCCCTCACGCCGGAGGAGATCGCCGCCTTCGAGGCGCGGCTCTACGAGTGGGACGCCTTCCTCACCTTCGTGATCAAGTCCGCGGGCCGGGAGGCGCTCGACCCCGCCCTGCGCGCCGCGCTCCTCGCCGTGCTGCTCGACGCGCGTCACGAGATTCTGGCCGCGCTCGACGAGCCGACGCCCGCGGGCGGGGACCGGGTGCGCGCGCTGTTCGTGTCGAGCTGGCGGCAGCTCCAGCCGGCGCTGGTCTCGCTCACCACGGGGGAGCACGGGCTGCGCTTCCTCGCCTTCGTGGCGGCGGGCGACGCGCTCGCCGCGCTCGACGCGGCAGGGCCGTCGTTCGGCTTCGAGATCTCGAGCGACGGGCTCCGGCGGCTCGCTCGCTCGCTGGCCCCGGATACGACCGAGGATCCCCTGCATTGGAGCGACGCCGTCGACCCGGCACTGCGCGAGACGTTCGGCTTCGACGCCGAGCTCCCGAGCCTCGCGCCGCCGGACGCGGAAGAGGTGCCGGACGCAGAGCCGGACGCGGAAGAGGTGCCGGATGCCGAGGCATCACCGAACCCGAAGACGCCACTCCGACCGGAGCCGACGCCGACCCCGGCGCCCGGCGCGATGCGGCCGCCCGCCGGGAGCGTGCTCGCCCGCCTGCTCGACCGGCTGCTGCCGGCGCTCCTCGACCGAATGGTGCCGGCGGCCTTCGCCGCGCCCGAACGGCTCCCGGCGCCGGGGCCCCACACCTCGGAGCTCGACGGCTACGTGCCGCGCCTCGCGGACCTCGACCACTACCTGCCGTCGGTCGGCACGCTGCTGCGGCGGACCGCAACCGACGCGTTTCGCGGCGCGCGCCTCGCGGCCGCCCAGCGCTCGCTCTTCGAGCACCTGACGCTCGCCACCGCGTGGCAGGAGTCGTGCTGGCGCCAGTACGTCCGCCGCGGGAGCCAGCGCGTTCCGCTGCGATCGAGTATCGGGGCGCTCGGTCTGATGCAGGTGAACCCGCGCGTCTGGCGCGGTTTCTACTCGGTCGACGGGCTCTCCTGGAGCATCGCCTACAACGCCCGCGCGGGAACCGAGATCCTGCTGCACTACCTGCGCGACTACGCGATCGCGCGAAGCGAGGACGAGCTCGGCGGGACCGACGCCCTCGCCCGCGCGAGCTACGCCGCCTACCACGGTGGCCCCCGGCACCTGCGCCGCTACCGGGAGCCTTCGCGTTGGAAGCGGTCGCTCGTGGCCGTCGACCGTGCCTTCCACGACAAGTACCGCGAGGTCGTGGCCGGCCGCGAGCTCGGCGTACGCGCCTGCTTCGCCGGCTGAGCGCGGGCGTCCCGGCCTTCCGCGACGGGCCAGGGAGCCTCTGCACGAGTCCTCGTGCGACCGCCGTGCCCGGGACCGGTGGACCGGCTCCTCCTCCGGACTCGGCGGGTCGCGGTGGATCCATGCCCTTCCTTCCGCTCCGAGCAGCGGGCGGGGACGGCAGCGGTCGGAGCTGCCAAAGGCCGGGCTGTCCGTAGGGCCTGCCTTCGCCTCCGTAGGACCGGACTCCACCGGTCCTCGTGGCCCCGGGAGCGTGCGCGCGTTCTGAAGAGGTCCCCTAGTGCCGGGCCCTCGACCGGGCGCGGGAGTGCGAAGCCCTCGTCGCGAGCTCGTGAACGGAGACGCCGGTCGCCAGCGTGGGACGCCGGTCGGGGCCGGGCCGATCGGGGTAGGGATGCAGCTCCGCCGCCGAGCGCACGCGGCCGGCGGCGTCCCGGTAGATCGCATGGCAACGCTCGAACTGCGTGGGCGCCGCCAGACCGGCCGCCGCCGCGAGGGAGGCGAGACCGGCGCGCAGGGAGATCACGAGGTTCATGGCGCGCCACTTCTTCTCGTCGACGACGAGGGCGCGCATGCGCTCGGGATCGGTGGTGGCAACGCCGGCCGGGCACTGGTTGGTGTGGCACTTCTGGGCCTGGATGCACCCCACGGCGATCATGAAGCCACGCGCCACGTTCACCAGGTCGGCGCCGAGGGCGAGCGCGATGGCGGCGCGGTCGGCGGAGAAGAGCTTCCCCGAGGCGATCAGCCGGACGCGCTCCCGAACGCCGGCGCGGCGCAACGCGTCGTCGAGCTCCACCAGGCCGGCGTGGAGCGGCAGGCCGACGCTGTCGGCCATCTCCTGGTAGGTGGCGCCCGAGCCGCCCTCGCCCCCATCCACGCAGATCCAGTCCGGGCCGTCCCCCCGCTGCGCCATCGCCTCGGCCAGCGGATCGGCGGCTCCGGGGCCACCGATCACGATCTTGATGCCGACCGGCTTGCCGGTGCATTCGCGCATCCGCGCCACGTGATCGAGCAGGGCCGACAGGTCCCCGAGGAAGTCGAAGCGGTTGGGGGAATCGATCGACTTCCAGGCCTCGACCCCGCGCAGGCGGGCGATCTCGGGGTTGACCTTGGACCCCTCGAGGTGCCCGCCCCGGATCTTGGCGCCCTGGTGGAGCTTCAGCTCGAAGCCGCGCAGCGCGCCGAGCTCGGCCTTGCGGCGCAGCTCGTCCCAGTCGAAGCCCCCGGTTGGCGTGCGGACGCCGAAGCAGCCGGGGCCGATCTGGTAGACGACGTCGCCGCCGCCCACCAGATGGTGCTCGGAGAGCCCGCCCTCCCCGGTGTTGATCCAGCTGGCGGTGGCCATCGCGACGCCTTCGGCGATGGCGCGAACGGCGTGACTGCCGAGCGCGCCGTACGACATGCCGGAGACCCCGACCTGGCCGCGTACGATCCACGGCTCGGGTAGGCCGGAGCCGACGACGATCGCGTGGGAGTCGTCGAGGGTCCAGGCCCCGACGTTCACGTCCGTGAGCCGCTCATGGCGGTGGAACAGGCCCTCGTGCTCCACCTCGTAGCGGCGGGTGCGAAGCTCGGGGGCACCGTTCACGCCGAGCTCGCTCGAAAGGCTCGGGAAGAAGGCGTTGCGGAGATACCAGCCCGGCGCCTCGAAGTCGCGCTTGCTGCCGAAGGAGATCAGCGTCTTCAGGTACTTCGCCGCGAAGACGACGGAGAGGAAGTCGCTGCGGGAGAACGGCTTCCCCGCGCCGTCGGCGTCGAAGAGGTATTGGCGCAGCTCGGGGCCGACGTGCTCGAGCAGGTAGCGGAGCCGTCCGAGCAGCGGAAACGCGCGCAGCACCGCGTGCTGGTTCTGGCGCCGGTCCTTCCACCAGAGCAGCACCAGGTAGAGCGGCGGCGAGACGAACATCGCGAGCAGGACGCCGAAGCTCACGATGGCGAGCCACTCGCCGAGGCCGGGCGCGCTCATGCCCGGCCGCCGCCACCGGGGTGGCCGAACAGCCCGCGTGCCCGGATGCGGCGGGCCACGGCCTCGGGCACGGCCCGCTCCCAGCCCTCCCGGTCCTTGCGGATGGCGTCCAGCACCTCGTGGGAATAGAAGCCGAGCGCCTCGGGGTCGTGGCCGTCGAGCGTGCTGATCCAGCCGCGTTCCAGGAGGTAGCCGTGGAGCTGCTGGAACGGCGGAGCCAGCGCGAGGGAGCCGGCGGTCGTCAGGCTTCCGCTCCGGGGGTCGCGGAAGGGGTAGACGTAGACGCGCAGGTCGTTGCGGAACAGCCGGCCGAAGGCCTCGAGGATGCCCCCCGGCAGGGCCTCGTAGTAGCGCTCGTCGAAGAGGTCCCCGAGCAGGTTGCCGCCCATCACCAGGCCGATGCGCTTCGTCGTGTAGCGGGCCAGGAAGGAGGCGAGCCGGAAGTACTCGGCGTGGTCGGAAATCAGCACGGTGTGCCCGGTGGCGGCGAGGGCGTCGGCGCGATCGAGGAAGTCACGCAGGTCGAGGTCGCCCTCGGCGAGCAGGTTGCGCATGGTGACCTCGAGCAGCACCACCGGCTCCTGCCCGTCGAGGTCGGATCGGAACCGGGCGAGGGCGCAGTGCAGCATGTCGAGGTGCACGCGGGTGACCGGACGGAAGCTGCCGCGCAGGACGAGAACCGCGCGCCCGTACAGCACCTCGGAGGGTTGGACCACGGCGCCATCCGCATCGAAGGCGGCCGCCCCGGACAGGCCGAGCTGGACCAGCCGCAGGCTCATGGTGCGGTTGTCGACCGCGCGGAAGCGTGCGCCCGAGAAGTCGATCAGGTCGATCTCGATCCGCTCGGTCGAGAGCCCGTCGAGCAGGCCCCGCAGCAGCCGCTCGGGCTCGTCCGCGAGGAAGCACGCACCGTGGATCAGGTTCACTCCCACGATGCCGAGCGCCTCCTGCTGCTGGGCGGCCTCCGCGTCGAGCATGCGCACGTGCAGCACGATGCGGCTCGGCTCCTCCCCGGGCTCGCCCTGGAACTGGATGCCCATCCAGCCATGGCACTCGCCGCCGGTCTCGAAGCCGCGGGCCTTCACCGTGTCGGCGAAGGAGAAGAAGGCGGTCTCGGTGCCGCGTCGGTCCGCGAGACGTTCGCAGGTCAGCCGGTACTCGTAGTCGAGCATGCTCTCGAGGCGCTCGCGGCACACGTAGCGACGGCAGCTGCCGTAGATGGCGTCGCTCACCGTCATGTCGTAGGCGGAGATGCTCTTGGCGATGGTCCCCGCCGCCCCGCCGGCCCGGAAGAACCAGCGCACCACCTCCTGGCCGGCGCCGATCTCCGCGAAGGTGCCGTAGCGCCGGGGGTCGAGATTCACGGCCAGCGCCTTGTTGCGCGTCGCGGCGTCAGCCGGGGTCGACATCTCCCCTCCCGCCGCGTCGGCGGCCTCCCCTGCCGGATCGGTGTGACGGCCGGGCGCCTCGATCGGGGTTTCCCTGGAGCGGGAAGGGCTGCCGGTGCTCCTGGCTCGCGGGGCCGCTCGAGGCCTCGCTTCAATCGGTCTCGGCAGAACGCCGATACGATCGCCATGGATCGAATCCTCCCGCTCGGCCGCCTGGCGGCGCGCTTCGCGCCGTCGTGCCGGATTCCCTCGGATCTCACCGGGCTGATCTCGGTGTCGGAGCACGAAATGCCGGCGCGCGCGGCGGGGGTGTCGCCCCAGGCGGTCGAGAGCGTCTGGGAGCGCGTCGAGGCGCTCTACCGCACGGGGGCGTACCCGGCGCTCCAGACCTGCATCCGCTTCGACGGGCAGGTGCTGCTCGAGCGCGCAATCGGTCACGCGTCGGGCAACGGGCCGCACGACGCCCAGGAGGCGCCGAAGCGGCTCGCCACGGTCGACACGCGCTTCAACCTCTTCTCCGCCGCCAAGGCCATCACCGCCATGGTGATCCACAAGCTCGACGAGAAAGGGGCCCTCCATCTGGAGGACCGCGTCTGCGACTTCATCCCCGAGTTCGGTTGCCACGGCAAGGACCGCATCACCATCCGCCACATCCTGGCGCACCGCGCGGGCATCCCGAACCTGCCGCCCGGGGCCATCGATCTCGATCTGCTCCGGACGCCCGAGCGCGTGATCGAGCTGTTCTGCGACGCGCGCCCCCGCACGCGACCGGGTCGGCTGCTCGCCTACCACGCGGTGAGCGGCGGCTTCCTCCTGGCCGAGATCGTCCAGCGCGCCACGGGCGCGAGCATCCGCGAGGTATTCGAGAAGGAGATCGCCCTCCCGCTGGGCCTCCACAAGACGAGCTACGGCGTGCATCCCGACGACGTGGGCGAGGTCGCCGTCAACGCGGCCACCGGGCCGCCCGTCCCGCCGCCCGTCTCCTGGATCCTGCGTGGCGCGCTCGGGGTGGGGGTCCGCGAAGCGGTCGAGCTCTCCAACGACCCGCGCTTCCTGACGGGCATCATCGCGGCCGCGAACGTGGTGACCACCGCCGGGGAGCTCGCGAGGTTCTACGATTGCCTGCTCGGCGAGGGACAGCTGGGCGACGTGCGCGTCTTCGACCCGCGCACGGTGCGCCACGCCACCGCGGAGCAGAGCTACTGGGAGATCGACCTCACGCTCGGCCTCCCGATCCGCTACGGGCTCGGCTTCATGCTGGGCAGCGAGGGCCCGAGCCTGTTCGGTTGGAACAACCCGAGAGCCTTCGGCCACTTCGGGTTCACGAACGTCCTGTCCTGGGCCGATCCCCAGCGCCGGCTCTCGGTGGCCCTGCTCAGCAGCGGGAAGCCGATCCTCGGGCCCCACCTGCTCCGCCTGGTCCAGCTGATGACCGAGGTCGGCCGCGCCTTTCCCAAGGTGTGCGGGCCGGGCACCGGCCGGCGTCGCTTCCCGGACCGCCCGCGGGCGCGCTCCTCGGCTGGCAAGGGCGGGGCCCGCGGCGCCCGCAGCTGAGCCCAGCCCGACCCCGCGTCGTCACGAGACCGCCTCACCTGGCAGCCCCTCTCTTCTCGACGTGACGTGACGTGATCAGCGGTCGTCGATGACCCAGCTCGGCGCCAGCGTCGCCCGCTCGGGGTCGATCAAGCCGGCAATGCAGAGATTCTGCCCGCGGCAGGGCGGCTCCTCCGCGACGTGAATGCACGGGGAGCATGCGATCTTGCGATAGTGCACCACGTCGACCGCACCCGTGAATTCCGGAAGGCGCGTCGACGGGGCGGTCGGCCCCCAGTAGGAAGTGGTCGGGATGCCGAGCAGCCGCGCCACGTGAAGCAGCGCGGAGTCGATCCCGATGAACTCGTCGCAGCTCGCGAGCAGCGCCACGGATCCTGCCAGCGAGAGCCTGCCACACTCGTTCCGCCACGTGCAGTCCGGCAGGCTCGGTTCGCACTCGGTGATGATGGCCTGCGCTTCGAGGCGATCTCCGGCCCCCCCCAGGACACAGATCTCGGCGTGTTCGCTCTTCGGGTGACGCGCGAGCGCCACACGCCATTGCTCGGGCGACAATCGACGCTCGCGACCCAGCTCCGAACAGGCCGGGCCGAGACCCAACCGACGGCCGGCTTCCCGTGCGGACGGCTGCTTCCCCACCGTGCCGAGCAGCGACTCGGCACAAGCGTCGCGCGACGCCGGGGCCGCGCCGAGCAGGATGGCCACCTGGTCGTAGAAATGGTGGACGTTCGAGAAGCGGTTGAAGAACAGCAGGTGGGTATGGAGATTGCGGCGCCAGAAGGTCGTCTCGAGGTAGAAGCTGATGCGATTGCGTGCCAGCGTCATGAGTGAGAGTACGCTCGCGAGCCGACTGTAGACCTCGAGGTCGATCACCGTGTCCGCGCGCAACACGCGGCGCCAGCTGCGCAGGGACGAGAGCGTGAAGCGCCCGATGGAGCGGTCGTCGATGGCGTGGATCTCGTCGAAGACGCCGAGCAACGCCCCGAAGGCCGCCACCGGTGGGGTCGTGAGCAGCACGAGGGGCAGGCTCGGGTTTGCGCGCTTGATTCCGAGCAGCGCGGGGGCTGCGAGGACCAGGCTCCCGCCACCAAGCATCTTCAGCACCACGATCGTGCCCCTCGGGCGCGGATCGTGGTCGCGACGAAGCACTCTTCCCAGCAGCATGACCACGGGCTTCGCGAAGGCGATCAGCGCTCCACCCAGGTAGTAGTCGAGGAGCTTCCGAGCAGAGAGGGTCAAGCGTCGACCCCGGAGGACCGCGCAAAGACGAGGCCGAACTCCCCGACGTTGAACGGTGCGGAGATGCGATGAAGAAGCGAGAGCGAGCGGAGAACACGTTTCGAGCGTGCCGGCGAGACGCCGAGCATCAAGAGCAGGTGACCCGCCACGAGGGCTGGCGACACCAGCTTGTGGGGAGCGAACGATTGGCGTAGCTCCCAGCCATGGCGACGCCAGAACTCCACGATTCCGCGCCGACTCCAGTGGAACGCGTGATCGGGCAGCCGATGCGGCCATGCGCTCCCGAGCCATCGCGCGGACAGCGAGCCGGCGTCCGGCGCGACCACCAACGCGAGCGCGTCCGGTCGGCTCGAGCGCGCCATGAACGCGAGCAAGTCCCCTGGAGACGGAACGTGCTCGAAGCTGTCGAGGAAGAGCCACAGGTCGACGGCGGGTTCGAGGCGCGCGGGGAGGTGATTCGCGTCGTGCAGGCGTTCGTCCGGAATCCCGAGCGTACGCGCCGAAGCAAGCGCCGCCGGATTGGCCTCGATGCCGCTCGCGACACCGCCGAGCCGCGCCACACCACGGAGCACGAAGCCCCCGCCGAAGCCCACCTCGCAGACGACGCGCCCGACCACGTCGATCTCCAGGCTGTCGAGCCAGCGCGCCAGCGAACGGAACTTGAGCTCGCCCGTGCGCTCCTCTTCGTGGAGACGCGCGGCGGAGTAGTCTGCATCGTAAGCGACGTCGGCGGCGAGGCTTTCGAGGTCCCAGAACGACCCGCACGATGGGCAGGCGGCGGTCGTGCCGTGTCGCCTGAGCTCCCTCTCGTCGCCCAGATGGCCACAGAACGGCAGCGGAAGCGATGCGTCCTGGTCCATGCCGGAGGAGCCTAGCGACCCCACCGCGGCATTGTCCCTCGACGGGGGACGTTCGCTCGGTGACGAGCGCGCGAGACACTGGCGCGGGCGTTTCCCGCAGCTCAGACTAGCGAGCCCCGGGGAGAATCGGATGACCGAGGCCAATGCGGCCGTCCTGACGACGCTGGCCATCGTCGCCGCGTGCCTCGGGTACGGGCACTCGGCCCTGCGCCTACTGGGCGCCCGGGAAGCGCGCCTGCCCCTGGCAATCATGGCCGGCGCAGGCCTCGCACTCCTCGCCGCCCTCGCGGGTTGGATCGTCGCGGCCAGGCTCTTCTCGCGTGGCGCCGGCCTCCTGCTGCTGGCGCCCGGCATCGTGCTGCTGGCGCTCAGCGCCCGTGAGCTGTTCCAACGGCTACGCTGGCGGATCTCGGCCGGCTCGCTCGCATTCTTCACCCTCGCGGCGCTGGTCTTCGTGCCGAGGGCACTCGGCGCGGTGCACGTGATCAAGGTGAACGCCTGCGACGATTGGGTGGCGTACTACCACCTCCCGAAGCTCCTGCTCGAAACCGGAGCGCTCGACGAGCCCTTCTCGTTCCGCAGGCTCGGCACACTCGGCGTCGGCCCCCTTCTCCAGAGTTACTACTTTCCGCTCTGGCAGAGTGCCGGCGTTCGGGTGGCCGACGCCGTACTCGGCGGCCTGCTCGTGTGGGGCGCCGCGCGTTCGATGGCTTCACTCGCGACGCCCCTTGCGTCGGCAACGCGCGTGGAACTGCTGGGTCTGCTCGGCGCCGTCATGTCGCTCACGATCCCGGTCGCGAACGCGTCTCCCGTCCTGCTGCCGCTCGGCGGAACACTGCTCCTGCTCTGGCTGTCGGCGGCCTTGTTTCGCGAACGCGAGGCCACGCCGGCCGGTCTCGCAATCGCGGTGTTCTGGGGCGCCACCGCGGCCTTCGTGACGGAGCTTCGCACGAGCAACGTCGCCTTCCCCGGATTCCTCGGCATGGCCGGGCTCGCCTTCGCCCTCGCCCGTCGCGACACTCGCGCGATCCGACTCTGGCTGTTGGCGGCCCTCGCATTCGCGGTGGCGCTGGCTCCCTGGAGCCTGGCCTCGTGGCACTCCTCGGGAACGCCCTTCTTCCCGCTGATCCGTGGCAACTACCGCTTCCCGTCCGGGCTGCTGGAACCCCTCTCGGCAGCCGACCAGCTCGCTCTCGTGGCCACGGCGCTCTGGGCGAGTCGGATCTGGCTGCCGCTGCTTCTCGCGGGGCTGACGGCCCGGGCTCCCGCACTCGCCGCTGCCGCCCTCTCGAGCACGGCGGCCCTGGTGGGGACCGTCGTCGCCACCGCGCTCGCGTTCTCCGCGAGCGACGACCTGAACGTGCATCGCTACCTCGCGCCTTTCGTCGCGGCGACGAACGTCTTCCTGATCTCCGCCTGGCTCACGAGCCTGCGAGTTCCGGGCACGCCCGCGCGGGTTCGCGCGCTCGTGTCCGCTGCTCTCGTCGTAGGCGCAGCGGTCGTCTGGCTCCTGCTGCCCGTCCGCCTGGAGGTGGAGGACGCGTTCGACCCGCAGCGCGCCCAGCGGAAGTTCGTACCGGCTCGGCAGATTCGCAAGAACGCGAGGGTCGCGCTCCAGATGGCGGACCGGGCGCTCCAGTTCGGCGCGCAGACGGCGGAGGTCCGCAGTGCCGCTCTCTATGCCGCTGCGCAGGACGTGCTCGACGAAGACGCGAAAGTCCTGTCGGTGGTGGCGAGGCCCTTCCTCTGGCGTTTCGACCGCCAGGTGGTGCACATGCTCGATTGCCCGGGTCAGGCGAGCCCTCCGCCCGGGATGCCGTTCTTCCAGGGTCCCGATGCGGTCGCGGCGTACCTGACCGGCCTCGGGTATACGCACCTCGCGTTCAGCCCGCCGTCGCGCGGTTTCTGTCTCTATTCGCTCCAGGCCTGGCGGATCGCCGGGCGCAGCGGCCACTTCCTGTGGGAGCAGTGGGCGCCCTACTTCGAGGACTTCCTGACGAACGAGCAGCTCCTCGCCAGACGCCGCCGCGTCGTCTATCGGAGCCCCGAGGTGATCGTCGTCGACCTGCGCGAGACGAGGGGTCCGTCGACGGAACGGCTCGAGTCAAGCGGCGAGTCGACGACCGATCGCCTCCGCCACGGCCGCCGGCTGCTCGAGCGGGAGCATGTGGCCCCCGCCTTCGATCCAGGTGAGGTCGGCGCCCGGGATCGACCGCTGCCAGTGCTCGGCGTACACCGGCGGCACCAGCCGGTCGTCGCGCCCCCAGACGAGGTGCGTCTCGGCGCCCAGCCGGTAGAGACGCTTGCTGAGCCGCCGGTTCGGGATCGGGAACAGGATCTTCCCGGCCGTTCCGAGCCGGCGCGCGTTTCCGACCATGAAGCGGGTGAGCGCCTCGTCGTTCCCGAAGTCGAGGCCGGCGGTGAGGGCCTTCGCGCCCGCCGCCGGGTCGGCGAACAGCAGCGCCGGCAGCTCCCAGGGCGGCGTCGCGAACAGGTCCGGGATCGGATGCGCGTCGAGCCAGAGCCCGAGGGGCGCCAGCAGCGTGAGCCGGTCGACCGCCCGGTTCGCGAGGCAGGCCATCTCGGCGGCGATCATCCCGCCCATCGAGTGGCCGACGAGGTGCGGGCGCTCGACGCCAAGCGCCTCGACGACGTCCCAGCCGTGGAGCGCGAAGTCGAGCATGTCCTCGAGGCGCTCCTCGCCGCCCTCCTCGCCGAAGCCCGGCCAAACCGGCGCGAAGACCCGGAAGCGCTCGGCCAGCGCGTCGAGCAGCGGCTCCTCGGGCAGCAGGCCGCCCGCGCCGTGCAGGTAGAGAAGCGGCGTGCCGCTTCCCTGCTCGCGCACGCGGCACTTGATGCCGCGGCGGGTTTCGATCGACCGCCCGCTCACGACCGGCCTCCGTTCGCGAGCTCCGGCCGCACCCGCCCCTCGTAGGGCTTGATCCACCAGCGATCGTCGTCCTTCCACTCGGGCCAGAGCCCGTGGAGCGCCGGCAGCACGCGCTCGGCGAAGAGCTTCGTCGAGTGCCGGCACTTGTCGTCGGGCATGTCGCCGATGTGGAACAGGCCGAAGACGTGGCCCACGCGCAGCGTCTCGATCATGTGCTGGCAGCGCTCGCGCACCGTGTCGGGGCTGCCCGCGATCACGTAGCCCTTCTCGACCAGGTCCTTCCAGGTGAGGTTCGAGAACACCTTCTGCTGCTCGGCGCGGAGCTGGTTGAGCTTGCCGCCCTGGATGGTCTTGATCGTGCGGTAGCCCGGCGGGTCCGAGAAGCCGAGCGCCACGTGGAGGCAGCGGTTGAAGAAGTAGAGGCAGTGCTCGGCGTAGAGGTCCTCGGCCTCCTGGTCGGTCTCGCCGACGCAGATGATCTGCGCGAAGGATGCGCGGTGCGGCGAGTCGTCCTTGCCGAGCTTCTCGACCTGGTGCCAGAAGCCCTCGAGCATCGCCTGGCCCGCGATGTAGCCACCGAAGGAGAGGAAGGAGTAGTTGTAGTCCATCTTCGCGCACCACTCCCAGGTCTCGATCGAGCCGCCGCCCGGGATGTAGATCGGCGGGTGCGGCTTCTGGATGGGGCGCGGCCAGATGTTCACGTAGCGGAGCTGGTTGTACTTGCCGTCGAAGGCGAACGGCTCGGGGTCCGTCCACGCGCGCAGGATCAGGTCGTGCGCCTCGTAGTACTTGTCGCGCGTCAGCGCCGGGATCTGGCCGTAGCAGAAGTTCGTGTCCATCGGCGTCCCGACCGGGAAGCCGGCTACGAGGCGCCCGCCCGAGATCACGTCGAGCATCGCGAACTCCTCGGCGACGCGGACGGGGGGATTGTAGAGCGCGATCGAGTTCCCGATCACGCAGATCGCCGCCTGGGAGGTGCGGCGCGCGAGCCCGGCGGCGATGAGGTTCGGCGACGGCATCAGGCCGTAGCCGTTCTGGTGATGCTCGTTCACACCGATGCCGTCGAAGCCGAGCGAGTCGGCGTACTCGAGCTGGTCCATGTAGGTGTGGTAGACGCGGTTGCCCAGCTCCGGGTCCCAGAGCTCGCTCGGGATGTCCACCCAGACGGAGCGGTACTTCTGGCGGAAGTCGTCCGGAAGGTGCGGCCACGGCATCAGGTTGAACCAGGTGAACTTCATGGCTGGGCCTCCGGTCCTGGGACTTCGCTCGGCTTCGCCTCGCTGCGCGCCCGACGTTCGTCGGGCTCGCAGCGGGAGGCCGCTTCGATCATTTCACAGCGCTCGGCGCGGCGCCGACACGGTATGCTAGGCCGCGTGTTCCGGCATGCCCTCGCACCGCTCCTCGGCCTGCTCGTCGCGGGCGGCGCCTTCGCGCAGGTTCCCCCGGAGCGCGTCGGCGAGGTCGAACGGTTGCCGGCCGAGATGGGCGCGCACTGGGTCTGGGCCTCGGACTCGGTGCTCCGGCGCAGCGCGCTCTTCGACGCCGACTCCGGGCGCATGCTCGGCATGGTGGACGGTGGCGAGGGGGTCTCTCCGCTCCGCCCGCACGTCTCCCGCTCCCGCGGCGAGGTGTACGTGGTCGAGACGGTGTACGAGCGCGGGCGGCGCGGCGAGCGCACGGATCTGGTCACCGTCTACGATGCGGAGACGCTCTCCGTGGCGGCCGAGGTGGAGATCCCGCCGCGGCGGGCCGACAACGGCAACGGCGTCTCGATCGCGGCGCTGCTGCCCGGCGACCGCTTCCTGGTCGTCTTCAACCAGAACCCGGGCATGTCGGTCTCGGTCGTCGATCTCGACAGCCGTCGCTTCGTGGCCGAGATCGGAACCGGCGGCTGCGCGCTCGTGCTGCCGGCCGGGCCGCGGCGCTTCGGGATGCTGTGCGGCGACGGCACCGCCCTCGCGATCACGCTCGACGAGGCCGGCCAGGAGGCCGCGCGCGCGCGGAGCGAGCGCTTCTTCGACGCCACGAACGACCCCCTCACCGAGAAGGGCGTCGGGGACGGCGCGCGCTGGTGGTTCGCCTCGTTCGAAGGGTGGCTCCACGAGATCGACTTCGGCGGCGACGCGCCCGCGGCGGCCGAGCCCTGGTCGCTGTTCAGCGACGCCGAGCGGCGCGACGGCTGGCGCATCGGCGGCGTCCAGCACCTGGCCCTCCACGCGGCGACGGGGCGTCTCTTCTCGACCGTGCACCAGGGCGAAGCGGGCAGCCACAAGGACGCGGGCCCCGAGATCTGGGTCTACGACCTGGCCGCGCGCGAGCGCACCGCGCGCATCGAGGTGACGAACCTGATGGTCGCCTTCCTGCGTCCCAGGATCGGCGTCGAGGCCGGCGGCGTGGTGGACTGGCTGCTCCAGACGCTGCTCCCGAGCCCCGGCGCCGACACGCTCGCCGTCACCCGGGACGACGCGCCCCTGCTGCTCGCCGGCCAGCGCGAGAGCGGCGCGGTGGCGGTGTACGACGCCACGACCGGCGAGCACCTCCGCGATCTCGAGGAGACCGGGATCGGCGGCGGCCTGCTGGTGGTGCCATGAGCCTCGATCCCGTGGTGGCCACGGCCCTGCGCGCGGGGCTCGCCCTGCTGCTGGCCGCGAGCGCGGTCGCGAAGCTCCGCGACCCCCGCGCCTTCGCGCACGCGGTCGCCGGCTATCGGATGCTGCCGGCCGCGGGGGTACGACCCGCCGCGATCGCCTTCGTCGCCACCGAGCTCGGGCTCGCGGCCGCGCTCCTCGTGCCCGGCTGGCCCGTGGCGGCAGCGCTCGGGGCGGCGTGCCTCCTCACGCTCTACACGGGCGCCATCGCCTGGAACCTCGCGCGCGGGCGACGTGACATCGACTGCGGCTGCGGCGGGCCGCTCGGACGGCAGCGGATCTCCGAGGCCCTGGTGGTGCGGAACGCCCTGCTGGTCGGCGGCGCGCTCGCCACCGCCCTGCCCGTGCTTCCCCGCCCGCTCGGCTGGATCGATGGCTTTACCACGCTGGCGGCGCTCGCGAGCTGCGCCCTCCTCTACCTGGCGACCGAGGCGCTCTTCGCGCGGGCGGTGACGCGATGAACGACCCGCTACTCGTCTCGAACGCGGTGCTCTGGGTCGTGGTGATCGCGCTCGCCCTGGTGGTGCTGGCGCTCGCGCGGCAGGTCGGCGTGCTGCACGCGCGCCTCGGCCCGGTCGGTGCGCTCGCGCTCGCGGGCGGGCCCGAGACGGGCGAGCCCGCGCCCGTGGTCGAGGCCACGAGCCTCGACGGCCAGGCGGTCCGCATCGGGGAGGCCGACGCCCGTGGCCGCCGCACCCTGCTCGTCTTCCTGGCGCCCGGCTGCCCGGTCTGTCGCACGCTGCTCCCTGCCCTACGCACGCTGGCGCGACGCGAGCCGGGCCTGCGCGTCGTGCTCGCGAGCGACGGGCCGCGCGCCGAGCACGAGGCCTTCGTCCGGGAGCACGGCCTCGGCGACCTGCCCTACCTGCTCTCCGAGGCGCTCGGCCGTGCCTACCGCGTGCCGCGCCTGCCCTGGGCGGCGTTGCTGGACGGCGCGGGGATCCTGCGCAGCCAGGGACTCGTGAACTCGCGCGAGCACCTCGAGAGCCTGCTCGAAGCCGAGGCGCTCGGCGTGGCGTCGCTGCAGGAGCACCTGGCGCGGCGCGCCTCGGGAGGCGCCGCATGAGCCGGCTCGACCGCCTCACCGAACGCGCGGCACGCGGTCTGGCCGACCGCCTGTCGCGTCGGAGCTTCCTCGCCCGGCTCGGCGCGCTGCTCGCCGGCGGCGCCGCGCTGCCGCTGCTCCCGGTGGCGCGCGGCGCGGCCGCGGAGCCGGCGGCCGAGGACGACCCGACGCGCTGCGAGTACTGGCGCCACTGCGCGATCGACGGCTTCCTGTGCGCCTGCTGCGGCGGCAGTGCGACGAGCTGCCCGCCCGGCACCGAGATGTCGCCGGTCACCTGGATCGGCACCTGCCGGAACCCGAACGACGGCCGCGACTACCTGATCTCGTACAACGACTGCTGCGGGAAGGGCTTCTGCGGTCGCTGCTTCTGCAACCGCAACGAGGGCGACCGGCCGATCTACTACCCGCACCGCAGCAACGACATCAACTGGTGCGCCGGCACCTCGACCAACGTGTATCACTGCTCGACCGCCATCGTGCTCGGTGAGGCGGCCGAGGCGCAGCCCGAGACGTGAGCCCCGCGCGGGCACTCGCGGTCGCGGCGCTGCTCGTCGGGGGCGTGCAGGCGGCCGCGCAGTCGGTGCCCGAGAGCGACTACGTGCTCCAGTGTCGGGGCTGCCACGGGCCCGAAGGCGGAGGCGTGCCGGGCCAGGTGCCCGCCCTGAGCGGCATGGGGGCCCTGCTCGCGACGCCCGAGGGGCGGGCGCGGCTGCTCCGCGTGCCGGGCATCCGCCAGGCCTCGCTCTCGGACGAACGGCTCGCCGCCCTGCTCACCTGGGCGGCGACGCGCTTCGCGCCCGACGGGGAGGCGAGCGCCGTCCGGCCGATCGCCCCCACGGAAGTGGCGCGGCTCCGCGCCTCGCCGGAGGTGGAGCCCGCTCAGCGCGGCACGAGCCAGAGGTTGCGATAGACGACGGGGTTCCAGTGGTCCTGGAACAGCAGGGGCCCGGGCGCCGGGCTCTCGGGGTCGCCCTGGCCGGTGGGGCCCTGGAGCGCCACCTGGTCGTGGATCACGACGCCGTTGTGGCGCACCGTCACCAGCGCGGGCGCCGTCTTCGCGCCGCTCGCATCGAAGCGCGCCGCCGTGAACTCGATGTCGTAGGTCTGCCAGGAGAGCGGCGGGAACGCCATGTTCACGTCGGGTGCGCGCTGCTCGTAGATGGCGCCACACTCGTTCGTCTCGCCGGCGAGCCCGAAGGAATCGAGCACCTGGATCTCGTAGCGGTTCTGGAGGTAGACGCCGCTGTTGCCGCGCAGCTGGCCGGTCGCCTCGGGCATGAACGGCACGCGGAACTCGAGGTGAAGCGTGAAGCTCCCGAAGGCGTCGCGCGTGCGCGCCCCCGCCGCGAGGAAGCCGCGCGGGTCGAGCTCCGCCTTGGCGAAGGCCGCGAGATCGCCGTCGCCGAACAGCACCACCGCGCCGGCTGGCGCCGGTGCGCCGAGGGTCGGGCTCTCGCGCAACACCCGACGCAGCACGACGCTTTCGCCCCCCGGGCGCTGTGCGCGAAGCGTTCCGTCCCGGAGCGCCCCGTCGAAGTCGCCGGTGAGCGTCACGCCGTCGCCGTCGTCGCGGCCTTCGGCCCGGAGCGGCGCCTCCCGCGTGGCGCCCTCGCCGGGAAGGCCGCCAGCGAAGAGCACCGCTTCGAACCGGCCGCCGCCCCGCGCGACCACCTGGGCGCCGTGGCCCGGCCCGGCGTACTCGCCCTGGAGGGCGAAGTCGCGGCCCCCGTCCGCCGGCTCCAGGTACTCGGGGCCGAAGCAGCCAACGCCCGTGAGGGCGAAGGCGGCGAGGAGGAGGCCGGCCGGCGCGTGCATGGGGTGCCAGCCTACCAGCGCTCTCGCGGTCGCGCGCCCGGCGCCCGGGGGCGTGCAGGAGTAGAGTGGGTCGCACGCGCGTCCGTTTCGGGGGTGTCATGCTTCGCTTCGTCCAGTGGCTGTTCTCGCTGCAGTGGCCGCTGCGGCTGCTCGGCTTCCTGTTCGGGGGCTTCAACCCCTGGCTCGAGGAGAACCGCCGCGACCCCCTCCCCGCCTACCGGCGCCTGCGCGAGAACACGCCCATCCATCGCAACCGCTGGCAGGGCACCTGGGTCCTGTCGCGCTACGAGGACGTCACGGCCGTGCTGCGGGACCCGCGCTTCTCGACGGGGCGCGGCGCGCTGCTGCCCTTCCGCCTGATGCGCTGGGCGTCGCGGCGCCACCCCGACTTCGTGACGCTGCTCGACCGCAACCTGCTGATGATCGACGGCGAGGACCACCGGCGCGTCCGCAGCCTGGTCTCGAAGGCCTTCACCCCGCGGCGCGTGGAGGCGCTGCGCCCGCGCATCGAGGCGGTGGTCGACGAGCTGCTCGACGCGGTCGCGGCACGAGGCGAGATGGAGCTGGTGCACGACCTCGCGCATCCGCTCCCGGTGATCGTGATCGCCGAGCTGCTCGGGGTTCCGCTCGAGGATCGCGATCGCTTCCGCGTCTGGTCGAGCGAGGTGGCCGAGATCCTCGACCCGCTCTCGGGGCGCGAGGGCCTCGACCCGGCGTGGCGCGGCGCCGAGGGCCTGGCCGGCTACTTCCGCGAGCTGCTCGCTGAGCGCCGGCGCGCGCCGAAGGACGATCTGCTCTCGGCGATGCTGGCCAGCGAGGAGGACGGCCGCGGCCTCGAGGAGGCCGACCTGCTCTCGCTCTGCGGCCTGCTGCTCGCCGCTGGGCACGAGACGACGACGAACCTGATCGGCAACGCCGTGCTCGCGCTGCTGCGCCATCCGGGCGAGAAGAAGCGGCTCCTCGACGACCCGGGCCTGATGCCCGGCGCGATCGACGAGTTCCTCCGCTTCGACTCGCCGGTGCAGCTGACCGACCGCGTGATCACGGAGGATCTCGAGTTCCGCGGCCATCGCTTCCGCAAGGGCCAGCTCGCGGTCTGCCTGCTCGGTGCCGCGAACCACGACCCGGCCCGCTTCCCCGACCCGGACCGCCTCGACGTGACGCGCGCCGACCGCGGCCACCTCGCCTTCGGGCTCGGCCCGCACGTGTGCCTCGGGGCGCCGCTCGCGCGCCTCGAGGGCGAGCTCGCGCTCGGCGGACTGCTGCGCCGCTTCCCGAACTTCGACGGCCCGACCGAGCCGCCCGCGCGCCGCCCCTCCGTCGTGCTGCGCGGCCCGACCCGGCTCCCGCTGACCCTCTAGCGCGGAACCTGCCCAAGCGGGGACGCCCAAGCGGGGACGTTGGTCAAGAAGTCAAGTATTGGTATCGCAGCTTTACTTCTTGACGAACGTCCCCGCTCTCGTCCCCGCTCTCCGGTCTTGGTGGGCTGCTAGAGGTAGTGGCGGGGGACGAGGTTCAGGTCGCGGGCCTCGCGGGCGAGGTCCTCGCGGAAGTCGGGGTGGGCGATGCCGATCAGCGCCTTGGCGCGCGCGGGCACCGACTTGCCCTTCAGGTTCACCATGCCGTACTCGGTCACGACGTACATGACGTCCGTGCGCGGCGTGGTGACGATGTTGCCGGGGGTGAGCGTGGTGACGATGCGGCTCTTGCGCACGCCCCCCCGCTCGTAGAGCGAGGAGAGGCAGAGGAAGGACTTGCCGCCCTTCGAGGCGTAGGCACCGCGCATGAACTGGAGCTGACCCCCGGTGCCGGTCAGGTGACGGTGCCCATCGGACTCCGACGCGGCCTGGCCCTGGAGGTCGATCTGGGTCGTGTTGTTGATCGCCACCACCCGCTCGTTCCGGGCGATCTGCTCCGGCAGGTTGGTGAAGTCCACCGGGAAGCTCTGCGCGCGCGAGTTCCGATCGATGAACCGGTAGAGGCGCTGCGAGCCGAGCGCGAAGGTGAAGATCGACTGGAAGCGATTCAGCGTCTTGCGCGCTCCCGTGACGATGCCGCTTTCGATCAGGTCGATCATGCCGTCCACCATCATCTCGGTGTGGATCCCGAGATCCCGGTGGCCGGCGTCCTTCAGCACGGTGCACACGGCGTTCGGCATGCCGCCGATCCCGATCTGGAGGCAGGCGCCATCCTCGATCTCGGCCGCGATCAGCGAGGCGACCTTGCGGTCCACCGGGCCGGGCTCCGGGTTCCCGAGCTCGGGCGGCGGCTGGTCGAGCCCCTCGATCACGTAGTCCACCTGGCTGGCGTGCACCGACTCCTCGCAGCCGTAGACGTAGGGAAGCTGCGGGGACGTCTCGACGATCAGCACCTTGGCGCGCTCGCTGAGCGCCTTCGCGTAGGTGACGCCGATGCTGAAGTTGAAGTAGCCGTGCTCGTCCATGGGACAGGCCCGGAGCACCACCACGTCCGTCGGCTCGATGAAGCGCCGGTAGTAGTCGGGCGCCTCGCCGAAGTTCATCGGGATGTAGTGTGCGCGGCCCGCGTCGTGGAGCTGCCGGTCGATGCCCGAGAAGTGCCACGAGTAGAGATGGAAGCTCTTGCCCTCCGGGTCGGCCTCGATCAGGGCCGGCGGCTTCATGCTGAGCACGCAGCGCACGTCCACGTCCCGGAGCTCGCTCGCGCGGCCCGCCAGGGCCTCGTCGAAGCGCTCGGGCAGGAGCATCCCGTAGTCCACCCACTGGCCCGACTCCACGAGGGCCGCGGCCTGTTCCGGCGAGATGACCTTCGGGTGTGTGACGCTCACGGTCCCTCCTCCCTGAGACTCGGCCCGGCCAGCGTGGCACCGGCCCGAACGTCCGCCTCGCGAACCTCGAGCGGGGCCGCGCGGCCGCCTGCCTCCACACGGTACCCCCCGACGGCCCGCACCTCACGGCTCACGGCTACGTCCGTCGGATAGGGCAGGCGCACCCGGTAGCGGCCCGCGTCGGAGGCCCGGCTCCGGGCCCGGTACCAGAGCCGACCGCCGCCCGCCTCGAGCTCTAGCGCCACGCGCACGAGCGCCCCGGGCTCGGCGCGACCCTCGACCAGCGCCCCGGGCACGATCTCGAAGACGGCCACGCGGTCGGTGGCGGGCCGCTGCCGGTCGCGCGGGCGCCCCGAGCGGTCGCCGAGCCAGAACAGGCGGTGCCGGGCGAGCGCCGGCGCACCGTCCCCCGCCGGCTCCGCGTTTCCGAGCCGGAGCCACAGACGGGACGCGAGCGACTGCGGCGGCGCGTCGCGACGCTGTCCCGAGCCCTGCCCGGTCGCCATCGTGTAGCGAGCGGACAGCTGCTGCGCGATCGCGTAGGCCGCCTCCTCGTCCTCCTGGTCGAAGTAACGGCGCGCCAGGTCCCAGGCGCGCCGGTCGGCGAAGCTCCCGAAGTTGTCCTGCACGGTCGGACGCTCGGCGCGGTAGCGCACGAGGTGGCCGTCGTCCCACGAGGTGAGCACGCCGTAGGTCGGGTGCTGCGAGGCGTCGAGGAAGCCCGGCGTCGGGGGCGACGCCTCACGCAGGAAGCGCGCCGCCTCCTCCACCACGACCTTGCGCCGGGAGTCGACCGGAACGAGGTCGCGGCCCTGCGTGATCACGAGCCGGGAGTAGCCGAAGAGCATCTGGTAGGGCGGCAGGAGCGGGGCGACCAGTCCCAGAACGACGGCCACGACCATGCCGCGCGCCGCCCAACGCCGCTCCCCGAGCCCCCCGTGGAGCTCCGCGACCGCCACGCCCAGCACGAGCGCGAGCCCGGGCGCGAAGACGTTTCCGAAGCGCTCCTGGGCGAGCGCCAGCACGAAGAACGCGGCGGACCAGCACAGCAGCAGGGCGAGCGCCGGCCGCGCGTTCGCATCGAGCCCGCCCCGCGCGGCCAGGGCGATCCACGCGAAGGGAAAGACGAAGAGGCCGGGCCCGAGGCTCCGGAGCGCGAAGCCCGCATCGAAGCGCCCCTCCGGAAACAGGAGCGGCTGCGTCTCCATCACGGTGGTGAGGAACGCCTCTTCCTTCGTGAACCAGCCGCCGGCGTAAGCGAGCGTCTCGCGCAGCGGCGGGATCGCGAGCGCGAGTGCGGCGAGCGCGGTCGTGAACGCGGCCACGGTGGCCACGCGCCGCGGCCGGGAGACGCCCACCCCGGTCCGCTCGAAGAGGCCCGCGAGGCCGGCCAGGGCGACGGCCCCGGCCCCGAACCAGAGCGGCTGGAAGCGCGACAGCACGAGCGGCGAGGCGGCGCCCAGGTCCGGGAAGGGGCCGGCGAGCCAGCAGGCCGGCGCCACGGCCAGCGCTGCGACGGCGTGTGCGGTCGCGGCCGACCGCGCACGGGTCGCGGCGTCCTCGCGCCGGGTGGCCCAGAGTACCCAGAGCCCGGTCGCCGCCTGGACGGGAAGGATCTGGAGCAGCGCGCCCGGCGAGCTCACCAGGCTCATGGCCAGGACGAGGCCGACCGCCACGGCGAGGGCGCGCCGCGGTGCCGTGTGCCACGCCATCGCCAGCCCGAGCCCGAGGACCGCGAAGAGGCCCAGCACCACCTGGTGGTCGACCTGGCCGAGCTGCGAGTGCACGTGGTGCGCCGGAAGCACGGCGAGCAGGAGTGCGCCGACGCCGCCCGCCAGCAGCGAGAAGTGGCGGCGCCCGACCTCGACCCACAGCGCCACGGTGAGCGCCCCGAGCAGCGGCGGCAGCCAGATGATCACGCGCTCGACGGCCAGCGCGTCGCCCGCCACCCCGAGCGCGCGCACGCCCGCCGCGATCGCCCAGTCGAGGAACGGCGGCCACACCGGCTTCGCCCCGAACGGGAAGCTCACGTAGGGATCGAAGTCGAGCACCTCGGGGAAGCGGAGCACCTGGTAGACGATCTTGCGGACGTGGTAGAGTTCGTCGCGTCCGCTCGGAAACCGCACCCCGGCCCCGCCGAGCACGTAGCCCACGTTCAGCACGCGCAGCGCGAAGGCGACGGCGAAAAGGCCGAGTGCGGCCGCGGCGGCGCGCACCCCGCGCGCGCTCAGCGCCATCGGGCGCTCGCTCGGCGCCATCGGGCGCCCGCTCAGCGCCATGCGGCGCGCAAGGGCCGCGGGTCGACGGGCGCGCCGCGGCGGACGTAGTACTGCGCCACCTTCTCGTAGCCGAGCGCCCGGATCCGCTCCAGGTCCGCAGGCGGAAGCCGCCAGCCGAGCGCGATCAGGTCGGGCTCGAGGCGGCCCACGCTGTACTCGATGTCCCACTTGTCGTGGCCGGGCACGAACTCGCCGCGCGGCGCCAGGCCGGCGATCACCGGGTCGCTCTTGCCGAGCAGGTCGATCGCGGGCCGCCGCGAGAAGTACGGGATCGCGCCGGCCCAGACCACGGCGATGCGGGCCGTCTCGGGCGTCGCCGCGCGGATTGCAAGCCCCTGGCGCACCAGGATCTGGTCGTCCTGCACGTGGAGACCCCCGTTCGTCCACCAGTCCCGCACCGGCGCCGCATGGCTGGCGACCAGCAGCGCGAGGCCGGCGGCCAGCGCGGCGGGCGCCTGGGCACGCGCGCCCGCGAACGCGAGGAGCAGCGCCTCGACCCCGAGCAGCGCGAGCAGGAAGAGCAAGGGCAGCGCCACGGACACGAAGCGGTTCGCGAAGCCGGCAAACTCCCAGACGTCCCCGCCGACGTAGACCGAGTAGGCCATCGCGGCCGCGACGATCCCGGCGAGCAGCCACTCGGCCGGCCGCAGGCGGAAGCGCCTCGAGAGCAGCAGCGCCGCGGCGAGCGCGAGCGGCACCCACAGCGTCGCGAGCGCGAGCTCGAGCAACGCGGGGAAGCCGCGCGCGAGCCGCTCGGCGAGGGGATGGCCGGCCACCTTCAGCGTGTAGGTGTTGGGAAGCGCCGACCCGTAGTAGAGCAGGCGGAAGCCGGTGTGCGCGGCGAGCGTCGCGGCCAGCGTGAGCCCACCCGCCCACGCCGCGCGGCGCGCAGCACCCCGCGCCAGGAACAGGAAGCCGAGCACGACGGCGAGCGGCGCCACGGCATCCGTCCGCGTCAGCACGGCGGCGGCGAGCACGGCACAGAGGAGCACGCGGTCGCGGCGGGTGTCGGCCTCGAGCAGGCGGAGCGCGAGCAGGCAGGCCGTGGCGAGGAAGAAGGCCACGAGCCCCACCTCGAGCCCGCGCAGCGTCCAGAACACGAGCGGGAAGCACAGCACCGTCGCGAGCGCGGCGAGGGCGGGGGTCACCGCGAGCGTCGCGAGACGGCGTGCCAGCTGCGCCACCACGAGGCCGGTCCCCGCGAGCAGGACGGCGCCCAGGATCTGGATCGGTAGCGCGGTGAGCCGATCGGGCAGCCCCGCCAGGTGGGGCAGCGCCATCACCAGGGTCCAGAGCAGGTTCGTGTAGCCCTCGATCGGCGCCTCGCCCGCCATCCAGACCAGGCCGTTTCCCTCGGCCAGGTTGCGCGCGTAGGTCATCGAGATCATGGCGTCGTCGAACAGGCTGAAGGTCTGCAGCCCGTCGACCCGGAACGCGGCCCGAGCCAGGAACAGCCCGTGGAAGCCCAGGCCGCCCAACACGGCGACGGCGGTGACGGCGGGGACGCCGGCGCCGGCGGTCGCGAGGCGCGACCCGCGCGCCGCCCGAAGCGTTCGAGAGCTGTCGATCGCCGCCTCCCGCGCGCCGACCGTAGACGACCCGGTACGCCCCTGCACGCCGCCGCACCTCGGCTCGTTCCGCGGCGCTTCGGCTCGATCCGCCCGCAGCGAGGCCCTACGCTCGGCCGGCCGACGTTCGAGCGCGAGGTGACCACCGCTGCAGCTTCCCGCGAGGCACGAGAGCCGGCCGCCGCTCTGGCTCTGGGGGATCCCGTTGCTCGCCGGCGGGCTGCGCATGCTGCCCTGGCTCTCGCAACGCTTC
>JBFIYM010000008.1:0-48344 GCA_041605395.1 Myxococcota bacterium | reverse complement strand
GCCTGCCGGTGCTGCGCAACGCGCGCGCGGCGCAGCAGGCGAAGGACCGGCCGCCCGCGCCCCCGAAGCCGCGCGCCGAGGCGCCGGTCGTCGGCTCCGACGCACCCGGCCTCGGCGCCAGCCCGGGCCTCTCCGTGGAGGACGTCGCGCCCCCCGCGGCGCCGGCCGCCTCGCTCCTCGACGAGCCCATGGGCCCGGCGCCGGAGCTCGACGGAATCCTCGAGCCGACGGCCCTCGAGCAGGCCCAGGCCGTGAATGCGGCGACCGAGGCGGCCCACGCCGCTGCCGGAGTCGTCGCAGAGGCCGAAGCGCCCGCCGCGGAAACCACTGACGCGGAAGGCACCGGCGCGCCCGCGGTGGAGAACACCGACGCGGAAGAGGCAGCGGCAGTCCCGACGGAAGGCGCCGAAACCGAAGACCCCGACGCGGCCGTAGCTTCCGAGGCTACCCCCGCGGAGTGATCCGGACCGAGTCGGCGCTCCGGTCCGCCGGGCCGTGGTGCACGGCCTCGACGTTGTTCCCGTCGGGATCGAGTACGAAGGCGCCGTAGTAGCCCGGGTGGTAGTGGCGCTCACCGGGCGCCCCGTTGTCGCGCCCGCCCGCCGCCAGCGCCGCCTGGTGGAAACGCCCGACCGCCTCCCGGTCCTCGGCCTGGAAGGCGAAGTGCGCGCGCGTGCGCGAAGCCCCGGCCTCGCCCTGACTCACGAACAGCTCGTCGGCGAAGAAGAAGCCCGGCCCCTCGCCCGCGATCTCGAAGCCGAGGGCGTCGAACACCGCCTGGTAGAAGCGTCGGCTCGCGGCCAGGTCGTCGACCACCAGCTGCAGGTGGTCGAGCAGGCGGCCCTTGTGGAACTCCATGGCGAGGCTCCTCGCTTCAGCCCCCCGCGCGGCGCCGCAGGTCGAGCTGGTGAAGGATGTCGCGGTAGCGTTCGCGAGAGATCGTGTAGCGCGCCAGGAACACCAGGCTGCCGAGGTAGAACACCATCATCCCCGGACCCTGGAGCAGGCCCAGCATCATCACCGTCTCGTCCGGCACCACGCCCACCGCCGCCTGCGCCGCGCCGCGCGGAAAGCCGATGGCGTCGAGCAGGAAGCCGCCCACGAAGTTGCCGAGGCCCGACACGGCCTTGTTGGTGAAGGCGATGGCCGAGACGAAGATGCCCTCCTGGCGGAGACCCGTCGCGAGCTCGCTCTCGTCGACCGAGTCCATGATCATCGACGAGAACAGGATGCCGATCTGGATCGCGACCACGACGATGAGCCCGCCGTGAGCCGCCACCAGCCAGAACAGCAGGGGCTCGCCGTTCTCCGGCAGCACGCCGAGCAGCCGGAGCACCACCGCCAGCGGGCCGAACAGGATGGCAAAGGTCGCGAGGCTCATGGCGGCGCGCCGCTTGTCGAGCCGCGCGCTCACGGGGCGCGCCAGTAGCACGCCTCCGATCACCGGGATGATCGCCAGCAGCGAGAGCGTGCCGAGCTGCTCGCTCCGGAACTCCCAGAAGTAGGTGTACATGTAGGTGCCGAACACCTCCTGCACACCGAGGGCCGTGGCCGAGAACAGCGAGCCCGCCAGCAGCATGCGGTAGGAGCGGTTGGCAACCGCGTTCCGCACCTCGGAAGCGAAGCGGGCCGGGGAGAAGAGCGCACCGACGCGCGCCGGACGTCTCAAGGAGGGGATCAGCGAGTGGGTGCCGCGCGAGGAGACCAGGATGGCCGTCGCCACCAGCACACACGCAAAGAGCCCGAGTCCGGGGTAGTTCGCCGCCTCGAGCCGCCCGTCGATGCCCGCGGCCGAGTCGCGGAAGAAGTAGAACCAGCCCGAGGCGGTGATCGCGAGCGAGCCCATCCAACCCAGCATCCAGCGGAAGGAGACCAGGCTGGTCCGCTCGTCGTAGTGGGTGGTCATCTCGGGCGCGAGCGCCCCGCTCGGCACCATGTAGAAGGTCAGGAAGAGCCGGACGCCGATTGCGAACGTGGTCAGCCAGACGAAGAGCCCGTTCTCACCGAGGCCCGCGGGCGGCGCGAAGAGGCCGTAGAAGCAGAGGCCCATCGGGATCGCGGCGGCGTACATGAACGGATGCCGCCGCCCCCAACGCGACTGGAAGTTGTCGGAGATCGACCCGACCAGCGGGTCCGTGATCGCGTCCACGCAGAGGGCGACGAAGATCGCGAGACCGGAGAGGGTGCCGGGCAGACCCAGCACGGCGGTGTAGTAGTAGAGGAGGAAGGCGTTGAAGGCGCCGTTCTTGGCGCCGTCGGCGATCGAGCCGGCCCCGTAGGCCAGCTTGATGCGAAGCGGGACCGGGGCTTCGGGCGGAGGCGGCGGTATGGCGCTCGAGCTCACGGCGCACGCACTCTACCGCAGCCCGTTGGGTCGAGAATCGTGCGAGGGGCGCGCTGGAGAGCGCAACGTGTAGAGTCTCGGCCCGCGATCGGGGAGGAGGCGAGTGAGCAAACGGGTGGGCATGGCCCGGGGCCTCGGGGTCGCGCTCCTGATCATGGGCCTCGTACCGACGAGCGGCTGCTCGCTCCGGCGTCTCGCCCTCGGCGAGCTCGCGAACACCCTGTCGGGCGAATCAGCCAGCGTGTTCGCGAGTGACGACGATCCGGAGCTGATCCGCGACGCGGTGCCGTTCTCGCTGAAGACGATGGAGGCGCTGCTGGTCGAGCTCCCCGAGGACAGCGACCTGCTGCTGTCGACCTGCGCGGGCTTCGCCCAGTACGCCTACGCGTTCCCCGCGACCGACGCCGAGCTCGTGGCGGAGGAGAGCTACACGGAGGCCGAGGCCTTGCGGCTTCGCGCGCGCAAGCTGTTCCTGCGCGGCCGCGACTACTGCCTGCGCGCCCTCGAGCTCCGTCTGCCCGGCGTGGGCGAGGCGCTGCTCCGCGAGCCTGCGGACGCGCTCTTGGGGGCGGAACGCCGGGACGTCCCCCTCCTCTACTGGAGCGGCGCGACCTGGGGCGGGGCGCTCTCTCATGGGCTCGACCAGCCGGGGCTCGTCGCCGACCTCCCGGCGATCCGGGCGCTGTTCGAGCGCGCCCTGGCCCTCGACGAGGCCTGGAGCGAGGGAGCGATCCACGCGACGCTGATCTCGCTCGAAGCGCTGCCGGCCATCATGGGTGGCTCGCCCGAACGAGCACGCAGCCACTTCGAGCGCGCCGTCCAGCTGTCGGAAGGAGCCGCCGCCGGTCCCTACGTCAGCTACGCGCACGCGGTGGCGAAGCCCGCCGGCGATCGCGCCGCCTTCGTCGCACTGCTTCGGGACGCCCTGGCAGTCGACCCGACCCGAGACGAGAGCCAGCGCCTCGCCAACGAGATCGCGATGCGGCGCGCGCGCTTCGGTCTCGAGCACGTAGACGAATGGTTCGACGAGGCGGGTGCGCAATGAGAAGGGCTCTCGCACTCGCGCTGCTCTGCCTTAGCTTCGCCGGAGCCGCCGGTGCAGAGAAGCGCATCAAGCTCGCTTCCTTCGTCCCCGAGGGCTCGATCTGGGACAAGAACCTGCGCCTGATGGGCGAGGAGTGGAAGCGCGAGACCGAGGGCCGCGTTTCGCTCAAGGTGTTCGCCGGCGGTCAGCAGGGCGAGGAGCCGACGGTCGTCTCGAAGATGCGTCTCGGCGTGCTCCAGGCTGCGGCTCTCACCATCCTCGGCTTGGCCCAGGTCGACGAGGGCTTCAACGTCTTCGCGATCCCGTTCTTCTACGAGTCCTACGCGGAGCTACACCACGTGATGTCTGCCCTCACGCCGGCGCTCGAGGCCCGCCTCGATGCGAAGGGCTTCGTGATGCTGAACTGGGGCGACGCCGGCTGGCTCCAGGTCTTCGCGAAGCGCCCGGTCCACACGCTCGACGAGCTGCGTGAGCTCAGCATCTACACGTCTGCGGGCTTCGATGAGATGGTGCAGTGGTATCGCGCCAACGGCTTCGAGCCGCGGCCCCTCGCCTTCAGCGACGTGCCCACGGCACTCTCCACCGGCATGATCGAGGCGGTGCCGATCACGCCCGTGGTCGCGCTCTTCCTGCAGTGGTACCGGACCGCGCCGCACATGATCGAGATCGGGCTCTCCCCCCTGGTGGGGGCGACGGTGATGACGAAGAAGGCCTGGAAGGCGGTCTCGAAAGAGGATCGCAGCGCCCTGCGCGCGGCGGCACGGAGCACGCAGGAACGCCTCCGGGTAGAAGTCCCGCGTCAGGACCGTGAGGCGGTCGCGGAGATGCAGAAGCGAGGCCTCGACGTGGCGAAGCCGAACGATCCCCAGGCCTGGCGCGAGCTGGGCGACCGCTTCGCCGCGCTGATGCGGGGCAGCTACGTGCCCGAGGCGCTCTTCGACCGCGCCGTCGCCGAGCGGGACGCCTTCCGCCGCGAGCACGCCAGCGAGCCGATCGCTTCCCGCGAGCGCGGCCAGGAGCCGTGACCCGGCGCCTGCGTGCTGCCGAGGAGGGCATCGCAGCCGCGGTCCTGCTCGCGATGGCGCTGCTGCCCCTGATCGAGATCGCGGGTCGTCGTCTGTGGGGGAGCGGCGTGCCCGGCTCGGGCCCCTTCGTACAGCACGCCACGCTCTGGGTGGGCTTCCTCGGCGCCGCGCTGGCCGCGCGCGACGGACGCCTGCTCTCGCTCGCGACGGCGACCTTCGTGCCGGAGGGGGGCATGCGACGCGCAGCTCGGGTCGTGGCAGGCGCGACGGCGGCTGCCGTAGGCACGCTGCTCGCCTTTGGCGCGGTCACCCTCGTGGAGATCACACGGGAAGCGAGCACGGTCGTCGCCGTAGGCGTCCACGCCTGGGTCCTGCAGCTCGTGTTGCCCCTGGGCTTCGTGGCCATCGCGCTGCGTTCGGTATGGCGCGCCGGCGGCTCGCGCGAGCGCGCGCTCGCCTCCCTCGGCATCGGCCTGGGGGCCGCCGCCTGGTGGGGTGCGCCGGCGCTCGAGGGCGCGCCCGCCTGGCTCGGCTTCGCCGTCCTGCTCCCGTGCGCGGCGCTCGGCGCCCCGCTGTTCGCGCTGATCGGAGGACTCGCCGCCTGGCTGTTCCTGGCCGACGGCGTGACCCCGGCCACGATCCTCGTCGAGACCTATGCGCTCTCGGTCTCGCCCACCCTCCCGGCGATTCCGCTCTTCACGTTGGCAGGCATCGCGCTCGCGGAGGGTCGTTCCTCCGAGCGCCTGCTCGCCGTGTTCCGCGCCTGCTTCGGCTGGCTGCCGGGGGGGAGCGCCGTCGTCTGCGCGATGGTCTGCACGCTGTTCACCGCGCTGACCGGTGGCTCGGGGGTCACGATCGTGGCCCTCGGTGGGCTGCTGCTGCCTGCGCTGCTGCGCGACGGCTACCCCGAGCGCTTCTCGCTCGGCCTGCTCACGGCCTCGGGCGCGCTCGGCATCCTGCTTCCGCCGGCGCTGCCACTGATCGTCTACGCCGTCGTGGCCGAGATCCCGATCGAGCACCTCTTCGTCGGCGGCCTGGTGCCGGGCCTCCTGATGACGGCGCTGGTGGCGGCCTATGGGGTGCGCCAGGGCCTGGTCAGCCGGGTGGCGCGGCAGCCGTTCCACTGGGGCGAAGCGCGGCGCGCGCTGTGGCTCGCCAAGTGGGAGCTGGCGCTGCCCGCCCTGGTGCTGGTGGCGCTGCTCGGCGGCCTCGCCACGGCCGTCGAGGCCTCCGCGCTCGCCGCCGCCTACGCGCTCACCGTCCAGCTCTTCGTTCACCGCGAGCTCCGTCTGCGCCGCGACCTGGTGCGAGTCGGAGTCGAGTGCGTGACGCTGATCGGAAGCATCCTCCTCATCCTCGGCGTCGCCGTCGGCCTCACCGGCTACCTGGTGAACGCCGAGATCCCGGCCGCGCTCCTCGACTGGACGAGGGAGCACGTGGCCTCCCGTGCCGCGTTCCTGCTTGCGCTGAACGGCTTCCTGCTGGTCGTCGGCTGCCTGATGGACGTCTTCTCCGCCACCGTGGTCGTCGTCCCGCTGATCGTCCCGCTGGCCGCGCACTACGGCGTGGACCCGGTCCACCTCGGCATCCTGTTCCTGGCGAACCTCGAGCTCGGCTACCTCACGCCTCCCGTCGGCCTCAACCTCTTCCTCGCCGCCCAACGCTTCGACCGCCCGGTGCTCACAGTGGCGAGGGCCACCCTGCCCCTCTTCTTCGTGCTCGCCCTCGGCGTCCTCGTCGTCACCTACCTCCCCCCCCTCACCACCGGCCTCCTCACCCTGCTCGGCGAACGCTGAGCCGAACCACCGCTCGACCACAACACGGCCACTCCTGTGAGCCGCCTGGGCGGGTGGGCGGCCGGCGCAGGCGAAATCGAGCGCAGCAGAAAACGCCACCTGGCCTCCTCGTTCTCCCCCCGACCGGGCCGTCGGCCGCATCCGGCACCGTGCGAGCCATTCGCCGGAGCCGGTCGCCCCCCCGCCCTCCGCCTCCGGGCCACGTAGGGCCGGGCTACGGTGACCCGGGACCAGGAGGACCCCATGCCCCTCAGCCCGATGGACGAGTTCCTCGCCCACCAGACCCCCGAAACCTTCGACCGCGTCTACACCAGCGACCGCAACTTCTACGACCGCCACTACTTCAACCTGCACCCCTCGAGTGACGAGCTGTTCCTGATCATGGGCATGGGGCAGTACCCGAACCTCGGCACCACCGACGCCTTCGTCTCGATCTCACACGACCATCTCCACACCGTCGTGCGCGCCTCGCGGGAGCTCGGGAGCGACCGCATGGACACGCAGGTCGGCCCGCTGCGCATCGAGGTGGTGGAGGGGCTCAAGAAGATGCGCCTCGTGTGCGAGCCCAACGAGTGGGGCGTCGCCTTCGACCTCGTCTTCGACGGCGCCGGGCCGGCGCTCGAGGAGCCGCACACCTTCCAGCGCATGGACCACGGCCGCGTGCAGATGGACACCTCACGCTACTCGCAGGTGGGCTGCTGGACCGGCGCCCTCGAGGTCGGCGGGAAGCGCCACGACGTGACGCCCGACCGCTGGAAGGGCGTGCGCGATCACTCCTGGGGCGTGCGCCCCGTCGGCGAGGCGGAGCCGCCCGGCATCCGCGTGAAGGCGATGGCGAAGGGCGTCGGCTTCTTCCACACCTGGATGCCCATGCACTTCGACGACTTCCTGCTCAAGATCTTCGTGGACGAGGACCGCGACGGGAAGCGCCTGATCGAAGAGTCGATGAGGATCGATCACTTCGCGGCGGGCGGCGCCGTTCACGCCATGGGCTCCCCGAAGATCCACTTCGACTACCGCTCCGGCACACGCGAGATCACCGGCGCACGCATCGACCTCAGCGACCCGGACGGCAAGCCGCTCCGGGTGCGCGCGACTCCGCTACGGACGCTCTACCTGGCCGCCGGCTCCGGCTACGTGCCGCAGCCCGACTGGGCGCACGGCATGTACCACGGCGAGCTCGTGGTCCAGGGCCACCGCTACGAGCTCGGCACGCCGGAGCAGCGCGCGAAGTACGGCCCGCTCTACGAAACGCTCTCGCGCTACGAGCTCTCCACCGGAGAGGTGGGCTACGGGCTGCTCGAGAACCTGATCATCGGCACCTACCGGCCGCACGGCTTCGAGTCACCGGGGGCGATGGCGCCCTGAACCGGATCGCCGACGGCGAGCCGCTTCGCGGCTCAGTGCCTTTCCTCGAGCACGTTCTCGATCATCGCCTCGGCGGCCTTGTCGAGGTCGATCTCGCGCTTGCGGCCGCCCTTGCGGCGCACCAGCTCGACCTTCCCGTTGGCCAGGCCCTTGGGCCCGACGGTGAGCCGCCAGGGGATCCCGATCAGCTCCGCGTCGGTGAACTTCACGCCGGGCCGCTCGTCCCGGTCGTCGAGGATCACGTCGAGTCCCGCCTGGCCGAGCTCCTCGTAGAAGCGCTCGCCGGCCTCGGAGGTGGCGACGTCCTTCGGGTTCAGCACGGAGACCACCACCTCGAACGGGGCCACGTTCACCGGCCAGACGATGCCCTTCTCGTCGTGGTTGCGCTCGACCACGGACGCCATCAGGCGCCCGATGCCGATGCCGTAGGAGCCCATGATCACGGGAACGGCCTTGCCCGCCTCGTCGAGCACCGTGGCGCCGAGCGTCTCGCTGTAATTGGTGCCGAGCTTGAAGATGTGGCCGACCTCCACGGTCTTGGCGACGCGGAGCGGCGCCTCGCAGAGCGGGCAGGCCTCGCCGGCCTCGACGAGGCGCAGATCGAGCCAGCTCGAGACGGAGACGTCGCGCCCGACGTCGACGCCGCGCAGGTGGTAGTCGTCCCGGTTCGCGCCGGTGGTCATGTCGCGACGACCCTGGAGGGCGAGGTCGGCCAGGACCTTCCGGCCGCTGACGCCGACCGCACCCAGGCTGCCGGGGCCGGCCCCCAGCGCGGAACGGATTTCGTCGGCGCCGGCCGCGCGCAGCTCGCGCGCCCCGGTGGCGTCGAGGAGCTTCTGCTCGACGAGGTCGTGGTCACCGCGCAGCAGCACCAGCGTGAGCTCGTCGTCGATCCGGTACACGAGCGTCTTGATCTGCCGCTCGGCCGGCGCGCCCCCCTCGAAGGCGGCGAGGTCCGCGATGGTGCGCACGCCCGGCGTCGGAAACTCCTCCGGCGCAGCGGGACCGGCCTCGTCGGTGACCGCCGGGAGCTGCGAGGTCGCCTTCTCCACGTTCGCCGCGTAGCCACAGGCGGCGCAGGAGGCGATCCAGTCCTCACCCGCCTCGGTCTCGACCATGAACTCGACCGACTCGCTCCCGCCCATGGCGCCGGACGAGGCCTCGACGGCCAGCGTGTCGAGGCCGCAGCGTTCGTAGATGCGTCGGTAGGCTTCGAAGTGCTGTTGGAAGGCGTGGTCGAGGCCCGCGGGGTTCGCGTCGAAGGAGTAGGAATCCTTCATCACGAACTCGCGCACGCGTAGCAGACCCGACTTGGGGCGCTCCTCGTCTCGGAACTTGGTCTGGAACTGGTACCAGATCTGGGGCAGCTCCTTGTAGGAGCGCAGCTCGCGCGCGAGCCAGGTGAAGACCTCCTCGTGCGTGAACCCGAGGCAGAGCTCGCTCTGGTGCCGGTCGCGCAGGCGGAACATCACCTCGTCCACCGCCTCCCAGCGGCCGCTCTTCTGCCACAGCTCGGCGGGCTGGAGGGCCGGGAGCGAGAACTCCTGCGCGCCGATCTTGTCCATCTCCTCGCGCACCAGGCGCTCGATCTTCTGGCAGGCGCGTGTGCCGAGCGGGAGCAGTGAGTACGCGCCGGCCATCAGCTGGCGCATGAAGCCGCCGCGCACCAGCAGGCGGTGGCTCACCGCCTCGGCGTCGGCCGGGTCTTCACGGAGTGTCGGAATGAAGGCACGGGTCCAGCGCACGTCGGTCCCCCCGAAAGGCAGCGGGAAGGCTAGCCGATCGCCGAGTCGGTCAGGGGTCGATGGGGGTGCCGGTGCTGTGGGTGAGAGCGGTGAAGGCGGTGGTGAGGCGTTGGGTGATCGGACCGGGCTCGCCCTTGCCGATCCGCTCGCCGTCGAGGGAGTGCACGGGAACGATGCGCGCGCCGGTGCCCGTGAGGAAGACCTCGGTCGCCCCGAGCAGGTCGAAGCGGCCGAGCGTTCGCTCGTCGGCCGCGATGCCCTCTCCCGCGGCGAGCTCCAGCACGGCCCGGCGCGTGATGCCCTCGAGCGCCCCGTCCGTGGCCGGGGGGGTCACCAGCACGCCGCGGCACACGGCGAAGACGTTGGCGACGCTGGCCTCGGCCACGTGCCCGGCGGCGTTCAGCAGCAGCGCCTCGTCGGCGCCCCGACGCCGCGCCTCGAGCTTGGCGAGGGCGTTGTTCAGGTAGTTGAGGCTCTTGACGCGCGGGTCCAGCACATCGGGCGGGGGGCGGCGCCAGCTCGAGGTCACGAGGTCGAGGCCGCGGGCCAGCTTCTCGGCCGGGTAGAGCCGGATGCGATCGACGATGCAGACGATGCGGGGCTCCGGGCACGTGGTCGGGTCCACGCCCAGCGCCCCCTCGCCGCGCGACACGATGAAGCGCACGTAGGCCTCGTCGGCGTCGAACGCGCGGGCCGTGGCCAGGATCACCTCGCGCGCCCGATCGAGGCCGCCCGGAATCTCGAGCCCCACGGCACGCGCCGAGACCGCCAGACGCTCGAGATGCTGCTCCAGCCGGAACACGCGGCGCCCGTAGACGCGGATGCCCTCGAACACCCCGTCGCCGTAGAGGAAGCCGTGGTCGGTCACGGGGACCCGGGCCTCGCTCCCGTCCACGATGCGTCCGTCGATCCATACCTTCATGACGATCTCCTTCCCGCCCGCTTGCGTCGGGTCGCGGGGCTCGCGCCGAGCCGCGCCTGGATGCGGCGGGCCGCCTCCCGGGTGCGCCGCCCGAGGCGCGTCGGGCCGAGCGCGCGCAGACGCTGCGTTGCCGCCGCCACCGCCAGGGCGGCCACGAAACGCGGCTCGCCGTCCGGCGTCTCGAGCATCACGGGCGCGGCCACGACCGAGAGGCCGTCGATCCACTCGTCCCGGTTCACGGCGAAGCCCTGTTTTCGCGCGCGCTCGACCTCGGCGCGCAGCGTCGTGCGCTCGCGCACCGTGCGCTCCGTGAAGCGCTCGAGACCCGCGCCTTCGATCGGAAAGCGCTCGGGCGCGAATGCGAAGGCGAGCTTGCCGACGGCCGTGGCGTGAAGCGGCACCTCCTCACCGAGACGGGGCGCCGCACGAAGGAAGCCGGCTCCTTCGGCCTTGTCCAGCACGATCATGGCGCTGCCCCGCGGCGCGGTCAGGAAGACGGTCTCGCCGAGCGCGCGCGCCTCCTCCTCCAGCACCGGGCGGGCGACCCCGACGACCGGGTCGCGTTCCTGGGCGCCCAGCCCGAGCGCGACCAGGCGCGCCCCCGGCTCGTAGCGTCCGCCGGCGTCCTGCTCGACGAGGCCCCGACGCACCAGCGCCTGGAGCAGGCGGTGCACGGTGGACTTCGGCAGCGCCAGCGCGCGCGCGATGTCGGAGACCCCCCGGGCCTCACGCTCCGCATGGAGGTGGAACAGCAGGTCGATGGCGCGGTCGACGGACTGGAGGAGCAGTTCCATGAGGGCTCCGGAGTCGTTCCATGATATGGAACAATCTTCCGTTTAATGGAACGAGGCTAGCTCGGCCCCGGACGCTTGCCAGGGGCCGAGAGCGGCCGAACCGGGGCCGCGGGCCGGGCCGGGAACGCCCCCGGAGTGCCCGCCTGCGTGCGGCCCCCTGCGCGCTTCTCTACGATCCTGCCGCTGCCGCCCACCCCTTCCTCCCGGCAGCGTCCCGGGAGACCCCCCGCTAGCGAGGTCAAGAGTGGGCGAGTTCCAGCGCGTCGAGACGGCCGCTGCCCTCGATGCGCTCTGTCGCGACCTGATGCGGGAGAAGGTCGTCGCCATCGATACCGAGGCGGACTCCTTCTACCACTACTTCGACAAGACCTGTCTCGTCCAGGTCGCCACCCGCAAGGAGATCTTCCTCATCGACCCGCTGGCGCTCGGCGGGCCGGAGGAGCTCCAGCCGATGGCGAAGCTCCTGGCGACGCCGGAGATCCGCAAGATCTTCCACGCCGCCGAGTACGACCTCTACGTCCTGAAGCGCGACTGCGGCTTCCAGTTCGCCGGCCTGTTCGACACCATGGTCAGCGCCCAGCTCCTCGGCTATCCCGCCGTCGGCCTCTCGGCGCTGGTCGAGCGCCATTTCGGAATCAAGCTGCCCAAAGACGAGCAGCGCTCCGACTGGTCGCAGCGTCCGCTCACCGACACCCAGCTCACCTACGCAGCCGCCGACGTCGCGCATCTGATCGCGTTGACTGACCGCCTGGAGCGGGAGCTGCGCAAGGCGAAGCGTCTGAGCTGGGCCGAAGAGGAGTTCTCGATGCTCTCGCGGCGCGAATGGCCCGAGCGGAGCTTCGACCGGCTCGGCTATCTGCGCATCAAGGGTGCGCGCAACCTGGATCCGGTGAGCCTCTCGGTGCTGCGCGAGCTGTATCTGGTACGCGACCGGCGCGCTCGCGAGATCGATCGGCCGCCGTTCAAGGTGCTCGGCAACCGCACCCTGCTCGAGATCGCCTCGCTCCGGCCCAACAGCGAGAAGGCGTTGGGCTCGATCAAAGGCGTGACCGAGCTGATCCTGCGGCGCTTCGGCCGCGAGGTGCTCGCCGCCGTCGAGCGCGGCGAGAAGAAGACACACGGCCCGATCCCGAAGGCCGCCGCCGTTCCCGGTGCCTCGCCCCGCCGCCGCATGGACCGCGCCACCGAGCGGCGCCTCCTCCAGCTGAAGCGCTGGCGCACGGAGGCGGCGCGAGAGACGAGCCTCGACCCCGGCGTGCTCTGCCCGAACGCCGTGCTCGAGGCCATCGCCTGGCGCAACCCCACGGAGCCCGCGGAGCTCGACGAGATGCCCGGCGTGAAGGGCTGGTTCGCCGAGAGCTTCGGCGCCGACGTCGTGGCCGTCCTGCGGCGCGGCGAGGACGCCGGCTAGGCCGCCCGAGCGCCGAGCACCGGGTCGTCACCCCGAAAGAAGAAGGCCCTCCGGAACCATTCCGGAGGGCCTGTTCAACCCGGGGCTTTCGGAGAGATCGGAACCAGGTGGGGTGCCGTTCTGGGGAAAGCGCCTTACTTGGTGTTTCCGATCTCTCCTTCGGCTCGGGATCCGGAGGTGTGCGCGCCCGTGTGCCACCGACCGAATCCCATCCAGGTTGGCTCCATGGGGGTGATCCAATTCAACAAGCGTGCCAGCCGGAGGCGATGGGCGGCGAGAGAGCCAAGTGGCCGGTTCCATGGCGATTCTTCGGGGGTGCCGGACCGCCCCCGACCGGGCCACGGTGCAGCCTCAGGCTGCGTGCCATGGCGCCCTGGGCGGGACCTACGGAGGGATCCCCTTTTCTTTCGGGTGCTTGGCGGGGTGGCACCCTCCGACGCAGCGCCGCCTCGGATTGCACCCCTCGAGGCGGTCCCGAGGGCGCCAGCGCGGTCCCGAGGGCGCCAGCGCGGGGCGCCGGCCCCCGCCGATCGCGGCCGGCCCCGGTTATCCTGCCCGCCGTGTACGCCGCACGACGCCAGCGGTTCCTCGCCGAGATGAGGCCGGGCGCGGTCGCGTTCCTCCAGGGCGCGCGGCTCGTCACGCGCTCGGCCGACACCGAGTTTCCGTTCCGCCAGGACAGTGACTTCCACTACCTGACCGGCTTCGACCATCCGCATGCGGTGGCCGTGCTGCGCAGCGACGGCGGTCCGCCCTACACGCTGTTCGTCGAGCCGCGCGACCGGGCCGCGGAGACCTGGACCGGATACCGCCCGGGGGTCGAAGGCGCAGTCGCGGACTACGGAGCCGACGAGGCACACCCGATCGACGCGCTCGACGCAAAGCTGCCCGCGCTCCTCGAACGCGCAACGCGCATCTTCCACGTGCTCGGCCGCGACACGCGGCTCGATGCGCGAATCGTCGAGATCCTGGAGCAGATGCGGATCCGGTCCCGGCTCGGCCTGGTGCCGGCCGGGGAGACCGTGGATCCGCGCGGCGTCATCCACGAGATGCGCCTGATCAAGGAGCCCGCCGAGCTCGACATCATGCGGCGCGCCGCGTCGATCAGCGCCGAAGCGCACCGCGACGCGGCCCGGCTCGCTGAGGACGGTCGCTTCGAGTACGAGCTCGAGGCGGCGCTGCTGCATCAGTTCCGCCGACACGGCGCCGCTGGCCCCGCCTACACCAGCATCGTCGGCGGCGGCAACAACGCCACGGTCCTCCACTACATCCGGAACGACCAGAAGCTGGTCGAGGGCGAGCTCGTACTGATCGACGCAGGCTGCGAGCTCGAGGGCTACGCGTCCGACGTGACCCGGACCTATCCGGTGGGCGGCGCCTACGAAGGGGCGCAGCGCGCCGTCTACGAGGTGGTGCTGGCGGCCAACGAGGCGGGGCTCGCCGCGTGCCGGCCCGGCGCCACGCTGCCCGCGATCCACCAGGCGGCGACGCGGCGGCTGGTGGAGGGCATGGTGGAGCTCGGCCTGCTCTCGGGCGCGGTCGACGCACTGATCGAGAGCGAGGCCCACCGGCGCTACTACATGCATAACACCAGCCACTGGCTCGGCCTCGACGTCCACGACGTCGGCGCCTACGCGGTGGACGGGAAGCCGCGTGTGCTGGGGCCTGGCATGGTGTTCACGGTGGAGCCGGGCCTCTACATCCCCGCCGACGATACGGAGGCGCCCGCCGAGCTGCGTGGCATCGGCGTTCGCATCGAGGACGACGTCGCGATCACCGACGACGGCTGCGAGGTACTCTCTGCCGCGATCCCGAAGCACCCGTCCGACGTCGAAGCCTGGTTGCGCGACTGAGCCAACGAAGAAGCCCGGAGGAGCCACGTGCCCGACATCGAGTCCCTGCTGAAGGAGAAGCGAGTCTTCCGCCCGCGGCCCGAGTTCGCCCGGCAGGCCAACTGGAACAAGCGCCGTGCGGCCGAGCTCCGCAAGCTGGGCGCCCGAAGCCCCGAGCGATTCTGGGCACAGATGGCGCGCGAGCACGTCACCTGGTTCTCCCCGTGGAAGAAGGTGCTCGACTGGAAGCCCCCCTTCGCCAAGTGGTTCGTAGGGGCGAAGACCAACGTCTCCTACAACTGCCTCGACCGGCACCTCGAAGGCGAGAACGCCTGGCGCCGCAACAAGGCCGCGATCGTCTGGGAGGGCGAGCCCGGGGACTCGCGCACGCTCACCTACGGGGAGCTGCACCGCGAGGTCTGCAAGTTCGCGAACGTGCTGAAGGGCCTCGGCGTCAAGAAAGGGGACCGCGTCGCCCTCTACATGCCGATGGTGCCCGAGCTCGCGATCGCGATGCTCGCCTGCACCCGGATCGGCGCGCCGCACTCGATCGTGTTCGGCGGCTTCTCGGCCGAGGCGCTGCGCGACCGCATCAACGACGCCGGCGCCAAGGTGGTGATCACCGCCGACGGCGGCTTCCGGCGCGGCTCACCCTTCGGGCTCAAGAGCGCCGTGGACGAGGCCTGCCAGAACACGCCCTCCGTGAGCGCTGTGGTGGTCGTGAACCGCACCGGCCAGAGCGTCGAGATGCAGGCGGGGCGCGACCACTGGTGGGAGAAGGTGATGGCGAACGCCTCGCCGAAGTGCCCGCCCGCGAAGCTCGACGCCGAGCACCCGCTCTTCATCCTCTACACCAGCGGGACCACCGGAAAGCCCAAGGGCATCCTGCACACGACCGGCGGCTATCTCACGCACGTGACGACGACCACGAACGCGATCTTCGACCTCAAGGAGGACGACACCTACTGGTGTACGGCCGACATCGGCTGGGTCACGGGCCACTCCTACGTCGTCTACGGGCCGCTCGCCAACGGGGCCACCACGTTCATGTACGAGGGCGTGCCGACCCATCCGGGCCCGGACCGCTGGTGGGACATGATCGAGCGCCGCCGCATCACGATCCTCTACACGGCGCCGACGGCGATCCGCGCCTTCGTGCGGCTCGGCGACGAGCACCCGAAGAAGCACGACCTCTCGTCGCTCCGGCTGCTCGGTACCGTCGGCGAGCCCATCAATCCGGAGGCGTGGATCTGGTATCACCGGGTGATCGGCGGCCGGCGCTGCCCGATCGTGGACACCTGGTGGCAGACCGAGACGGGCGGGATCATGATCACGCCGCTGCCGGGCGCGGTGGACACCAAGCCCGGCTCGGGCACGCTGGCCTTCCCGGGCATCCACGCCGACGTCCTCGACGAAGCGGGCGACTCGGTGCCCGCGCCCGACGGCGGTTTCCTCGCCATCAAGAAGCCCTGGCCCGGCATGCTGCGCGGCATCTGGGGCGACCCCAAGCGCTACCGCGAGACGTATTGGAGCAAGTGGAAGAACGTCTACTTCCCCAGCGACGGCGCGCACCGCGACAAGGACGGCTACTTCTGGATCATGGGACGCATCGACGACGTGATGAACGTCTCGGGCCATCGCATCGGCACCATGGAGGTCGAGAGCGCGTTGGTCTCGCACCCGGACGTGGCCGAGGCGGCCGTGGTCGGGCGCCCGGACGAGCTGACCGGAACCGCGATCGTCGCCTTCGTGACGCCGCGACGCAGCGCGCGGGCCGACGACAGTCTCTCGAAGGCGTTGCTCGGGCACGTCACCAAGCAGATCGGCGCCATCGCGAAGCCGAAGGACATCCGCTTCACGGAGGCGCTGCCCAAGACGCGCTCCGGGAAGATCATGCGGCGGTTGCTGCGCGACATCGCGTCGGGCAAGGAGACGGTGGGCGACACCACGACGCTCGAGGACTACTCGGTGATGGCCAAGCTCCGGGAGGGCGAGGAGTAGCCGCGAAAGCGGCCCTCAGCCTTCCCCCCGCAGCTCGACGCGCCGGATCTTCCCGCTCACGGTCTTCGGGAGCTCGGCGACGAACTCGATCTGCCGCGGGTACTTGTAGGGCGCGGTCACGCGCTTCACGTGCTCCTGGAGCTGCTTCGCGAGGGCGGCATCGCCCGTTGCGCCGGGGCGCAGCACGACGAAGGCCTTCACGACCGCGCCGCGATCGGGATCGGGCGCGGCCACCGCGGCCGCCTCGAGCACGTCGGGGTGCTCGACCAGCGCGCTCTCCACCTCGAACGGGCCGATGCGATAGCCCGCCGAGATGATCACGTCGTCGGCGCGACCCACGAACCAGAAGTAGCCGTCGGCGTCGCGGGTGGCGCGGTCGCCCGTCACGTACCAGTCGCCGCGCCGCGTGTGCGCGGTGGCCTCGGCGTCCTTCCAGTACTCGCGGAACAGGCTCGGCGGGTCGCCGCGCAGCGCCACGTCCCCGATCTCGCCGGGCGGGAGCGGCGCGCCGTGCTCGTCGATGACGTCCAGGTCGTGGCCCGGCATGGGAAGCCCCATCGATCCGGGCCGCACCGGGTTCCCCGGGAAGTTCCCGATCAGCAGGATCGATTCGGTCTGGCCGTAGCCGTCGCGGATGGTGAGACCGGTGCGCTCGTGCCAGGCACGGATCACCTCCGGATTGAGCGGCTCGCCCGCCGAGACGCACTCGCGTAGGCGCGGCACCGAGAGCGAGGCCAGCTTGTCGTCCTTGACCAGCAGGCGGTACTCGGTGGGCGGCGCGCAGAACACCTGGGGCTCCACCTCCTCCAGCAGCTCGAGCTCGCGGCGCGGCTCGAAGCGCCCCGCGTACATGAAGACCTCGGCACCGACGCTCCACGGGCCGAAGATCACGCTGTAGGCGGCCTTCGCCCAGCCCGTGTCGCTCGTCGTCCAGAGGCGGTCGTCGCCGCGCAGGCCGAGCCAGAACTCGGCCGTGTAGCGCTGAGCCCAGGTGTAGGCGTGCGCGTGGAGGACGGCCTTCGGCGGGCCGGTGGTGCCGGAGGTGTAGTAGACGAGCGCGGGATCCGAGGCGCGCGTCGGATGCTGGGCGGAGGCGTCGTCGGGCTGGGCGGCGAGGGCGGAGGCGAGGTCGAGCCAGCCGGCGGCGCCTTGCGGAGGAGAAAGGGCGAGGCAGTGGCGAAGGCTGGGGAGGTTCGCACGGACGCCGTCGACCGCAGCGACCTGCTCGTGCGTGGTGACGAGGGCCACGCTGCCGCTGTGGCCCACGCGGTACTCGATGTCCTTCGGGCGCAGGATGACCGAGCTCGGGATCACCAGGCAACCGGCCTTCAGCGCCCCGACGACGGCGATCTGCCATTCCGGAACCTTCGGGAGCATGACCACCACGGGGTCACCGGGGGCGACACCGAGGCTCTTCAGCAGGTGCGCGAAGCGGTTGGATGCGCGCGCGACGTCGGCGAAGCTGAGGCGCCGCTCGGCGCCGTCAACGTCGCGCCAGAGCAGCGCCGGGCGTGACGCCTCCGCCGCGAAGCGGTCGACGACCTGGCTACCGAAGTTCCACGCGTCCGGCGTCTCCCAGCGGAACGCGTCCCGCCGCCTCTTCCAGGCAGCGAGGGCGGCGTCGATCTCGGCCATGCGGGCAACATAGCCGTCCGCGAGCGTCCGCCGCCGTTTCGCGTGGCGCGTTTCCAACGGAAAAGGACCGACCCCTGGTGAACTGCTACAAGGGGGGGGTGGGGCGGGCGGCGTTCGGGCTGGACTTCGGCACGACCAACAGCGCGCTGGCCTTCGTCGATGGGGAGGGGACGCGGCTCGCGGAGTTCCTGGGGCCGGACGGGCCGACCCCCACGTTCCGTTCGCTGCTCTACTTCGACCGCGAGGACCCGGAGAGCCCGGTCGAGCGCCACGCCGGGCCCGCGGCGCTCGTCGCCTATCTCGAGCGCGACGTGCACGGCGGCCGGCTGATCCAGTCGCTCAAGTCCTTCCTCGCCAGTCGCCTGTTCTCGGCCACCGAGATCTTCGGGGAGAGCCACCGCCTGGAGCAGCTGATCGGGCTCCTGCTCGGCCGCCTGCGCGAGGAGGCCGAAGCCACGCTGGGCCAGCCGGTGACGGAGGCCGTGGTCGGCCGGCCCGTGCGCTTCGTGGGCGCCGCCACCTCCGAGGACGACGGGCTCGCGCTGACGCGCCTTCGCGCCTCGCTCACCAACGCGGGCTTCCGCCAGGTGCGCTTCGAGTTCGAGCCGATCGGGGCGGCCCGCCACTACGAGCGAGGCCTCGGGCACGACGAGCTGCTGCTGATCGGCGACTTCGGAGGCGGCACCTCGGACTTCTCGCTCCTGCGCGTCGGCCCGGGGCGAAGGCACGGCGCCGACGCCATCCTCGGCAACGACGGCGTCGACGTGGCGGGCGACGCCTTCGACGGCAAGATCATCCGGCACTGCGTCGCCCCGCTGCTCGGACGCGGCGCCGAGTTCGTCTCCTTCTTCGGGCGACGCCTGCCGGTGCCCGACTGGCTCTACGCCCACCTCGAGCGCTGGCACCACGTCTCGATGCTGAAGTCGCGCCGCACCCTCCAGCTGCTGCTCGACCTGCGCCGGGAGGCGACCGAGCCCGAGCGGCTGGACCGGCTGCTGCGGGTCGTCCAGAACGACCTCGGCTTCGTGCTGCATCGGGCGACCGAGCAGACCAAGCAGGCCCTCTCCGCCGAGCCCGTGGCCCGCTTCCGCGTCGTGCACGACGTGCTGGCCATCGACGCCGAGGTGACCCGAGCGGACTTCGAGGCGTGGATCGCCCCCGAGCTCGGCGCCATCGCGGGCTGCGTGGACGGCCTGCTGGCCCGGGCCGGCATCGGGGCCGGCGAGGTCGACCGCGTCTTCCTGACCGGCGGCTCCTCCCAGGTCCCGGCCGTGCGGCGCATCTTCGAGGAGCGCTTCGCCCCGGAGCGCATCCGGAGCGGCGACGAGTTCACCTCGGTGGCCTCGGGCCTGGCCCTATGCGCCGCCGAGGGATCGCCGGAATCCGGTTAGATTCCAGTCGCTTGGACTGGAATGCGAACGCATTCGCCAAGTCGCCTCAGGCGCTCGCGGCGAGCGCCGGCGGGTCGCTGCTGCGCTGCCCGCGCACCCAGGGGCCGTCCGCCACGCGGGTCAGCACCACGCTCTCGGCGAGCGCCGGCTCCTCCCGCGGCAGGTCCTCCCCGGTCAGCTGGCGGGCGATCTCGCGAATCACGCCCTTGTGCAGCACACCGGCCACGAAGCGGTCGGGGCCCGCGAGGAGCCGTTCCACCACGCCGGCGATGCGCGCCTGGAAGCTCGCCCGCGCCTCGCCGCCGGGGTACTCGAAGCCCTCCTTCCCCGCCTGCCAGTCCTCGAACAGGACCGGATCGCGGGCGGCGATCTCCTCCCGGGTGAGCCCTTCCCACTCGCCGAAGTGGATCTCGCGCAGGTCGGGCTCGATCCGCACGCGGGCGCCGCGCGAGACGATCGCGGCCGCACTCCACGAGCGCCGCAGGTTGCTCGCCAGCCACAGATCGATGCGACGACCGGCCAGCCGGGGCGCGAGCCGGCGCATCTGGGCGCGGCCCTCCTCGGACAGGTCCACGTCGGTGCTTCCGAAGTAGCGGACGCTCGACTCGCCGTCGGTCTCCCCGTGGCGGACCAGCAGGATCTGGCGCAGGGCCATCGCGGCCTCCCCTCCTCGGGCCGGCCGCGCCGACCCGGGGCGCGGAGGATCGGCGAGCAGGCCCCGTGCGTCAATCGCGTGTCTCGCCCTTTTCGGTGCGGTTCCTAGACTGGCCGGGTGCTCCGCCGTCGGCGGAGCGCTCGGGGGGAACGGTGACGAGACGCGCCTGGCTCGGTCTGGTGCTGGTGATCCTGGCGTGCGGCGCGGGGGCGTCGGCGTTGCTGCGCTGCGAGGGCGACGCCCCCGCGCTGCAGGGGCCCGAGCAGCTCCAGGTGGGCCGCACGCCCGCCCAGATCGGCATCGAGGCCGTCGACGCCGGCTCGGGAGTGCGCGAGCTCGAGGTGAAGGTCACCCAGCGGGACGTGGTGCGTACGCTCGCGCAACGCTCGGTCCCGGGGAGCTTCTTCCTCGGCGGCAACCGCGGCGTGAGCGAGCGCATCGAGGCGACCCTCGACGCCAAGGCCGAAGGGCTGCGCGAGGGCGAGGCCCGCCTGATCGTCGCCGCCAGCGACTGGTCCTGGCGCGGTCGGTTCCGGGGGAACCCCGCGCAGCTCGAGATCCCGATCCAGGTCGACCTCACGCGCCCGCGCCTCAGCGTCGAGACCGGCCTCACCTACGTGCAGCGCGGTGGCGCCGGCGCCGTGGTCTACCGCAGCCCGGAGCCGCTCGCGCGCGACGGCGTCCAGGTGGGGGACGCCTTCTTCGCCGGCCGCCCCTTCCCGGGCGACCCGAAGCGCCGCGTCGTGCTGTTCGCGATCCCGCGCGACGTCGAGCCCTCGCCGCGCATCACGGCGCTGGCCGTCGACCTCGCCGGCAACGGGGCCAACGTCGGCTGGCCGGTGAACCTGAAGGAGCGGAAGTTCGACGACGTGCGCATCGAGCTGAGCTCCGCGTTCCTCGAGACCAAGGTGCGCGAGCTGGCGGAGGACGTGGGCGTCGAGGTGAAGGACCCGATCGAGGCCTTCCAGACCATCAACACCGAGACCCGGGCCGCCAACGAGAAGCAGATCCGCGAGATCGTGGCGGAGTCCGGCGACGAGCTCCTCTTCGAGGACGCCTTCGTGCAGATGCGGAACTCCGCGGTCACGAGCCGCTTCGCGGAGCACCGCAGCTACTTCCACGACGGCAAGAAGATCTCCGAGGCCATCCACTTCGGCTACGACCTCGCCTCGACGGCCGGCGCGCCCATCGAGGCGGGCAACCGCGGTCGTGTGCTCTTCGCCGGGCCGCTCGGCATCTACGGCAACTGCGTCATCCTCGACCATGGCCTCGGGCTCACCTCGCTCTACGGGCACCTCTCGCAGATGGACGTCGCCGTGGGGGACCTCGTCGAGAAGGGCGCAACGCTCGGCCGCTCGGGCGCCACGGGTCTCGCGGGCGGCGACCACCTGCACTTCGCGGTCCTGGTGGGCGACGCCTATGTCGACCCGACCGAGTGGTGGGACCCGAAGTGGGTGCGCGAGAAGGTGATGTCACGCCTCGGCGGCGCCGACACGACGGACACGGCCGCCGCCGCGCAGTGAGCCGCGGCCTCCCGGCGCAGCCGGGAGCCCTCCGCAACGGCCTCCCGGCGCAGCCGGGAGCCGTTCGTCGCGCCCTGCTCACCTGGTATCGCCGGGAGCGGCGCGACCTGCCCTGGCGTCGCACGCGCGACCCGTGGGCGATCTGGGTCTCCGAGACCATGCTCCAGCAGACGCGCGTCGAGACGGTGATCCCGTACTACGAGCGCTTCCTTGCGCGCTACCCGACGGTCGAGGCGCTGGCCGACTCCGACGCCGACGAGCTGATGCAGCACTGGGCCGGGCTCGGGTACTACTCGCGCGCGCGAAACCTGCAGGCGGCCGCCGCCCAGGTCGTACGCGATCACGCTGGCCGCGTGCCCGACGACGTCGAGGCCCTGCGCGCCCTCCCGGGCGTCGGCCGCTACACCGCCGGTGCGCTGGCTTCCATTGCCTTCGACCGCCCGGAGCCGATCGTCGACGGCAACGTGGCGCGCGTGCTGGCGCGGCTCCTCGATCTAGACCTCGAGATCACGAGCCCCGAGGCGCAGCGCCGGCTCTGGGAGCAGGCAAGCGCGCTCGCGCGGGGTCGCTCGCCCGGCGACCTGAACCAGGCGCTGATGGAGCTCGGCGCGCTCGTGTGCACGCCACGTTCGCCGGACTGTGCGCACTGCCCGCTGCGTCGGCAGTGCCGCGGCCTCGCCGCCGGTCGCGCCGCCGAGCTTCCGCGGAAGGCGCCGAAGGCGGCGCCGCGGGCCGTCGAGGCGGTGGCCGTCCTGCTGGCGCGGGGTGGACGCTACCTCGCCGTGCGCCGCCCGCCGCGTGGGCTGCTGGGCGGGCTCTGGGAGCTGCCGGGCGGCGAGCTGGCCCGGGGCGAGCGCCCCGCCGCCGGCCTCGCGCGCGCCCTCCGCGAGCGCGTCGGCCTCGAGCCGCTCCGCGCGAAGCGGCTCGGCGCCGTGAGCCATGGCTTCACGCACCGCTCCCTCCGTCTCCACGTGTTCCGCGCCACCGCTTCGAGCGGTCGGGTGCGCCGCCGGGACGCCGACGCCCACCGCTGGCTCTCGCGCGCCTCGCTGGAGGGGTTGCCGCTCTCGAAGCTGGCGAAGAAGGCCCTCGCGTTGGCGACCGGCGATGGCTGAGGGCGGTCGCTTCTCGGTCGAGCGCCTCGGCGAGCGAAGCGAGGGCCTCGCCGCCGGGGTCGATCGCAAGCACCTGCTGCGGCTGCGACGCGGCGAGCAGGAGATCGAGCGGCGCCTCGATCTCCATGGCCTGGTCGCCAGCGAGGCGAGGCGTCACCTCACGCGCGAGCTCGCCAGCGCACAGGCCGCCAGCATCCGCTGCGTCCTGGTGATCCACGGCCGCGGCCTCCATTCGGACGGCGGCGCCGTGCTGCGGGACGGCGTCGTCAGCTGGCTCACCTCCGAGCCCCTGGCGTCCCGGGTGATGGCTTTCGCCAGCGCCCGTCCCGAGCACGGCGGCGCCGGCGCCAGCTACGTCCTGCTGCGCCGCATCCGGCAGCCCCGCTGAGGCGCCCAGCGCGGAGGGGGGCCGAGGTCGAGCGGAGTCGTCGGGACCGATCGCTATCCTCGGCGCGTCCCATGTCGAGCACCTTCGGCACCCTCTTCCGGATCACGACCTTCGGCGAGTCGCACGGCGGCGGCGTCGGGGTCGTGGTGGACGGCTGTCCGCCGCGGCTCGCGATCGCGGCGGAGGAGATCCAGCGCGATCTCGACCGCCGCCGGCCGGGCCAGAGCAAGCTCACGACGCCGCGTCAGGAGGCCGACCGCGTCGAGATCCTGTCGGGCGTGTTCGAGGGGCGGACGCTCGGCAGCCCGATCGCGCTGCTGGTCCGCAACCAGGACGCCCGTCCCGAAGCCTACGCCGACATGAAGGACCTGTATCGACCGTCGCATGCGGACTTCACGACCGAAGCGAAGTACGGGATCCGCAACTGGCAGGGTGGCGGGCGCGCCAGCGCGCGCGAGACGATCGGGCGCGTGGCGGCGGCCGCCATCGCGCGGAAGCTCCTCGCGGAGCTCTGCCAGATCGAGGTGCTGGCCTGGGTCGGCCGCGTGCACGACCTCGAGGCCAAGGTCGACCCCGCCGGCGTGAGCCTCGCGCAGGTCGAGGCGAGCCCGGTGCGCTGCCCGGACCCCGAGGCGTCGGCGCGGATGGAGGAGGCCATCGACGCCGCGCGCCGTCGCGGCGATTCGCTGGGCGGCGTGGTCGAGTGCGTCGCGCGCGGGGTGCCCGCCGGCCTCGGTGAGCCGATCTTCCACAAGCTCGAGGCCGACCTCGCGCACGGGCTCTTGTCGCTGCCCGCCTCGAAGGGCTTCGAGATCGGGAGCGGCTTCGCCGGCACGCGCATGACCGGCATCGAGCACAACGACCCGTTCGTGCCGGGCCCGGACGGAAAGCCACGCACCGCGAGCAACCGCTCGGGCGGCATCCAGGGCGGCATCAGCAACGGCGAGCGCATCGAGCTCCGCGTGGGCTTCAAGCCCACGGCCACGATCCGCCTCGAGCAGGACACCGTCGACCGCGAGGGCCAGGCCGCGCGCCTCGCCGCCGGCGGCCGCCACGACCCCTGCGTGCTGCCGCGCGCGGTGCCGATGGTCGAGGCCATGGTGTGCCTGGTGCTCGCCGATCACTGGCTGCGCCAGCGCGCGCTGGACGCGATCCCGCGCTGATCCCGGTCAGGCGGCCGGCGCCGGCCGGCGCCGAACCCACGCCACCCAGTCGCGGAGCTGCCAGGTGCCCTCGGCGGCGGCGACACACAGGGGCGCCGTGAGCATCAGGACGTAGTAGGGCCACTTGGTGTTCCAGAGCAGCAGGAACGTCAGCACGGCGCCCAGCCACAGCACCCAGAGGCGTTCCCTGCGCCAGGCGCGTGGGAGCCCGAGCAGCGCGAGCAGCGTGATCACGGGGTCGAGCCGAACCAGATAGGGGCGCGCCTCCGGGACGTCGTTCGGGATGTAGAAGCCCAGCCAGGCGAGCGGTTGCCACCACGGGAACGCCGCGTCGCGAACCTCCCGGCTGTTCGCGGAGAACGCCGCGAGGTATTGGAGCGAGGCTTGCAGACGTCCGATCGGGTCGGGCCAGAAGTACGGCGTCGCCACGAAGAACACCAGCAGCGAGCCGACCCCCCACCACAGCACGAGACGGCTCTGCGGCCGGCGCTCCGGGGCCGCGCTGCGGAGCTCGATCGCCTGGTCGAGCAGGATCACGAGGCCCACGATCCCGTAGACGTATTTCGACGCCGCCGTGAGGCCGAGCAGGACGGACGACGCGGCAAGCCAGCCACGGCTTCGGGTGCGCTTGAAACGCAGGTAGCCGAGCACGCTGGCGAGGCTGAGCAACGCGGGAAGCGCCTCGATCTGGGCGTGGCTCGTGAACTTCACCGTATAGGTGTGGATCGCGAGGAGGAAGCCGGCGAGCGGCGACACCAGCGCAAGCAGCAGCGCCTCGAGCGTTCCCGCCGCGGCCGAGGCGGTCCGCGCGGCGAGTAGCTGCTGCTCGGGGAGCCCGGGTTGGCCGTAGAAGACGGAGCCACGCGCGGGCGAAGGCGGAGACTCGGCGGCCGGCAGCATCGCGGCGGCCAGCACCAGCTTCGCGAGCTGCGGATGTTCGGGCGTGGGGTTCGTCTCGGTGAGGCGGCCGAGCTCCCCCGACCGCAGCAGCTCGCTGAGCTCGGCGACGGCGGCGAACGTCCAGGGCTCCTCGTAGTCGACGGGCAGACGTTCCAGCGCCCGCCAGCGCAGGCCGAAGGCGAGTGCTGCGACGGCGACCACGACGAGCACGCGAAGCGCCCGGCCACTTCTCGCCCTGGCGCTCACGGGCCCGCCGGGGGGAGCAGCGCGTCGAGGCCCTGCGCCAGCTCGCGCGCGGCGATCGCGTGCGCGATGCGGTTCGGGTGGTGGTCGGTCTCGTGCACCCAGAGCTCGTGGTCCGGGTGGGCGGAGAGTGCGGGCAGCAGGTCGATCAGGGCGATTCCCTCGCTCCGGCAGTACTCCCGAAGCAGCTCGAGAATCGCCGCGTAGGGATAGTCGTCGAAGCGGATCAGCTCCGGAAAGGCGAGGACGACGAAGCCCGCGCCGTCCCGCTCGGCGATGCGGTGCATGCGGCCGATCTCGTCGAAACGGTAGCGGCCCGTCAGGGCCTCCTCTCGCGTGGTCGCGATGAGCTCCCGCGAGAGCTGGCCCATCGCGAGCCGCACGTAGGCGAAGCTCAGCAGGTGGCTCCAGCGCAGTGCCTCGGCCCGGCCGTAGATCTCCCGGTAGCGGGCCCCGATCAATCGCAGGTGGTCCTCCTGCACGTTCGGCGCCGGGAAGTCGTTCGTATTCCACTGGAAGACGACGAGGTCGGGATCGAGGCGGCGGCCGAAGCCCTGGTAGGTGAGCCGGGATTCCCTGAGATCGTTGCCGGGGATGCCGAGATTGACGACCTCGATGCGACGACCCCCGGCCCCGCGGCCGCGGAGCACGTCGCCGAGCAGGGTCGGGTAGATCAGCGGCTCGGGCGTGCCTTCGCCGAAGGTGAAGGAGTCGCCGAGCAACACGACGCGGTAGACGTCGCCCGGCTTCTGGCGCCGGAAGTCCGGGCCGCGGTAGCCGTGACCGTTGATGCGGTAGTCGACACAGCCGTTCGCGTCGAAGTCACCCCCTGCCACGCCGCTGTAGCAGTGCGAGAACGAGCTGCCGGCCTCGTAGCGATGCACGCCACCGACCTCGAGCCGTGGGCCGCAGCACCACTCCTTCGACACGCCAGCGTGCACGACCCGACGCGGCGCGGGCGGCGGACCCAGCCCGAGCAGTCGCACGGCCGCTTCCGCGAGCAGCAGCCCCACGCACGTTCCGGCAACCAACAGCAGCACCCGCGCGCGCAAGCCGCTCATGCTTCCGGGCCGCCGAAGACGTCCGGGGGCAGGCGCAGCATCGACGGGAGAAGTGCAGCGCGTGCGGGCTCGATGGGACGACGGTTGCCTACGTGCTTCACACCGGATTCCGAGCGCGGATGATAGAGATCCGTGATCGCGCTCACCCCCGCATCCGGGGCGCCCACCGATGCCATTTCGGGGCGCGGTCCAGGACGGATCTTCGGCCCTTCCACGGGGGCCGCCATGCGCCGCACTCGATTCCTGCTCCTGCTCGCGATCGGCGTGTACCTGGCTCCGGCCGCAGCCCTCGCGGACAGCGTGGTCCCGTCCGATCGGGTGCAGAGCCAGCTGCGTGTCCGTGCGACCGAGGCCGGGCCGGTCATCGGCAGCCTGCGGCCTGGCGAGCGTGCCACCCACCTGGCGACCCACGGCGAGTGGCACCAGATCGAGCTCGCCGACGGTCGGGTCGGCTTCGTCTCCACCGCCTGGAGTCGCCTGATCCGCCAGCCCGAGCCCTTGACCGCCACGCACCTGCGGGTCGAGCGACGTGGCATGGGCGCTGCGCTGCGCGGGTTCTTCCGCGGCGTGGCCACCCGGTTCGGCGCGGCGCCGCGGGTGGACCTCGTGCTGCGCGATCCGGTGCGGGACGGCGCGGTCCACGAGCACGACGACCCGCTGCTTCCCGTGGCGGGGCTCGCGACGCCCGAGGGCTCGAGCGGCACCTACGACCTCGTGCTCGCCATCGACGCCTCCACCTCGACCCACGGCTTCTCGCAGGCGGACGTGAACGGCGACGGCCGGCTCGACGACGACTGGAAGGGGCCGGACTCGATCTACCAGGCCCAGCTTCGCGCGGCGCGCGAGTTCGTCACCGCCCTCGGTCGTCTGCCGCACAACCGCGGAGGGGAACGCATCCGCGTCGGCGTGGTGAGCTTCGCGGGCGACGAGAACGCCGTGAGCGAGGGCTTCGAGGCCTCCCCGGCCGCCCTGCTGGCCCTGGCGCAGGTCGACGCAGAGCTCCACGTGCCGGTCACGGGCGACTACCCCCGCGTGCAGCGGGCGCTCGAGCGGCTGGCGAGCCGCGAGCCCGAGGGGGCGACCGACTTCGCCGCCGGAATCGGCAGCGCCATGTCCGCGCTCGGCGTGCTGACGGCGGGGGCCGCGTCCGACGGGCCGAGGGGGGAGGCGCAGCGCGCGATCCTGTTCCTCACCGACGGGAAGGCGCGGCTGCCCGGTGGGCGCGAGACCGCGGAGCGGGCCGCGCTCTACGCGAGCCGCCTCGCGCGGGATGCGGGCGTCCGGATCCACACCTTCGCACTCGGAAGAGATGCGGTCCGTCGGGACAGGGACCCCGTCCTCGCGCGCATGGCGCGTCGCAGCGGGGGCCGCTTCACCCAGCTCGAGGAGCCCGGCGACATCGTCGCGCTGCTCAGCTCGACGTCGTTCTCCTTCGTGTCCTCGGTCCGCCTCGCGAACAAGACGCGGGGCGACGAGATCCCGGAGATCGCGACGGCGATCGACGGCTCCTTCTACGGGGAGCTCCCGCTCGCGGAAGGCGTGAACGAGATCGAGATCGAAGCACTGCTCAACGACGGCCGTCGGGCCTCCCGCAAGGTCACGGTCACCTGGGTGGACACGAAGCCGATCAAGGCGCTCCAGGCCAAGCTCGCCAATCTCCGCGAGGAGAACGCGGTGCTCGTCGAGCAGCTCCGCGAGAAGCTCGCCGGCGAGATGCGGATGGTGCGGCAGCGCGACGAGCGCGACGTCCGGATCTGGGCCTCGGAGTAGCCCGCGCGCGGGCCCTCAGCCCGACGACGTGCGCAGGGCGCGCTTGATGCGCGCCAACTCCGCGGCCTCGGGTCGCGCGCCGTAGAAGTCGTCGAGCGGATAGCAGCCGGAGACCAGGCCCTTGCGCGGCGCGGTCGTGCAGTCGCTGAAGGTGCGGCATACCAGGCGGCGGGTGAGCGGCCTGCCGGCGAGCGCATCGGCCGGAAGGCGCGGGTAGGAGAGCGCCATGCGCCCGACCCCGGCCAGGTCCGCGCCACCGCTCGACACGGCGCCGGCCGCCACCGCCGGAAGCCACTCCTGGAGATAGGAGAGGCCGGACGCCACCACCAGCAGCGCCGGGTGGCGCGCCTTCACCGCCGCGGTCGCCTCGAGCTGACGCGCGCAGCCGAGCAACGGGTCCTCCGGCGGCTGATAGCCGTCGGACGGCGGGTGGAAGGCGGGCCGCTGGATGTGCGGGTTGTAGTAGGGACTGCCGGCGGTCGTGCAGAGCAGGCGGATCCCCCAGTCGGGGAACCGATCGAGCAGCGCGTGCGGCTCGTCGAGCCGGCTCCCGCGCCCACTGCCGTCGCCGCCGAAGGCGAAGGGGTAGACGCCCCCAGGGCCGACTTCGCAGCAGCCGACGTCGTCGGCCCCGGGCCGGTACGGGGCGTGATCGAAGAGCGAGAGACGGACGCCGAGCGCGAGCTCGGGGGCATCGCGGCGCACGCCTTCGGCGACGAGACGCAGGAAGCGCGAGCGCCCGGCCAGCGTGCCGCCGTAGGGGCCGGGCCGCTCGACGGCCGAGAGCAGCTCGTGGCCCAGGTAGCCGTGACAGTGCTTCAGGTCCACGAATTCGAAGCCGGCGTCGCGCGCGCGGACGGCGGCCGAGACGAAGTCCGCCACCAGGTCGTCGAGCTCCGCGTCGGAGAGCAGCGCGGCGTCGGAGTCGACCCCGACGCGCGCATCGAGCCACGGGTGGCGGTAGGCGATGCGCGGCGCCGGCGGGCCCTCGGGCCGGGCGAAGCGCCCCGAGTGCGTGAGCTGGAGGCCGACGCGCAGGTCGGCGGCGCTGCCGTGGGCCGCCACGTGCGACTCGACCAGCGCTTCGCGCAGCGCCGCGAAGGCGCCCACGCTCTCTTCCCGCGAGACCAGCTGGCGCGGGTTGGCGCGGCCGTCGGCGCGCACCGCGACCGCCTCCCCACCCCAGATCAGCTTGGCGCCGCTCTCCCCGACCCGGCGCCAACGCCTCTCGACCAGCTCGCTCGGGCGGCCGTCCGGCAGGGCGTCCCAGCCCTCCATGGGAAGCACGGCCCAGCGGTTGCCGAGCCTGCCCAGCGGGCTCTCGAGCGGCGCGGCCAACGCGTCGGCGGGCGGCGGCCGCTCGGGGTCGATCGGCAGCCGGATGCCGAGCTGCGCGGCGCGCGCCGCCAGCTGCTCGAGCGAGCGGATGCGCGCCAGCTTCACGATGCCGCTCACGCGACGAGCTCGTCCAAGCGGTTGGCGATCGTCGCGAGCACCTCGTCGTCGGAATCCGGCCGCGTCGGCGACCCCGGATGCGTGCGAGGCGTCCGGATCCATCCCCGCCGGTGCAGGAAGCGCGCGGCGTCGTGACGGTAGGCGGGCACGGGCGGCCGGAAGGCGAAGGCGCCCAGGAACTGGAGCACGTCGTTCCAGGTGTGGAAGGCGGGATCGCCGGCCGCCCAGCATCGATCGCGCGCGCCGAAGGCGTCCGGCGCGAAGCTCGCGAGCCCGAGCAGGTAGTCGCTGCCGTACATGACCATGTCGATGGCCAGATCGTTGCCGGTGAGCACCCGGAACTCGGGGCGCTTCGCGTCGCGGAGCGCCAAACGCTCCCACTCGAGCTCGCGGGAGAGCGAGGAGTGCTTCGCGCCGAGACACGAGGGGATCTCGAGCAGACCGGCCCAGGCTGCGAGCGAGACGACGCGGCCGTGTGGCACGAAGGCGCGGCCGAGCTCGAAGGCGTAGAAGCGGTCGCAGCGCTCGCCGAGCGCGGCGTGGGCGCCCACCCAGGCCTCTTCCGAGAGGGCGGCGAGCCCGTGCGTGGGAAACACCACCGGCACCCCGCCGTGGACGGCCACCTCTTCGGCCGCCCGCGCCAGCGCCGCGGGGTCGAACGCGTCGCCCTCGCGGTCGTCGACGAGGGCTCCCGCGGCAAAGCCGGGGCCGACGCAGGCGCGTGCGTGCTCCAGCACGCGGCGTCGGGTACCGGGATCGAGGAGCTGGACGTAGCCGGTGTCCATGTTGACCGCCGGAACCAGGCCGGCGTCGGCGGTGCGCGTGAGGAGCCCGTCGAAGGCCTGCCAGTCGACCGCAGCGTCCGCGTCGAAGGGCAACAGCACGGCCGCCATGCCGTGGATCGCACGGCGACGGCGGATGCGTTCGCTGGCATGCGCTCCGTCCACGGGCCGAATCGCTCCCTTCGCGGCATGGTATGGAAGCGCATGGCGGCGCAGAGGGAAATGGTGTCGACGGACCCGGTCGAGCTCGAAGTGCGCGAGGTGGAGCTGTCGACGACACGCTGCCGGACGCGACTCCCCTTCCGGTTCGGCATCGCCACGCTGACCGAGGCGCCGCTCCTCACCGTGAGGGTGCACGCGCGCAGCGCGGCGGGCGTCGAGGTGACGGGGCACTCGGGCGACCTGTTGGTTCCGAAGTGGTTCGACAAGAACCCGGACACCCGCGTGGAGGACGACACGCGCGCCCTGCTCGATGCCGTCCGACACGCGGCGCACACGCTGCGCGACCGCTCGGGCAGCGCCTTCTCGCTCTGGCGGGAGGCCTGGACCGGGTGCGCGCTGCGCGCGGACACCGTGCCCCTGGTCGCCGGCTTCGGGGTCGCGCAGCTGGAGCGCGCCCTCGTCGACGCCGCCTGCCGGGCGGCCGGCCTCTCGTTCCGGGAGGCGCTCGGAAGCGGCCGGCTCGGCTTCGAGCCGGAGGCGATCCACGCCGAGCTGGCTGGCGCGGTGGTGCGCGACTTCCTTCCGGCAGGGCCGGCGGCGCGCCTGACCGTACGCCACACGGTGGGTCTGCTCGATGCGCTCGAAGCCGACGAGGCGACCCGCGAGCGCCCGGATGCCCTGCCGGTGACCCTCGCCGAGGACATCGAGCGCTACGGCCTCGACCACTTCAAGGTGAAGGTCGCGGGGCCGGGCGATCGCGAGCGCCTGCTCGCAGTGGCGCGGGTGGCGCGCGCCCATGCCCCCCGACCGCCCCGCTACACGCTCGACGGCAACGAGCAGTTCGAGCGGGCCGAGGACCTCGCCGCCCTGCTCGACTCTCTCGACGACGACCCCGACGGACGCGGCCTGCTCGAGGGTCTGCTCTACATCGAGCAGCCGCTTCCGCGCACGCGCTCTCTCGACCCCGCCGTCGCCGACGGCATCCGCGCCCTCGCGCGGATCGCGCCCGTGATGATCGACGAAGCCGACGCCAGCCCCGACGCCTTTCCCCGCGCCCTCGCGCTCGGCTACCGGGGCGTGTCGGTGAAGGCGTGCAAAGGGGTGTTCCGCGCGGTGGCCAACCGGCTGCTCTGCGCGGCGCGCGGGGACGGTGCCTTCCAGAGCTCGGAGGACCTGACGACGCTTCCGATCTGGCCGCTCCAGCAGGACCTCGCGCTGGCGCGCACGCTGGGCCTCGAGCACAGCGAGCGCAACGGTCACCACTACTTCCGGGGGCTCGCGCACCTGCCGGCCGAAGAACGCGAGGCCGCGCTCGGCGCGCACGGGGACCTCTACGAAGCCGACGCCAAGGGCGAGGTCTTCCTGCGCATCCGCGACGGTGGCCTCGACGTCGGCTCGCTCGATGCGGCGGGCTTCGGCACGGGCCTGGCCGCAGCCCCGCACGCGCACTGGGAGCGCGTGGCGTGACGCCCGGCGAGAGCGGGGACGGAGCCGCACCCGCCGAGGAGCTCGCGACGCTGCGCGCCCTGGCGGGCGCGCCCTGGCCGCGCCGCATGCTGGGCAGCCTGCGCCTGCTCGGCCCGGGCTACCTGCAGAGCGCGCTCACCCTGGGCGGTGGCACCGCTGCGTCGGCCCTCTACGCCGGCGCCGTGTTCGGCGTAAAGCTGCTCTGGGTGGCGCCGGTCGCGATGGCGATGGGTGTGGTCATGCTCGCCGCCGTCTCCTGGCAGACGCTCTCGACGGGGGAGCGCCCCTTCGCCGCCATGCGGCGCCACGCCGGGGCCCCCTTCGCCTTCGCCTGGGCGGGCGGCGCCCTGCTCGCCTCGATGGTCTGGCACGTGCCCCAGTACGCGCTCGCCTCGGCCGTGCTGGCCGACCTCGGCGACCTGCTGGGCGCGCCGAGCGGTCCCCCGCTGCTCTGGAACGGCGTGGTGCTCGCCTGGGCGCTCGCGATCTCCTCGCTCTACGGGCGCTCGCCGCGCTGGGTGCGCGCCTACGAGCGGGCGCTCCAGGCCATGGTCTGGGGCATCGTCGTGTGCTTCGGCATCGTGGTGCTGCGCACCGGCATCGCCGACTGGGGCGCGCTCGCCCGCGGCTTCTTCGCCTTCGAGATTCCGACCGAGCGCGCCGGGGTCGCCGGCACCACGCTCGTGCTCTCGGGCCTCTCGGCGGCGGTCGGCGTCAACATGCTGTTCCTCTACCCCTACAGCCTGCGCGCCCGCGGCTGGGGACGGGAGCACCGGGAGCTGGCCCAGCTCGACCTGCTGCTCGGCACGCTGCTGCCCTACTGCCTCGCCGTGAGCCTGATCGTGATCGCGACGGCGAACACGCTGCACCTCGACCCGAGCTACGACGGCACGCGCCTGGGTCCGGTGGAGGCCGCCCACGCATTGGCCGCGGGCATCGGGCCGCTGGCGGGGCGCGCCGTGTTCGCGCTCGGCGTGCTCGGGATGGCGCTCTCCTCGATCAGCCTGCAGATGCTGTGCTGCGGCTTCGTGTGCTCCGAGGTCCTCGGCTGGGAGTCGGGCAGCCGTCGCTGGCGCCTCGCGACCCTGCTCCCCACGCCGGCGGCGCTCGTGGCCCTGTGGTGGAGCGACGTCGCCATCTGGGTGGCGGTGCCGACCAACATCGTCTGCGGCTTCCTCCTGCCGGCCGCCTACCTGGGCTTCATCCGGCTCCAGCGGAGCCGCGCCTACCTCGGCGACGACCGCCCGACCGGCGTGCGGGGCGCCCTCTGGCTCGTGGCGATGGCCGGCGTGACGGCCTTCCTGCTCGCCTTCCTGGGCTGGTTCGCCTGGAGCGCCCTCGCGGGCTGAGCCCGAGCCTGCGCTCAGGGGAGCAGCACGAACCCGGTGCCGCGCGCTCAGGGGAGCAGCACGAACCCGGTGCCGCGCGCTCAGGGGAGCAGCACGAACCCGGTGCCGCGCGCTCAGGGGAGCAGCACGAACCCGGTGCCGATTGCGGCGGCGGCGAGCAGCACGGCGAGCGCGGCCAGGCGCGCGTGCCACTCGAGCCCGGCGCGCTCGCCGCGCTCGAGCCGGCGCCCGAGCACGCCGGTCGCGAGAAAGCTCAGCAGCGCCGCCACGGCGACGGCGCCGTGGGTGGACGCCAGCGCCGACCATCCGCGCAGCCCGATCGACGAGGCGATACCCCCCGCGAAGCCCAAGCACAGGGCGACGAGCGTCGGCTTGGCGAGCCGCAGGTGGCGGCGGTAGTCGTCCGCGCTCCGGCGCTGGCCGAGCCGGCGCGCGCGTCGCAGCGCGAGGCCGGCGCGCAGCGTCGCGAGCGCGAGACCGAGCGTCCCGAGCATCCAGAGCGGGTGCAGGTAGGCGAGTACGAACGCGAGCGAGTCGTGGCCGGTCGGGTCGGGCAGGCCTGGGTCTCACTCCACCTTGTGGATCGCGTCGGAGGGCAGGCGCTCGAGCAGGCCGTCGAGCGCCTGTTGCAGGTAGCCGGCGTCGCGCGACTCGAGGGTGAGCAGCACGTGGAAGGTCTCTTCTCCGATCTTGGGGTAGGAGCCCAGCATCAGCTGCGGGAAGCTCTTCAGCAGCGCGTTCAGCTCGCCGGCGATGTCGCTCTCGCGTCGCTTCACGTAGACGCGCTTCAGCAGCACGGGCACGCCGCGGAAGCGTTCGCGCACGGACTCGAATTTCTTGCGGAGCAGCTCGGGAATGCCCGGAAAGATGTAGACGTTCTCGACGACCACCACGGGAAACCAGAGGTCCCCGGCGTCGATCAGCTGGGCGTCCTCCGGCACCATCGCCATCTTGAGCTGGCTCTCGTTGGGGGGGCCGCCCTGCGCGCGCTCGATGCGGTTGGCGATGCTGGCGCTGCGCTCCACCTTCCGCCCGAAGGCCAGTGCGACACCGTCCATGGTCAGGTCGTCGTGGGTGGGTCCGATGCCGCCCGAGGTGAAGACCACGTCGTAGGCTTCGGAGAGGGCCCTCACTTCGCGGGCGATCACCTGCACGTCGTCCGGGATGGTCAGGATGCGGTCGACGTCGGCGCCGAGGGCACGGAGCTCGCGGCACAGGTAGGGGGAGTTCGTATCGGTGATCTTCCCGGAGAGGATCTCGTTTCCGATGATGAGGATCCCGGCCGTCGTCATCGGGCGGGAGGGTATCGGATCGGGCTTCTGCGGGGGAGCACGCGGATCGCGTAGACTGCGGACATGCACTGCGCGGTCCGCTTCGTGCGGAGGCACAAGGGCGCCCGGGAGACGCTGACCCGCGAGGTACCCGAGGGTACGACGCTGCTCGATGCGGCGCGGGCCGCCGGGCTCCCGATCGCGCGGGCCTGCGGGGGGCGCGCGCTGTGTGGACGCTGCGACCTCGAGATCCTCGACGGGCAGGGCTGGCTGTCGACGGAGACGGCGGACGAACGGGAGACGCGGGAGCGGGACGAGCTCCCCGCCGCCCGCCGCCTCGCCTGCCAGGCCCGCGTGCACGGGCCGGTCCGCGCCACCGTCGGCTACTGGTGAGGAAGGCCCCGTCGCCGCGGGCGGTGGTCCTGGTGGATCACGGGAGCCGTGAGGCCGCCGCCAACGCGCAGCTCGCGCGTGTGGCGAAGGCCCTCGGGCGGCGGCTCGGGGGGGTCCCGGTCGAGATCGCGCACCTCTCCCTGGTACGCCCGAGCATCGAGGACGCCGTCCGCGCCTGCGCCGAGCGGGGAGCGCGCGAGGTGGTGGTGGTGCCCTACTTCCTCGGGCCCGGTCGCCACGCCACGCGGGACGTGCCGCGCCTGGCGGGCGCCGCGGCGGCGAAGCATCGCCTCGGGCTGCGACTCGCCGAGCCGCTCGGCGCGCACCCGGGCCTGATCGACGCGCTGGCCGCACGCACGGGGCGCGCGCGCTCCCTCAGACGCCCCCCGCGTGGCGGCGCTCGTGCAGGTTCCAGTTGAAGTGGGCGGCGAAGCAGCCGCTCGCCGTCATCACGGCGATGCAGAAGAAGAGGCGGGAGAGGAAGGGGGTGCTCGTGAACGCGTCCGGCAGCGGGCTGCCGAGCGCACTCTCGATGGCGATCGCCGCCACCACGCCGAGCGGGAGCCCTCGGCCGAGGAAGCCATAGCGGAGCAGGAAGGCGCCCTTGCCCCGGGTCCGTACCTCCCGCCACTCGTCCGCCTGCCAGCTGCGCATGGGGCACAGGATCGCCCGAATCACGGATCCGGCGAGCCCTGTGCCCGGGGTTCCGCGGAGCCGGCCCTCTCCTGTATTTTAGACGAAGTTGACGTTTCGAGCGTTAAACGTATAATTTGTCTTCATGAGTCAGGCCACCCCCCAGGCCGCCCTGACCCGTAGCGAGCGGGCCGAGCGCAAGCGGCAGCGCATCCTCGACGCCGCGGGCCACTGCTTCGCCGCCCGCAGCTTCTCCAAGGCCACGGTCGAGGAGATCGCGGCGACCGCGGGGGTCTCGAAGGCCCTCGTCTACCACCACTTCCGCGGCAAGGACGCGATCTTCGAGGAGTTGCTCGAGCGCACGCTCTCCGAGTGGGCGCACGTCGGCCGCATCGACGAGCACCTGCCGGCGGACGGGAACGTTCGCACCGCGATCGCGGGCATGGTGCGCGCCTCGCTGCGCTACGCACAGGGCAACCCGCTGGTGCGCTCCCTGTTCCAGCTGGACCCGACCGTCGTGCAGTTCGTCGGCAGCAGCGCCACCGTGCGACGCCACGCCGAGGAAGGCCGCGCGCGCCTGATCGCCGCCATCGAGCGCGGCATCGAGCGCGGTGAGCTGCGCGGCGACCTCGACGCGTCGCGCGTCGCCGACGTCGCGCGCATGCTCATGACGGCCCTGATCGACCACATCCTGAACCCCGAGCGGCTCAGCGCCGCCGACGATCGCTTCGTGGACACCTGCGTGGAGGTGCTCTTGCACGGCGTCACCCCGAGGAGCGAATGAAGGCCCGGGCTCTCGCCGCACTGCTTCCCCTGCTGCTCGCCTGTGGCGCCAGCGAGCCCGACGAGGTGGCGGCCGCCCCGCCGGCCGCAGCCACGGAACGGGAGACTGCCGCCGAGGACGCGAGCGCCGGCCCGGGCCGGATCGAGTTCGAACGCGTGACCAGCGACCGGCTGCGCGCCGTGATCGCGGCAACGGGCACGATCGAGGCGCGCCGCATGACCGAGGTCGGCGCCGAGGTGCCCGGGCGCATCGTCGAGGTGCTGGTGGACGTGGGCGACGCCGTGGCCGAGGGCGACGTGCTGTTCCGCATCGACCCGAGCCCGTACGAGATGGCGCTCGCCGAGGCGGAGGCGGGCCTCGCGCTGGCCCGCGCCGAGAGCGACAACGCCGAGCAGGAGGCCGCGCGCCTGCACACGCTGCTCGCGCAACGGGCCGCCTCCCAGCAGCGTTACGACCAGCTGCGCACGCGCGCCGCCGTGGCCCGGGCACAGGTGGCACAGGGCAAGGCGCAGGTCGCCCGCGCGCGGCGCGATCTCGCGCGTACCGAGGTGCGCGCCCCCTACGCGGCGAGCGTGGTCGAGCGGCGCGCCCACGAAGGCGCCATGGCGGGCCAGAGCCCGATCCTGGTGCTCCAGGAGGCGGGCGCCTTCGAGGCGATCCTGAACGTCCCGGAAGCGACCCCGGTCGCGGTGCGCGTCGGCGATCCGGTGCGGATCTTCGTCGAAGGCATCGCCGACGCGCTCCGCACCAAGGTCGAGCGTGTGAGCACTCGCGTGGATCCCGGGACGCGCACGTACGAGGTGCGCGGAAGCGTCATCGACGCGGGCGATCAGCTGAAGGCGGGCTCCTATGCGCGCGCCGAGCTGCTCTCCTCGCGTCTGGTGGAGCGACCCGTCGTGCATCGTTCGTCGCTGGTCACGCGGGACGGCCGCAGCTACGTGCTGCTCGTCGAGAACGGGGTGGTGCGCCACGCCCTGGTCCGGGTCGGCGTGATCGACGGTGAGCGCGTCGAGCTGCTTTCCGGCGCCGAGGCCGGCGACCTGGTCGTGCGCGGCGATGCGGCGACCCGGCTCGCCGACGGCGCGCGGGTCGAGGTGGGCGAGACCAGCGACGGCGCCAGCGCCTCCACCACCCAGCTCGAGTCCGCTTCGTGAAGATCGCCGAAGTCTCGATCCGGAGGCCGGTCTTCGCCGCGATGCTGACCCTCGGGCTCGTGGTCCTCGGCCTCGTGTCGGTCGGACGCCTCGAGCTGAAGCTCGACCCGGACGTGGACTTCCCCTTCGCGGTCGTGGTGACCGAGCTGCGCGGCGCCTCGCCCGAGACGGTGGAGCGCGAGGTCACCGACGTGCTCGAGGAGCAGCTCAACGCGATCGAGGGGGTGCGGAACCTGTCCTCGACCTCGTCGCAGGGCCTCTCCCGCGTCTTCCTGGAGTTCGAGCTCGAGTACGACATCGACACGAAGGTCCAGGAGGTGCGCGACAAGGTCGCGCTGGCCCGACCGCTGCTGCCGATCGACGTCGAAGACCCCGTGGTCCAGAAGTTCGATCTCTCGTCCATCGGCTTCATGACCATCGTGCTCGGCGGGCCGATCTCGCGGCGCGACCTGTCGGACTTCGCCGAGAACGAGGTCAAGGAGCGGCTCGAGCGCATCGCGGGCGTCGGCGGCGTGAACGTGATGGGCGCTCGCGAGCGCGAGATCCGCATCTGGCTCGACCCGCTGCGACTCACCGGCTACGGGCTCTCGATCGAGGACGTCGCCGACACGTTGCGACGCGAGAACGCCGAGCTGGCCAGCGGCCGCATCGAGGGCGCCGAACGGGAGTGGACCGTCACCACCCAGGGCAAGGCCCGGAGCGTCGCGGAGTTCGGCGAGATCGTCGTGGCCGAGCGCCAGGGGCGCTCGATCCGGCTGCGCGACGTCGCCGTCGTCGAAGACGGCATGGAGGACGAGAAGAGCGTCGCCCGCTTCGACGGCGAGCCCGGCGTGGCGCTCGAGATCCAACAGCAGAGCGGCTCCGACGTCGTGGCCGCGGCGCGCGCGATCCGTACCGAGCTGGAGCTCATCCAATCCCAGGCACCCAGCGGCGTCCGGGTGATCGTGGCGCGCGACTACGCGCGCATCATCGAGGAGCAGGTCTCGTCCGTGCTCTTCGACATGCTGCTCGCCGGCGCCCTCGTGATCACCGTGGTGCTCTGCTTCCTGCGCAACTACCGCTCTACCTTCATCGCAGGGCTGGCCATCCCGGCCAGCGTGATCTCGAGCTTCGCCTTCCTCTACCTCTTCGATCTGTCGCTCAACAACATGACGCTGATGGCGCTCTCGCTGGCGATCGGTCTCGTGATCGACGACGCCATCGTCGTGCTGGAGAGCATCTTCCGGAAGGTGGAGGCCGGGGAAGACTCGATGAGCGCCGCGCTCAGCGGATCGGCCGAGGTGGGCATGGCGGTCGTCTCCACCACGCTCGCGGTGTGCGGCGTCTTCGTGCCGATCCGCTTCATGCAGAGCACGATGGGCCGCTACTTCCTCGAGTTCGGCATCACGGTCACCGTGGCGGTGGTCGTCTCCTCCCTGATCGCGCTCACGCTCACGCCGATGCTCGCGAGCCGCGTGTTGCGCCAGACCCCGAAGAACGGACCGATCTTCCGGGCGCTCGAGCGCGGCCTCGTGGCGCTGGAGGATGGCTACCGCCGGCTGCTGGGGGGTGCGCTTCGCCACCGCATCGCCACCGTGATGGTCGCCTTCGTGACCATCTTCGGCGGCTGCTACGTCGCCTCCACGCTGCCCCTCAACTACTTCACCCAGGACGATCTCTCCGAGGCGCAGGTCACGGCGAAGCTTCCGATCGGCACGCCGCTCGCGGTGACGGATCGCGTGATGCGTCGCATCGAAGAGACGGTCGCACCCCACCCCTACGTGCGAGCCGTGTTCGCCACCGCGGGCAGCGAGAGCGAGCACAAGCCCCACTTCCTGCGCATCAACCTGCTGCTCGAGCCGAAGGACGAGCGCGCCGTCCCGATCCAGGCCACCTTCGACGAGCTGCGGGATCAGATCCTGGCGGCGGTGCCCGAAGTCACGAACCTGACCGTCGCGCACCCGGAGTTCGCCAACAGCAGCGGCGAGGGCTACGCCGAGATCATGCACGGCATCCAGGGCCCGGATCTCCTCGAGCTCGAGGCGTTCGCCCAGGAGCTCACGGCGCACATGAAGGCGGACCCGGTCTTCGTCGACGTCCGCAGCTCGTTCGAGACGGGTCGGCCCGAGATCCAGCTCGACGTCGACCGCGGCCGCGCCGCCGACCTCGGCGTCTCGGCCACTGCGCTCGGGCGGACCCTGCGTACGCTGCTGGCCGGCGAGAAGGTCGGCTCCTTCGAGGACCTCGGGAACCGCTACGACGTGCGGGTGCAGGTGCTCCCGGAGTACCGGGACGACCCCTCGAAGATCGACCTGATCCGCGTTCGCTCCGCCCGCGGCGAGCTGGTTCCGATCAGCAACGCCGCACGCGTCAACATCGAGGAGGGGCCGGTCGAAGTGCGCAGGGAGAACCGGGCGCGCTCGATCCGCCTCTACGCGAACACGGCGCCGGGGGCCTCGCTCTCGCTCGCGATGCGCAAGATGGACCGCTGGGCGGAGGAGCTCGGCATCGCACCGCCCTACGCGCTGGTGCCCGCCGGGCAGGCCGAATCGGGCGCGGAGGCCGCCCGGGACATCCTCTTCGCGCTGGGCCTCGCCATGATCTCGATCTACATGATCCTCGCCTCGCTCTTCAACTCGATCACGCAACCCTTCACGATCATGATGTCCGCCCCGCTCTCCTTCATCGGCGGCTTCCTGGCGCTGAAGCTGGCCGGCATGTCGCTCGACATGATGAGCGGCATGGGCCTGTTGGTGCTGATGGGGCTCGTCATGAAGAACGGCATCCTGCTGGTCGACTACACCAACCAGCTGCGCGAGAAGGGCATGGACCGCAACGAGGCGATCCTGCAGGCAGGCCCGGTGCGGATGCGTCCCGTGCTGATGACGTCGGCCGCCCTCGTGTTCGGGCTGCTGCCGCTCGCGCTCTCGAACGCGACCGGCGCGGAGTTCCGCGCGCCGATGGCCGTGATCGTGATCGGCGGGCTGGTCACGTCCACCGCGCTCACGCTGGTGGTGGTGCCCGTCTTCTACACGCTGGTCGACGGCGGCACGGCCTGGACGCGGCGCGCCACCGGCCGCGCGATCGCCCGGCTGCGGCGCCGTCCGGCGCCGGCGCGCACCGCCGCGCGGTAGGCTTCGGGCATGGAGAAGCTCGCCTACGTCGTGTGGAAGCAGGCCGCCGAGGCGGACGCGGGCTTCGCCGCCCGCCTGCTCGAGGAGGTGGCGCCGCGCCTGCGGGCGCGCAGCGAGCGGCTCCGCGTCTCGGTCGTGGACGACGCCGTCGCGGCCGGCACGAAGCTCCACCTGGGGAAGCTCGCGCCCTCCGGCCTGGTCTCGTTCTGGCTCGAGCAGAGTCAGGAGCGCGGCGCCTGCGAAGCGGTGCTCGCGACCGCCTGCGAGCGACTCGCGGGGTACCTCGTGGTGGAGTCCCGGCCGCTGGTGAACACGTCGCAGCGGGCGGCTCCCGGCGCGCGAACGCCCGGCTTCGCGCTGGTGAGCTGCATCGAGGCCAAGGACGGCCTCTCGAAGGACGAGTTCATCCGGCTCTGGTACTCGGTGCAGCGGGACACGGCGATCGAGACGCAGAGCACGTTCGGCTACGTGCGCAACGAGGTGGTGCGGGCGCTCACGCCGGACGCGCCGCGCTGGGATGCGATCGTGGAGGAGAACTTCCCGATCGGAGCGCTCGACGATCCGGCCGTGTTCTACGACGCGGTGGGCGACCCGGCGCGGCTGGAGCGACACCAGAAGCGCATGTTCGAGGCGGTCCAGGGCTTCATCGCGCTCGACCGGATCGAGTCGCATCCGATGAGCGAGTACGACTTCTCCTAGGCTCCCCTCGTGCGGAGGCCCCGGGAAGTGGGTCGGTGGTACGCTGTCGTCCACTGGAGACGACGATGTCCGACGGAACTGCGCTGGTCACGGGGGCCTCGGCGGGACTCGGGGTGGAGTTCGCGCGGCAGCTGGCGGCGCGCGGCGTGGGTCTGCTGCTCGTGGCGCGTCGCGAGGAGCGGCTCAAGGCGCTCGCGCTCGAGCTGGGTGAGCAGCACGGGGTCCGGGTGGACGTATTCGCCGCGGACCTGGCAGAGCCCGAAGCGCCCGCGCGGATCGAGGCGTTCGTGCGCGCGCGGGGCCTGCAGATCGACTGGCTCGTCAACAACGCGGGCGTCGCGGGGCCCGACCTGCTCGAGGATCGCGACTGGAGCGAGCAGCGGCGCTTCTTCGACCTGATGATGATCTCGGTGGCGGAGCTCTGTCATCGCTTCGTCCCGGGGATGCGCGAGCGGGGCTTCGGGCGCGTGATCAACGTCTCCTCGTTCGCGGGGCGCCTCGCGCGCCCGGCGGGCGCGAACTACGGGCCGGCCAAGGCCTACCTGGTGGCGCTCTCGGAGGAGCTGGCGCTGGTGCTCCGGGGCAGCGGCGTGCACGTCTCGGCGCTCTGCCCCGGCTTCACCCACACGGAGTTCCACGAGGCGGCGGGCCTGATGGACATGAAGCGTGGGCTGCCGAGCTTCATCTGGTACGACGCCGAGACCGTGGTCCGCGAAGGCCTCGCGGCGGTCGAGCGCGGCAAGCCGATCCAGGTCTCGGGGCGCATCTACCGCTGGCTCGATCCGCTGGCGCAGTCGGTGTGGCTCCGCCCGCTGCTGAAGGCCCTGGCACCGGGCCGCTGAGCACGCGGCCGGGCGGTGGCGCTAGCCTCGCCGCATGCCGATCGAACGCTTCTCTCCGGACGCCCCGCCCGAGAAGGTGACCCAGGCGCTCGCCCGCGACGGCTGCGCGCTGGTGGAGCGCCTCGTGCCCGCCGCCACGATGCGGGCGGCCCTCGACGAGCTGGCGCCCTTCATCGAGGCCACCCCGCTCGGGCGCGACGACTTCGGCGGTCGCCGCACGCGCCGCACCGGCGGGCTGGTGGTGCGCTCGGCGACCTGCCGCGAGCTGGTCCAGCACCCGCTGGTCCTGGAGACCACGAAGGGCCTGCTGGCAGACGCGACCAGCTTCCAGCTGCACCTGACCCAGGTGATCGCGATCGGTCCCGGCGAGCCGGGCCAGCCGATCCACCGCGACCAGTGGGCATTCGACTTCTTCCCGTTTCCGAAGGGCTACGAGGTGCAGTGCAACACGATCTGGGCCATGACCGACTTCACGGCCGAGAACGGCGCCACCCGCGTGGTTCCGGGGAGCCACCTCTACGAGGACAAGCTGCGGCTGACGCACGAGGAGTGCGAGGTGGCCGAGATGCCGGTCGGTTCGGTGTTCGTCTACACCGGGGCCGTCTATCACGGCGGCGGCGCGAACCGCTCCGCCGAGACGCGCTACGGCTTGAACCTGACCTATGCGCGCAGCTGGCTGCGTCAGGAGGAGAACCAGTACCTGTCCGTTCCGTTCGAGGTGGCGCGCGAGCTGCCGGACGAGCTGCTGCGCCTGATCGGCTATCGCCGCGGGGCCTACGCGCTCGGCTACGTGGACGACGTGCGCGACCCGCTCGATGCGCTGCGCGGCACTCGCGGCCAGCACGACGCGGGAGCGCTCGGCGACCTGGAGCGGGCGCAGGCGCAGCTCCGGCGCGCGCGCTGAGGGGGAGCGCGTGCTCAGGAAGATCGCGCTGCGCGGAATCGAGATGGAGCTGGAAGACGCCGGGGCGGGCGAACGGGCCTTCGTGCTGGTCCACGGCTTCACCGGCTCGCGCGACGACTTCCGCGAGCGCGTTCCCGAGCTCGCCGCGTCGAGGCGGACCATCGCGCTCGATCAGCGTGGCCACGGCGGCACCACCAACTCGGGGCGCGCCGAGGACTACACGCTCGACGGGCTGGTCGCCGACCTCGCGGCGGCCTTCGACGTCCTGGGCCTGGCCCGGGCGGACCTGCTCGGTCACTCGCTCGGCGGCATGGTCGCGCTCCGCTTCACGCTCGCCCATCCCGAGCGCGTGGCCTCGCTGGTCCTGATGGACACCTCCGCGCGGCCGATGCCGCTGCCGATCCCGGAGCCGGCCCGAGTCACGCTCGCGAAGCTGGCCCGCGAGCAGGGCGTGGCCGCGCTGCTGCCCGGCATGCGCCAGCGTCCGCTCGAAGCCCTGGCGCCCGCTCGGCGGCGGAGCATCGAGCAGATGGGCGAGGCCTACTGGGAACGCATCGGGCGCAAGCTCGAGGCGATGGACCCCGTCGCCTGGGAGGAGCTGATCCGCGTGCTGGGCGAGCACGAGCCCGTCGCGGAGCGGCTGGGCGAGATCCGAAGTCCCACGACGGTCCTGGTCGGCGCCGAGGACACCTTCTTCCTGGCCGCGGCCGACGAGCTCGCGCAAGGCATCCCCGGCGCCGTGCGGGTGACGATCCCGGACGCCGAGCACAGCCCGCAGCTCGAGAACCCGGCGGCCTGGTCGGCCGCGATCCGCGCGCATCTCGCGCGCGCGCGCTGACGCTGCGGAGGCGACCCTGCGGGCGGTGTACGTCGTCGCGGCGAGCCTGCTCGCCGGCTGCGCGAGCGCACCCCCGCCCGAGCCCTTCGAGGCGCGTCTCGCCGGCGACGCGATCGTGCTGCTCGGCGAGGTGCACGACAACCCCGCCCACCACCGGCTGCGGCTGGCCGTCTTGGAGCGCGCGCTCGCGCGCGGCTGGCGCCCCGCCCTCCTGATGGAGCAGCTCGACCGGGAGGACCAGGGCGCGATCGATCGCCTGCGCCGCGAGGCCCCCGCCCATCCCGAGCGCGTGCTGGACCTCGCCCCGCCCGGCTGGCGGGTCTCGGACTACCGGCCGTTCGTCGCGCTGGCGGCCCGCTACGGGCTCCCCCTCGTCGCCGCGAACCTCTCGCGCGAGGACGCGAAGCGGATCTCGCGGGAGGGCCTCGATGCCGTGTTCTCGGCGGAGGGCCTCGCGGCGCTGGGCCTGGACCGACCCCTCCCGGAGGACTGGCAGGCCGCGCAGGAGCAGGAGATCCATGCCGGCCACTGCTACGCGCTCCCGGCCGAGAGCTGGCCCGCGCTCGCGGCCGTCCAGTTCGCCCGCGATGCGCTGATGGCGCAGCTCGTGCGCGAGCACGCCGGGCGCGGCGTGGTGCTCCTCGCGGGCAACGGTCACGTGCGCCGTGACCTCGGCGTCCCGCGTTGGCTGCCCCCGCCCCTGCGCGCTCGCACCCTCGCGGTCGGCTACCTCGAGACGGGAAGCGAGCCGCCCCCCGGCGCCTTCGACGCCGTCGTCGTCACCGAGCGCGCCACCCGCCCCGACCCCTGCGCCGCCTTCCGGGACGCCTAGCTGCGGGCGGCGCGGTTCTTGCGGGCGCTGGCGCGGATGTAGCGCCGGCTGATCGGCGAGAGATCGTCGGGCGCCACGCGGCACTCGATCAGCACGAAGCTCTTCACCTCGTGCGCCGCGCGCAGCGCCTCGGCCAGCTCCCGGGAGGTCTCGGCCACGAAGCCCACGCCCCCCCAGTTCTGGGCCAGCTCGGCGTAGGGCCAGTTCGGGATGTCGAGCAGGTCCTGGCGGGGCGATACCGGCCGGAAGATCCCCCACCCCCCGTTGTTGATCAGCACCACAATCGGGTCGAGGCCCCGACGCGGGGCGTGCGAGATCTCGGGCCCGGTCATCTGGAAGGCGCCGTCGCCGGTGAGCAGCAGCGGGCGCCGGCCGGTGCCGATCTGGGCGCCGAGCGCGGCGGGCAGGCCGAAGCCCATCGAGGCGTAGTAGCCCTGGGCCAGATAGAGGCCGTCGCGTAGCCGAACCTCGAGCCCGCCGAACAGGCAGTCGCCCGACTCCGCCACGACGTCATAGCCCGGGCGCTTGGCGAGGAACCGGTTGACCTCCACCAACAGGTCGTTCACGCGCAGCGGCCGACGCCGCTCGCTGCCGGGGCGCGGCTTCTGGAGGTTGTCGTGATAGGACACCCGCTCGCGGAAGCGGGGCAGCTTCTCGCGCGCGAGCGCCGATACGAAGTCGTAGAGCTCGACGTCGGTGTACTGGTGGTAGGAGACGTTGACCCGGCCTTCGAGCGCCCAGACCGAGCGAGCCCGCGCCACCTGCGGCTTGGCGGCGCCGAGGTTCATGTCGGTGAGCTCGGTGCCGAGGGCCAGCACCAGATCGGCGCGACCGACCCGCTCGTGGATCTTTCGCGGCGAGAGCGGCCCCATGTAGATGCCCATGTGGAGCGGGTGATCCATCGGGAAGACGCCCTTCGCGAGCAGCGTGCTCACGACCGGCGCGCCGAGCTTCTCGGCCACCTTGCGGAAGTTCCGATCGGCGCGGCTCCGGAACAGCTCGACGCCGCCCATCACGATCGGCCGCTTGGCCCGCAGCAGGCGCTCCTTGGTGTCGGCAACGGCCTCGCGCAGCTTGCGCGGGTCCGAGGCCGGACGCGGGAAGCTGCCGTCCCACTCGAGGATCTCCTCCGGCACCTGGATCTCGACGTCCACGCGATCGCGATGGATCTCCAGATACCCGGGCCGGCTCTCGCTCGAGATGGCGCTCACGACCTCGTGGACCTGGCCGGCGGCGAGCTCCGGGTGCTCGAGCACGCGAGCGGCGCAGGTCACCTCCGACAGGACCCGGAACTGGCTCGCCACGTCCTTCACCTGGTGGTGCACGCCCGAGAGGCGCTGCTCCGCCTCGCCGGGGCCACCCGAGACGACCAGCATGCCGACCTGCTCCGCATAGGCGCCGCCCACGGCATTCACGATGTTGTTGCCGCCCGCGCCGTAGGTGACGACGGCCACGCCGAGCCGGCGCGTACTGCGCGCATAGCCGTCTGCGGCGAAGCCGACGGCCGGCTCGTGGGAGAAGGTCACGATCTCGAGCCCGCGCTCGCGGCCGAAGCGATGGAACAGGCCGAGCACCAGATCACCCGGCAGACCGAATACGTGCCGCACCCCCGCACGCTTCAGGTAGGCGACCAGGAAGTCGCCGAGCGCCATGCGCGGCTTCATGGCCGACGCCGCGGTGCGCGGCTTCCTGGCCGCTGCCGCTCGCGGCTTCCTGGCCGACGCCGCGGAGCGCGGCCTCCCGGACGTGGCCTTGCGCCGCTTCACGTTGCGCTCGCCTCGAGCAGCCAGCGCTGGAGCGCCGCGACCACGAGCGCGTGGTCGATCTCGCCGCGCAACAGCAGGCCCGGGACGTCGCGCGCGGGCACGAGCACCACCTCGGTCTCCTCGAGCGGGCCGTTCTGGACCTCGCCCGCCTTCACCACGCGCTCCGCCACGAAGCTGTGCACGCGGTTGTCGAAGAGCGCCGGGTTCGGGTTCAGGCTTCCGAGCGAGCGCACGCTCGAGGCGCGATAGCCCGTCTCTTCGGTCAGCTCCCGCGCCGCCGCCGTTGCGGGATCCTCGTCCGGATCCACGATGCCGCCCGGGATCTCGAGCGTGAACTCGCGCGTGCCGTGGCGGAACTGGCGCACCATCACCACCTCCCCTTGCGCCGTGACCGGCACGACGTTGACCCAGGGATCCGCCGCGATCGAGTAGAAGGGGTGCGCTTCGCCGCTGCGCGGAGAGCGCACGAGTGCGCGCGTCACGCGAAACACCTTGCAGTCCTGGAGTGACTCCTGGCCGAGGAGCTCCCAGCGACGCAAGCCACCCACTGCTAGAGCACCTCGTCGATCACGATCTCGATGTCGGTGGCCCCGGGAGCGAACGCCCCCTCGGCCTCCCCCTGGAGATCGCCCGGGTTCCGGGTGGTCGCGTCGCCGTCGACGTCCACACGGGCGCTCAGCTGGAAGGGCCCCTCGAACGGCATCGCGGCGATCATGCGATCCTCGGGCCCGAGCGCGAACTCGAGCGGGAAGCGCGGCGTCGCGATGCGTCGCACCGCCGTCGGTGGCCCGGTGGCCCCGGTCCGCGCGATCAGGAACAGCACGGCCCGGTCCGGCACCCGGGCAGCCAGCTCGTCGCTGATGCGGATCGTTCCGCGAAGCGGCGGGCCGCCCCGAGGCGGTGCGGGAGGCGCCTCGGCAGGGACCGCGCCGCGCAGCGTGTCCGCATCGCCGGAGCGCTCCGCGCCCTCGGGGAAGATCCGCGAGAGATCGGGCTGCTCGACGGTCTCGTTCGGATCGAAGGGCTCCACGTTGCGATCGCAGCCCGGCGACGCGAGCGCGCCTGCGAGCAACAGGGCGAAGCGGACCCCCGAGCGCATGCGGCGCAAGCTAGCGGCCAGGGGAAGTGCGCGCCGGCCGCGCGACGCTACGCTCAGCACATTCCAGCCTGGGGGTGGGCCCGTGCACCGGGCCCTGAGATGACACCCTTGGAACCTGAACTCGGTCGTGCGAGCGTAGGGAAGGCTCGGTGGATGGGGAGCGCAGCCGCCCCGTCGGCTCGGGCCTGCCTAGACGCCTGGCGCTAACGGAGGCCTCCGATGCCCGCTTACGTTCTTCCGCCCATTCACGGAACATCCGGCCAGGGCACGAACCCGGGCAGCTTCGCGAATCCGCCGGACCTGGGCGGCCCGCTCACGTTCAGCTCCCCGGACACCCCCGGCATGCCGCCGCCGTCGACGAAGACCGCCTGGGACTTCCTGCCGGCCGGCTGGCGACGCGATGCGAAGAGCGGGCACGCCGTGGCGCCCGCGGGCTTCGAGCCCGTGACGCAGCTCGAGCACGCTCGACTGGGCCATGTCACGGCGGAGATGCGGCGGGTCTCCGAGCGCGAGGGACATCTCACGGCCGAGCAGGTGCGCGACGAGGTCGCCGCTGGCCGGCTGGTGATCCCGGCCAACGTCGTACACCGGGCGGGCCGTCTCGACCCGATGGGCATCGGCCGGGCCCTCCACACCAAGGTCAACGCGAACATGGGCGCGTCGCCGATCTCGAG
>JBFIYM010000007.1:0-51108 GCA_041605395.1 Myxococcota bacterium | reverse complement strand
GCCGATCACGTCGAGTAGGCGCGTACGCCGCCGCGGCCGGCGAGCTGCACGCACAAGATCACCAGCAGGTAGACGGCGAGGCCCACGATCAGCACGCGGTTGAAGCCGAAGAAGAGCGCCAGGATGCGCGTGCTGAAGATCCCGAGCACGGAGAAGCAGCCGTTCGTGGCCCACGCCCAGGCGATCGGGTCCCGCGATCGGTGCGCCAGCATGCGGATCCCGATCGGGAACAGCATGCCCATCAGGAACGCGAGCGGGAAGATCGCCGCTATGGCTATGGCGATGCGCGCGACCACGGGGAAGCCGATGGCGCCCGTGAAGAGGGCGGTCGAGCCGGCCGCGAAGAGCAGGCCCACGGCCACCAATGCCAGCACGATCCAGGTGACGGCGCTGCGCAGGCGTGCGTCGGGAAGTCGGTTGGTGAGATTGCTGCCGAGCCCGCTCGCCAACAGGAAGGAGAAGAGGCCGACGCTGAGGCCGTAGATGGGCCGACCCAGGAAGAACTGGAGCCGGAGCAGCGCCGAGATCTCCACGGCCATGTAGGCGAAGCCGATGCAGGCGAAGTAGAGCAGCATGGCGCGATTGGCGCTGAACACCCGGAGGTTCTCGCGTCGGCGTGAGCTGAGCAGCAGCGGCGCCAGCGCGAGCGCCAGGGCCAGGCCGCCGATGCCCACGCCGAGCGTCACCAGCGGGTTGTCGGCCAGCAGGGCGAAGAGTCGCCCCTCGGCGAGCGCGCGGCCGAGGTGCTCCGTGTCGATCGCGAACTGGAAGGGACGGTCGTCGGTGGCCGGCCAGATCGAGAAGGGCGCCGCGCTGGCCAGCGCCCCGAGGTCCGGAGCAGCCGCGATCCGGGTGTAGAGATTGCCGTGCGTCTCCTCTCCCCCCTGTGGGTGGAGCGGCACGAACGCCAGGCGTCGGCAGGTCTCGAGGAACCGCTCGCGCTCGTCGGCCGTGAAGGGCGTGCGGCTCGCGACGATGTGCACCAAGTCGTAGTGCGGGCTGATCAGGCCGGAGAGCGCGGCGATCAACACGTGGTCGGAGAAGTCGATGCCCGGCTGCTTCGCCTCGAGGGCCCGGCGCAGCCCGGTGAGCGTGCGGAGGGCGGGGACGTAGGGGTTGAGCTCGCGCCGCCTGCCCTCCCAGATCTCCTCCACGAGGTCGGAGCGCGTCGAGTACATCACGTACGAGAAGACGCCGTCCTCGTTCAGCCGCTCGAGATAGGTGCGGATGGCCTCGGCGGTGAAGAGGTCGTCGAGGCGCAGCAGGTCCATCTTCTCGGTGTTGGCGCCGCCCACGATGCTGAACTCGACCAGGTCGAAGCGTTCCGGCGTGCGCTCGGTGTAGCTACGGCCCTCGTCCGCGACGGCCTCGACCCGCGGGTCGACGTAGAGGCCGCCGCTCCACTCGAGCAGACGGCCCTTCATGAGGTCCTCGACGACCACCTCGCTGATGTCGACGGCCACGACGCGCTCGGCGCCGTGTTCGAGCGCGGCCAGCGTTTCGCGTCCGCCGCCGGCGCCGATGTTGAGCACGCTCCGGTAGCTGCGGCCGATCAGGTGGTGGACGGAGCTCAGGTCCGCGTCGAGCCAGGCGCGAAGCGCCTCGGGGTCGCCGCTGCGGTCGGTGACGTAGGTGCTGAAGCGCGCGTTGTAGTTGATCAGCTTCGTCTCGGGGATCGGCCCCTCGTAGCGCGGGCTCAGCCCCCAGCCGCGGAAGTCCTCCCACTGCGCCGGGATGGAATCCGCCCGGATGATCGTCCAGGCGTCGAGCGCCCAGCGCTCGTAGGCGATGTCGCCGGATTCGATCGTGAAGCTCCGATAGCGCGGCGCCTCGACCGCGCCCATCGTGTTGAGCGTCGAGAAGCTGAGCAGCTCCGGCCGCAGCAGTCCGAGGGTCGCGAGCAGCAGCGGGAGGGCCGTCAGCGCCGCGCGCCGGCCGCGCGCGCCGAGCAGAGCGCCGACCCCGAGCGCCGCCGCCGGCATGGCGCCGACGATCACCGCGAGCGGCGCGCCCAGCCCCGAGAGCAGGAACGGGCTCACGACGCACCCGAGCGCCGCGCCGAGCAGGTCCGCGAAGTAGAGGCGTCCGATCCGCTCGGGCTCACGCATGAAGAAGGCGGCGAGGGTGAGCCCGCCCAGGAAGAACGGAACGACCGTGACGTGGTAGATCACCAGCCGCCAGAGCTGGATGGCCGGGTCCGTGCGCTCGTAGATCAGGTCCCCGTGGCCGAGCGGGATCGCCATGATCACGTAGACGCTCGACAGCAGGGTCACCGAGAACCAGAACAGGAGTGGCCCGGCCAGTGCTCCGAAGCGTTCGGCGTCCCGGAATGCGGACAGCGAGTACGCGGCGATGCCCCCGCCGGAGAGCCCGACCAGCGCGAGCGCGATGGCCGCCACCGTGTTGCCGGCGCCGAGCTGCACGTGGAAGATGGCGCTCAGCATGATCTCGAACACGAGGAGCCCGAACGAGATCGCGAAGATCGCCGGCAGCGCCGACTGCTTCGGCGTCACGGCGCGGCGGGCTCCCCGGCGCGGCGCACGCTGCTGCCCGGGATCGCGTGACGCGCGAGCTCGCGGACGTTCTCGGCGGTCCCGTGGAAGAGGTCGCGCGGCACGAAGTACTCGAGGTAGGGGTAGTCGTCCGTGTTGAGCGGGACGCCGGGCTCCTCGGCGAGGTAGGCCTCGAGCTCGTCGGGGCCCATGATCTGGTGCCGGAGCAGCTCTTCCGGCGAGCCGATGTCGATCGAGGCCAGGTCCGCGCGGACCGCCTCGGCCTCGAACTTCCGGCGCACGAGCTCGGTGTCGATCGCGGCGCGGCCCGGCTGCGCGAGCAGCAGGGCATGCCCCTCCACGTACCAGAGCGTCGCCTCGGGGAACACGCTCTGGAAGGTCTTGATGGCGGAGCGCAGCCGCGTCGGGGCGATCTGATAGATCGGCATCCACTGGCAGACGACGCCACCGGGCAGCAGCCGATCCCGGATCGTCTCGTAGTACTCCCGCGTGTAGAGGTATCCGACGCGCGAGATCTTCGGGTGGATCGGGTCGGCGGTGATCATGTCGTAGCGGTCCTGCGCCATGCGCATGAACAGGCGGCCGTCGTCGATCCGGACCTTCACGATGGGGTTCGCGACCACGTCGCCGTTGACCGCCGCCAGCTCGCGCTGGGCGTCGAGGATCTCGGGCGACAGCTCGACGACGTCGATCCGCTCGAGGCCGGGGTGGCGCGCCGTGGCCTGGAGCGTGATGCCCATGCCCAGCCCCACCACCAGGACGGAGCGCGGCTCCGGGATCAGCAGCAGCGGGAGATGGCCCTTCAGGACGAAGTGGCGCCGCTGCGAGTAGCCGTCGTCGGCCTCGACGTTGCCGCCGATGATGAGCGAGGTGATGCCGTTGGCGGAACGCACCACGTCGATGGTGTTCTGGATGCCCTCGGCGTGGTACAGCAGCTTCGCACCGACCGGCTTCTGCTGATTGAAGTTGAGCGTGACGCGGTAGGGCAGCAGCAGGGCGAGGGCACCGCACAAGAGCGTCACGGCGCCCGCCGGCGCGATCCAGCGCCGGGCCGGCGCGGGCGTTCCGGATCCGTCCGGAAGCCGGGCCAGGAAGCTGCCGATGCCGAGGAAGGCGAAGGCGAGCAGCACGATCGTGGCGCGGGCGCCGAGGGTCGGGACCAGCAGCAGGCCGGCGGCCAGCGATCCCAGCACCGCGCCCACGGTGTTGGCCGCGTAGACGTCGCCGCTGCCGCGGCCCACGTGCGCGACGGTGGTGGTGTGGATGCGCAGCGCCACCGGGAAGGTGGCGCCGAGCAGCGTCGCCGGGACCAGCAGGAGTGGGAAGGAGGCCAGCAGGGTGGCCGCGACGAGGGCGTGGTCCCGCAGTCCGGGGACGCCGGCCACGGCGCCGAGCAGCCGCCCGAAGACGTCGGGCATGGCGTAGAGCAGCACGCCCAGGGCGGCCACGCTGGCACCGAGGCCGAGCTCGAGCATCGCGAACAGGGCGACCGGCCGTTCGTGCCGGTCCACCACGCGGGAGATGACGCGCGTGCCGAGGAAGATGCCGAACAGGAAGCAGGCCAGGGTGGCGGAGAACGAGTAGACCGTGGCGCTGAAGCTCATGAGCAGCACGCGGGTCCACGCCACCTCGAGCGCGAAGGAGCCGAAGCCGGAGAGGCCGAAGGCGAGCACCGCGGCGGTCGCGAGGCGGGCCCGCGTGGCGGGGTCGAGGCCGGGCATCGGGTCGAGCTCGGGCCGCTGCTCCTCCGCCTCGGGCCCGGGCGCCGGCAGCGGCGAGCGCCAGCCGAGCGCGATGGTGAGGGCCCCGATGCCGAGGTTCACGGCCGCCACGCAGAGCGTGGAGCGCGTCATCCCCAGGTAGGGCAGCAGCGCGAAGCCCGCCGTCAGCGTTCCGGCGAGGGCGCCCAGCGTGTTCGCGGCGTAGAAGTAGGCGCCGGACTCCCCGAGCGCGCTCCGCTCGTGGACGAACTGCTTCAGGATCAGCGGCAGCGTGGCGCCCATCAGCGTGGTCGGGACGAGCAGCGTCGAGGACGCCAGCAGGACGCGCGCCGTCTGGTAGAGCGCCCCCGCCCCGTCGGCTCCCTCCGGATAGGCGGAGCGCAGCATCGGGTCGAGCAGGGCCAGCACGCGCGTGAACGGGATGGCGGCGAGCCCGATGCCGACCTCCACGATGCCGTACCAGAGCAGCGGCCGCCGGGTTCGCTCGGCGAGGCGGCCGCCGAACAGGCTCCCGATCGCGAGGCCGCCCATGAAGACGCTCAGGATGATCGAGACGCCGTACATGTCGCTGCCGAAGAAGAGGCCGAGGCCTCTCATCCACAGCACCTGATAGATCAGCCCTGCCGAGCCGGAGAGGAAGAAGACGGCGGTGACCAGCGGGAACGTGAGCGACCAGCCCGTCCCGGGGCGCTCGGCTGCGTGCGCGCTCAACGGCTCTCCCGGCTCAGCGTCGAAAAGAAGTCAAGCACCGCTTATAATCGCTCGTCTGGCAACCGGCAACCGAAGAATGTCCCTCTCCATCCGATCCATGCCGCGTCGTGCTGCCGAGCTGCTCCTGCTGTCGCTCGGCCTCTTCGCGTTGCTCGAGATCAGCGCCCGACTCTACCTCTTCGGCTTCGCCGGGCTGATCCCGGAGCGGGTCAACAGCGTCCGGGGCCTGCCGCAGACCGGCTACACCATGCCCTCGATCGACCGCAGGCTCGGCTTCGAGCTCCGGCCGAACCTCGACGGCTACTTCAAGCTGGTCCCCTTCCAGACCAACTCGCGCGGCCTGCGCGATCGTGAGTACGAATGGGTCAAGCCGGCCGGCACTTTTCGCGTCGCCGTGGTGGGCAGCTCCTTCGCCCTGCCGGCCGGCGTCGCGATCGAGGACGCCTTCCACAGCCGGCTCGAGGAGCAGCTCGCCTCGGAGCTCGCGCCGCGGGGCGTCGAGTTCCTGAACTTCGCAGTCGGCATGTACAACCCCGAGCAGGTGCTCGCGATGCTCGAGCTGCGCGCCCTGGCCTACCGCCCTGATCTGGTCCTGTTCACGGTCACGCGCCTCTCGATGCCGTGGCTCGGGGAGGATCCCGCCTCGCCGGAAGGGAGTCGCCGCCGCACGCTCGATCCAGACACCGTGCCCGCCTTCACGGGCTCGTGTCCCATGTTGCGGAGCTTCCTGGTTCGCCTCGTCGCGCAACGGACCGGCGGCGCCACCCTGGAGCGGGTGGAGCAGCTCGGCAGCCTGGAGGCGCTCTACCTGCGGCTGACCGAACGCCCGGAGCGGCCGGCGGGCGGCACGCCGCTGCCCCGGCTCTCCCCGAGCCCTCCGGTCGAGGGCAGCGTGATCGAGCGACTGGCGCGCCTCGCCGGTCGCAGCGGCGTGCCGGTCGTGTTGGTCCACCTGGAGTTCGAGGACCGGGAGCCCGAGGCGATCGACCGGGAGGTCGCGGGCCAGGCCCAGGCCCACGGCATCGCCTATCTCGACACGCGCGACGCCTTCCAGGGCACGCGCGCCAGCGAGTTCTGGATCTACGCGATCGACCCGCATCCGAACGCCGAGGCGCACCGGCGGTTCGCGCACCGCATCGGCGGCTTCCTGCGCGAGCAGGGCCTCCTTCCCCGGGTGGAGTCGTGAGGCTACGGCGCGCCGTCGAGATCGGATTCCTCGTCTTCGTTCCGCTCGGCCTGTTCCTGGTGGGCGCAGAGCTCGTCCTGCGCGTCTACCTCTCGCGAAACATCGTCTACGACGTCGAGATGTCGCGCTACGCCGTCCGGCTGAAGGTGGACTCCCCGAACCCACTGGTGGGCCACCATCACCGCCCGAACGCCGAGGAGACGCTGATGGGCGTCCCCCTCCGCACCAACGCCGACGGGTTCCGGGACGACGACGTCCCGATCGAGAAGGGCGCCCAGCGCCGCATCATCTTCCTGGGCGATTCGCTCACGCTCGGCTGGGGCGTTCGCAAGGAAGACACCTTCGAGCACCTGCTCGAGGCCCGCCTCTCCGAGCGCGAGCCCACCGAGGTGCTGAACCTGGGCGTCGGCAACTACAACACCACCCAGGAGGTGAACCTCTTCATCGAGAAGGGGGCGAAGTACGACCCCGACCAGGTGGTGCTCTTCTACTTCATCAACGACGCGGAGCCCGTGCCGCAGAAGTCACGCTTCCCGGGCCTCGGGAACTACCGCATCGTGACCTTCTACTGGTCGCGCATGAAGGCGCTGATGGCCCGCTTCTCGCCGACGACCGGCTTCCAGGAGTACTATGCAGCGCTCTATCGGGAGGGCGCCCCGGGCTGGCCGCGCAGCCAGCAGGCCTTCCTCGCGCTGAAGGCGCTGAGCGAGGAGCAGGGTTTCGATCTGCGCGTGGTGCTGCTGCCCGAGCTCCACGAGCTGGTCGACTATCCCTTCGCGAAGGAGTACGGGCAGGTGGCGGACTTCCTGCGCGAGAACGACATCCCGGTGCGCGACCTCACGCCGTACTTCCAGGGCGAGACCGAGCCGCAGTCGCTCTGGGTCTCCCGGGACGACGCGCATCCGAACGCGCGGGCGCACCGCCTGATCGCCGACTATACCTTCGACTTCCTGCTGGAGACGGAATGAGTCTGCTCAAGAAGTACAAGTGGCACCTGGTGGTGATCGTCGGGCTCTACGCCGCGGTCACCCTCTGGCTGTTCTTCTTCACGGACTCGCCGCAGAGCGTTCCCTTCGAGTACGAGATCCGCTGAACGCCGCGTCCTCCTCGAGCAGGCCTTCGGCCTTGAGGAATGCCCCCAGCTCGCGGGCGAAGATCGCGTGCGCGTCGCCGTTCCAGTGGGGATCGAGCTCGAAGATCCGGTAGCTGCGGTGGTCCTGGCCGCGGAACGCCCAGCGGGTATCGAAGTAACGCAGGCCTTCGGCGCGGGCGCGCCGCTCGAGCCGCCGTTCCCGCGGCGTCGGCGCGATCGCGTCGACCTCGAGGCGCATCAGGACGATCGGAAGCGCGCGGGCCCGGGCGAGCTCGCCGAGCTTCGTGACCACCTGCTGCTCACGGGGCGCGTCGGCCGTCCGGGTCGACTCGCTCTCCTGGATCAAGCGCGTGCGCAGCCCGAGCCGGGATCGGACGAGCTGGTCGAGGATCGAGCGCGGCCCGCGCGGCACGATGTGGAGCACGTTGGGAGGCGGCACCCGGTCCCACGGGCCGAGCATGCCGGGCACGGACAGCGCGGTGACCGAGACGACGACGAGGTCCGGGTCGAAGCGCAGCGCGCGCTCGCGAAGCATCGCCAGGAACTGGCTCGGCCCGTGCATGCCGACCGCGAAGTTCAGGAACTCGGTGCAGCCGGGGAGCTCCGTCTCGAGGCGGCTGTGGAACGCCTGCTCGATCGGAACGCCCGCGGGAAGGGCGAACGAGCTTCCGATCACGGCGACGCGGCGGCACCCGGCGGGCTTCGCGAAGGGATACTCGCGGTCGCGCATGCCGTGGGAGTTCGTGCGGAACGGAACGAGCTTGAAGAAGACGTCGATGTGGGGCCGGTACTCGTAGACCAGCAGGGGATCCGTATCGAAGTGCACGAGCGCCTCGGGATGCAGGTCCCGGAGCAGGCCGACGCGACGGGGGTCGAGCCCGCGCGGCCCGAAGACCACGACCCGCGCCGTCACCTCGAGCAGCACCAGGAAGGTGAGCCCCACCGCGATCCATCGCACGAGGCCCCTCACGGCCCGGCCTGCGCGCCCGGCGCCCGGCGCCCGACGATCCGCGGGCTGCCCAGGTAGCCGATGCGTTCGATCCTCGAGGGCTTCTCCTCGGGCGCGCGGAGCAGCTCCATGCGCAGGGTGACGCGTCGGCCGGCCCACGCCGAGAGGTCGGCCTCGAAGGGGATCCAGCGCGGAGACCAGCCGGTGCCGAGCGTGAGCTCGTGGAGCTTCGCCATGGCTTCGGGCGGGCCGATCGAGACGACGATCGTCGCGCGCTCGGGGACGGCGAACACGTCGTCGGCCGCGCGGATCCGGCCGAGGCTCGCGTCGGCCTGGAACACGGCGTGCTCGGGGACCTCGAGGTCGAACTCGATTCCGCCCCCCTCCGGGCCGAGCGGAAAGGCGAGGGGGCGGCGGTTGCGGCGCGTCGGGAGCAGAACGTCGAACGGGGCAGCGGGCTCGCGCTCGCCCGCGGCCCGGACGAACGAGCGGCCGGACGGCTTCCGCTGCACGAAGTCGACGAGCGTCGGGCCCCGGTCCGGCCCCCGCTCGAGCAGGGTGAGCCACTGGTACTGATCGTCTCCGAGGTCTTCGGCCGGTCGATAGAAGCGTTCGAGATGGGCCTGGACGCCGGGGAGCTCGTCGCGGTAGTAGGTCATCGCCGGCTGGTCCACGTCCGACATCACGACGAATCGCGTCTGGCGGAGCCCCTCCAGGATGATGCGTTCCTGGGTCTCGTGCATCGCCGGGAACACACCCGGAAAGGGAGTCGCATTTCGCGTGTCCGTCGCGAAGTACAGCAATGGCTCCGCGCGCGCGACGAAGATGGGCTCGCCCCGTCGCGTGCGGCGCTCGAGGAACTCGATCACACGGCGGAGCTGCGGGCCCCGCACCAACGCGCTGACCGGGCGCAGCGGCACGCGTGCGCTCAGGGGCTCCGGGTCCGCGATCCGGTCGAGCGTCCGCCAGGCCAGGCCCGCGCCGCCGGCGAACGCGACGAGAACAAGCGCGGCGATCACCCGCTCGAGTGTGCGCAGCGTCGGCCGGGCGACGCCCGGCACCACCAGGAAGAGCTGTGCGACGGCGAGCGGGAGCACGTGGCTCAGGTGGCCCCAGTCGGTGCGGGGAAACAGGTTCACGAGCCAGGCCACCGCGAGCGCGCCGTGTACCACGAGGGCCGGGGACGCGTCGCGACGCGCGACGCGCACGGCGGTCGCGGCCATCGCGAGGAGGGGAAGCGCGAACAGCAGCTGCGTCGCGAGGATCACCGCGGCGCCCGGCTCGGCCAGGATCCCCCGGCTCAGCACGTAGTAGTTCGGCAGGTAGAAGATCTGGTTCTTGGCCGTCGCCGCCGTGAGCTCGCCGGGCGGCCAGAGGTTCACGAATGGCAGCTGGTAGGAGTCGTCGAGCGACGCCGGCAGCGTGACGAGGCCGTGGATGGCGTGCTCGAGGGTTCCCGAGAGCTGCCACAGACCCACGCTGAGGAGCGCGGTCGCGGCGCCTCCGCCGACGAAGCCGGCGAGGGCGCGGCGCCGCGCCGCGCCGCTCGCGGCCACGAGCAGCGCGAGGCCGAGGGCGACGGCGATGGCCAGCCCGATCGTCTGCTTGCTGAGCGCAATCAGCGCGACGAGCACGCCCGCAACGAACGCCCAGCCGATCGAGCGGATTCCCCGCCACGCTGCGAAGCCCGCGACCAGGCCCAGGTGGAATGCGATCGTCGTGTAGTAGTAGATCCCGAAGAGGGGGAAGAAGAGCAGCGGGGCGGTGGCCGTCGCCGCCGCAGCCGCGTGCGCGAGCGCGCCGGGACGAGCGGCTCGTGCCAGCGCGAACGCCGCCGCGCTGGCGAGGCCGTGCAGGCCGACCACGACGGCGCGGGCCACCCCGATCTCCTCGCCGGCGATCCGGAACAGCAGGCCCAGCAGCTCGAACGGGAAGGGGCCCGTGAAGACCAGCACGTCGCGGTAGAGCTGCTCCCCCTGGGCGAGCCGTTGCGCGACGTGGAGCTCGATCCCCTCTTCGAGCAGGTTCGGCTCGAAGCCGCTCACCGAGGCGCAGCAGAGCGCGCCCAGGAGCCCGAAGAGCAGCGGGCCCCAGCGCGCCTCAGCCATGCGCCCCACCCCTCGGGCCGCGGCAGACCCCGAGCAGGTCGATGCACTGCGAGTCCGCGGCACCGACCGGGTAGTGCGCGTCGCCGACCGCTTCCGTGGTGCCGCTGCTTCGCGCGGCCAGGCGGACCAGGATCGAGAGCCGGGCGAACGCCCACTCGACGAGGCCCGTCGGGAGGCGCCGCCGCAGGCCGAGCGGATCGAGCCGCGTGATGCGCCGGATGCGCCGCAGGCGGTCCTCGTGGTACTGCGCCGCCGGCCCGACCGCCTGCACCCCGCGCATCTCGACGCGCTCGAAGTGTCGCGTCAGTGCGGCTTCGAGCTCGGCGGGCTCGTACTCGTGCAGGTGATAGGGGTTCTCCCGGTCCGACTGCAGGATGTTGGGCGTGCTGATCAGGAGCACGCCGTCGGGCGCGAGCACCCGGGCGATCTCGCCGAGGTAGCGCTGCGGGTCCGAGAGGTGCTCGATCACCTGGAAGCTCGTGACCAACCCGAAGCAGCCGCTCGCGAAGGGAAGCGCCTCGATGTCGCCCCGTACGAATGCGGCCCCGGACTCGCGCACGCGGGGCGCCGGGGCCACCTGGTCGAGGCCCACCACCCGGGGCGCCTGGGCCGCCAGCTCGGCCGTCCCGTAGCCCGTCCCGCAGCCGAGGTCGAGGAGCGGCGCGCTTCCCGCGTAGCCCTCCGCGAAGCGGTAGGCGGCCCGATGGCGCGCCAGATCTGCGCTGTAGAGCGCGCTTGCGTCGTCGAGCCGCTCGCCCGTCGGGGCCGACGGGGTCACGCCTTCGTCTCCTCGTGGCGCCAGGCCGGGCTCGAGTACTCCGTCACGAACAGGGCCCCGAGGCCCACGCGCACGACGATCATGCCGGCCGAGAGCGCCACGCTACACGCCAGGAGCTCCTCGGCCGGGGCCACGCCCCGGAACACGTAGAGGAAGGCCGCCTGGCTGGTGCCGAGCCCGGCCACCGCGATCGGGAGCGCCGCCACCAGGGCGACCTGCGCGAGGCCCGCGACCAGCGCGGCCGGCGGGGGATGCAGGCCGAAGGAGGCCAGCGCCGCCGTACCGAGGCCGATGAAGGCCGACACGAACAGCAGCCGCAGCGCGAACAGCTCGAGCAGTCGCGCGGTCGGGAGATCGCGCGCTGCGCGCAGCACGCCGAGGCTGCGGAGCGCCTCGAGCGGGCCGACGTTGCGCGGCGTGCGCAGGAACCAGAGGCCCAGCGGGGCCCCGAGCAGGACGAGCGCCGCGACCCCGACGCGGAGGCCCGGGACGTTGCTGGCGAAGGCGCTCGCGAGGAGCCCGATCGTGAGCACGGCGACGAGGTCGAGCCCGGCGATCATCACGGCCGTGCCGGTCGCGTCGGCCAACGCGAGCCCGGCGCGCCGCCTGAGCAGCAGGATCAGGGCCGCGCTGCCGAGGGCGTAGTGGAGGACGCCGACCGGGTAGGTGGCGCCCTTGATGCGGGCCCAGCCCGCGAACGCCTCCGGCTCGCTGCGCGTGCGCATCAGGGTGAGCGCATCGAGGCACAGGCTCGCCCCGATGTAGACGAGGAGGGCCGGCGCCAGCCACTGGAGCGACTCGGGCCCCAGGTGGGCGACCACCTCCCACCAGTCGACGCGCCGGGAGATCAGGGCGAAGACCCCGGCCGTGATGGCGAAGGGCAGCAGCGCGCGCAGCCAGCGCGTGGCCCTCACGGCGCGGCGCTCCGCCACTCGACCCCGGGCAGCTCCCGCCGCGCGAAGGCGCCGTCGAAGAGGAAGGTGACCGCGCTGGCCGCGAAGAGCACCAGCAGCGTCGAGCTGACGAGCAGCGCGCGCACGCGCCCCGCGCGGATCCAGCGCTCGAGCGTCTCGCTGGCATAGACCGCGAACGGGGTGGCGAGGCCGAGCAGGAAGCTGCCCTTCACGGTCACGAACCAGGGGTTTCGCGCGGTGAAGAGCACGTAGCCCGCGAGCATCCCGAGCACGAGCCCGACCAGCAGCCGGTCGCTCGGGCTGCGCTCCCGCAAGGCCCGGCGCGCGCCCCGGAAGACGCCGACCCCGAACGCCAGGGTGGGAAGCAGCGCGGTCCACAGGATCGTCCGTGCGGCGAGCTCCAGGCCGGGCGCCTGGTTCGGCAGGAAGTGACGGTGCGGGTCGAACCAGATCGACGCATAGGTCCCCGCCCAGACCGAGCGAAGCAGGGGCGCGTCGGTGATCCGGGCGGCGGAGAACGTAGCCAGGGGAAACGTCAGGTAGTCGCCGATGCCGCGCGTTCCCGGCGGCATCTCGAACATCTCGGAGTGCGGTGAGAGGCCGTGGGGATAGAGGTAGCCATGGAGCCAGAGGCTGCGCAGGTAGAACCAGCCGCCCGTGAGCACGGCGGCGGCCACGAAGGCCGTGGCGGCGCCGAGGGCGCGACTGCGGCCCCGACGCGGCGCCTCCGCGAGCAGCGCGAGCGCGCCGGCGGCCACGAGCACGGCGGCGCTGAGCTTGGTGAGCAGCGCCAGCCCCGCGACCGCGCCGAGCAGCGCGGGCGCCAGCACGGAGCGACGCTCCGCCGGCGGACGCTGGAGCTCCCAGACGAGCCCGATCAACGCGAAGCTCACCAGGGACGACGTGAGCAGCTCCTCGGACAACATCGTGCTCATGGTGATGTGCACGGGCAGGAACACGAGGAGTGCGGCCGCCAGCGCGCTCTGGCGCAGGCTCCCGCCGGAGAGCCCGTAGACGAGGCGCGCCGTCACGGCGACCGCCACGAGGCCGATCGCGGCGGAGCCGATCGCGACGAGGCGCCCCACCGAATCGACGCTCGGCTCGCTCTGGAGCGACCCGAGCGCCGCACCGAGCGCATAGAACAAGGGCGGATGCGCAGTCGACCAGCCCGCGTCGGGCGCCGGCAGCGCGAAGCGCTGCATGAGCAGCTCGATGTACTCCCAGTTCCCGGTCGCATCGAAGCCCATCAGGACGGGGTAGTGGAGCACGTTCCAGATCCGCTCGGCCGCCCCGACTGCGATCAGGGCGCCCAGCACGGCCCAGGCGCGCGCGTCGAAGGAGGGCCGCTTCACGCGGCGTCCCGCGCCCGCTCGACGGCCGCCTCGAGGTCCCGGGCCGCCCGCTCCCAGTCGAAACGCTGCGACCACGCGAGCGCGCGTTCCGCCATGGCCTCGGCGGCCGCGTCGGCCTCGAGCAGCTCGGCGATGCGCGCCCGGAAGGCCGCCACGTCGCCGACGGGCACGAGCCAACCCGTCTCGCCGTGGCGCACCGAGTCGCGCAGGCCGGGGGCGTCGCTCGCGACGACCGGTGTGCCGACCGCGTTCGCCTCGACCACGGTGAGCCCCCAACCCTCCTTCTCGGAGGCGCACACGCAGACGCGGGACTCCGCGAGCCAGCGATCGCGCTCGGCGTCGCTCACGAAGCCCAGGATTCGGACGTGCTCGGCCAGGCCCAGCTCGCGCGCCAGCCGCTCGAGGCGGGGCTGGTCGGTGCCGCGTCCGATCACGACGATCTCGAGCTCGGGGTGCGTCCGGACCAGGGGCGCGACCGCGTGGAGCATCACGTCGACCCGTTTGTAGCGCTCGAGCCTCCCGACGTTCGTGATGCGCAGCGGGCGCTCGGCGAGGGGCCGGGGCGAGATCTCCGGCCGCCGGATGCCCGGCGGGCTCACCTCGACGTTCGCGAAGGGAAGGCCACGCTCCACCAGGTCCGCCCGCGAGCTCTCCGAGATGGTGAGGAAGGGCCGGCGGGCGTAGACGAAGGGGATCAGCTTCTCGGTGCAGACGACCGCCGTCGCGATCGGCCACGAGACCTGGCGGTAGGCGGTGGTTCCGAACAGGTGGTGGCAGAGGGCGAGCACGGGCGCGCGTGCGTAGAGCGGAGACAGGAACGGCAGCTTGTTCAGGCACTCGATGACGACGTCGAACCGGCCACGTCGGGTCTCGCGCGCACAGGTGAGGGCCGCAGCCGGGTAGTACCCCGCCAGGCCGGCCAGCCGCCGCACCTCGATGCCGTCGACCTGCTCGCTGGCCGCCGCGCCCTCGAAGCGCACCGCGAGATGCGTGACGGAGTGCCCCCGCTCGACCAGCCGCCGCAGGATCTCGTAGACGTGGGTCTCGGCCCCGCCCGCGCGCGGGTGGCGCGGGTCGCGCTCGTTCAAGAGCAGGAGCCGACGGTTCTGCCCGTCTCGAGCCTTGGACATCGCGGTTCGACGGCGGGCTCAGAGCCGGCCGAGCAGGTGGGTCAGGCGCAGCCACCAGGCGATCCAGAGCGCCTCGAGACCGATCCGCAGCGTGAGCTTCGAGACCCCGCGCGTCCGGTCCAGGAAGAAGAAGGGCACCTCCTTGATGCGCGCGCCCCGCTTCTCGAAGCGGAAGTTCATCTCGATCTGGAAGGCGTAGCCGTTGGCGCGGATGCGATCGAAGTCGATCTGCTCCAGCGTCTGGCGGCGCATGCAGCGGAAGCCGCCGGTGGCATCGCTGATCCCGAGCCCCGTCACCTTGCGGGCGTACCAGTTGCCGAAGTAGCTGATCAGGATGCGCTCGATCGGCCAGTTCACGACCGTGATGCCGTTCAGGTAGCGCGAGCCCAGCACGACGTCGTGGGACTCGAGCTCGGCCAGGAGCGTCGGGACCGCTTCCGGAGGATGCGAGAAGTCCGCATCCATCTGGAGGATCGCGTCGGCGCCCAGCTCGAGCGCCCGGCGAAAGCCGGCGCGATAGGCCGGCCCGAGCCCCTCCTTCGTCTCCCGGTGCAGGACGTGGACGCGCGGCGAGCCCACGGCCAGCTCGTCCGCGAGCTTGCCGGTCCCGTCGGGCGAGTGGTCGTCCACCACCAGCACCTCGATGCGCGCGTCGCAGTCGAGCAGACGCGGCACGAGAAGGGGAAGGTTCTCGGCCTCGTTGTAGGTGGGGATGACGGCGATGATGCGCATGGGGCCGCTGCGAATCCGCGATTCTAGTCCGGGCCGTTGGCCCGGAGCAACAAGCAGGAGGACCGATTGCGGCCGCGCGATCGGGTCGCCGCCCGCACCGGGTGGGTGCCCCGCGCAGGCAGCTGCGTTCCCCTGGTTGCGCACCCGCTGCGCATTCGCGAGGCCCCGCGTGGGCCTCAGGCGCCCGATGCGCCGCGGTCCGCCGGCAGGCTGGTCACCAGCGAGAGCGTCCCGATCGCGTAGATCCCGGCGGCGATGGCGGCGACCCACGTGAAGCCGAGCTGGATGCCGAGGATCACGGCCAGCACGGTCGCGGTCACGGAGGCGACGCCGTTGACGGCCCAGGCCCAGGGCACGAGCTGCGGATCGACCCGCCGCAGCAGCTCGAGGCCGGTCGGGAAGTACATGCCGAGCGCGAAGCCGAGCGGGAACTGGAGCGCGAAGGTGGTCGCGATCCGGAGCGAGAGGGAGGTGCCGAGCATGGCGTCGCGTACCCAGGCGAGCACGCCGACCTCGAGCGTGACCAGCAGCAGGGTGGCTGCGAGGAGCCCCGTCAGGAAGCGCCGGGGGCGGCCCCAGCCGCGCCGACACACGGCGGCTCCGAGCGCCGCCGACACGATCAGCGAGAAGATCGTCACGGAGAGCGAGTAGGTCGGATAGCCCAGCAGCAGGACGTACTTCTGCACGAAGCTGATCTCGATCAGCAGGAAGCCGAGGCCCAGGCCCAGGAAGTAGAGCAGGAAGCGCAGCGTCTGCCCGGCGCCGAGCTTGCGGTCGCGGCGTCCCACCAGGGGCAGCGCGATCAACAGCGCGCCGAGCAGCAGGGCCTGGGCCAGCATCATCGCGAGCACCATCAGGCCCGTCGAGGAGCCGGGGAACATCCAGTAGATGTCCGTTTCGCCGATCAGGGCGCTCCAGGGCAGCACGTTGAAGAAGAACGGCTGGTCGTCGGTCACCGGGTCGAGCACGAAGTCGAACTCCGCGAGCTGTGCCTCCCGCTCCTCCGGCGTGGCGTGCACGAGCCGCGCGAGCGGATAGGGCTCGCGTTCCGGCGAGACGTCGACGCGGAAGCCGTTCTCCTCCACGAAGCTTCGTACGCGTGCGAGCTCCTCTTCCGTGAACGGCGACTTCTTCACGATCAGGCTGTGGTTCGCGGCCCGCATGCCGGCCAGGGACGTCACGACCAGCACCTGCTGGCCGGGGTCGGCGACGCCCGTGCGCGCCAGCGCTTCGCGCGCCACCAGCGCCAGGCGGGTCACCAGCGGCGGCGGCCCGAGCGGCTGGATCACGTCGCCCAACACGACCGAGACCATGCCGTCGTCGGAGAGGCGGGCGAAGTAGTCGAGGAAGGCCTCGACCGTGTAGAGATAGCTCTCCGCGAGCACGTAGGCGCCGGTGGTCTGTGCCGAGAACGTATCGACGGCCGTGATCTGGACGAGGTCGAACTGGCGTTCGCTCGATCGGGCGAAGTGCCGGCCTTCCTGCGCCACCAGCTCCACGTCCGGGCGGCGCGCCAGGTCACCGGTCCAGGGAGCGAGCAGCGTGTGGTGCAGCTCGATGGTGATGGGCTGTAGATCCACGCCCGTGACGTGCGAGGCGCCCCGGCGCAGCGCGTTCAGCACGTCGATGCCGCCACCGACGCCGATCACCAGCACGCGGTCCTGGGGTCGGAGCGCGTAGGGGGTGCGCAGCAGATGCGCATCCAGCATCGCCAGCGTCTCCGGCTCCCGGGTGTCGAAGACGTCGGAGCCGTTGTGGCCGTCGTACTGGATGGTCATCGTGCGCGGCGGCTTGCCTCGGTAGTGCGGGGACAGGCCGTTGGCTCCCCACCATCCGCCCCGCCGGTCGCCGACGCGATACAGGTCGACCCGGTTCACCGGGCTCCAGCGCGTGAAGAACACCTCGGTCCCCGGCTTGCGCAGTGCGATGCCGAGCGCCTTGCTCGGCGCGGGGACGAACTCGATGGCGCGATCCGCGTACGGGGCCGCGAGCAGGAGCCCCAGCAGGACCGCGGCGTAGGCGAGGCGTGAGCGGGCTCCGGGCGCGTAGCAGATCGCGCCCGCCGCGAAGATCGCGGCGCACAGCACCAGCGCCGTGGCGCCATCCGTCCAGGTGAGCGCGGCGACCGCCGCGAGGCAGCCGAGACCCGCACCGAGCAGGTCGGCGGCATAGAGCCGGTCGGCATGCGCGGCGTAGGCAGCGAGCGGTGCGGCCACGGCGATGCCGCCGAGCAGGAAGGGCGCCGCGATGGCGACGTAGTAGCCGAGCAGGCCCAGGAAGAGCGTCCCGGGCTCGTTGGCGAGTGCCGTCGGGTCGACGGGGCGAGGCCCGAGCCAGGCCATGGCGGCGAGCAGCGCGAGACCCGCACCGGCCGCAGCTGCGGCCGAGAGGGACGCGCCCCCGCCCGCCAGCCACTGCGGGCGGCGCGCCAGCAGCGTGCCGGCCGCCGCGAAGCCGAGCAGCGCCGTGCTGATGGTCAGGTAGGCGAGGTGGTACCAGATCGTCAGGGAGAAGATCCGCGTCAGCAGGATCTCCTGCATCAGGACGCCGACCGAGCAGAGCCCGATCCCGAGATACGCCCCTCGGGCCGGGCGTCCCGCTCTGGCAGTCCCGATCGTCTCGACCATTCCAGGAGTCTCCCCGCCGTTCGGAGCGCAGTGAACCCGGCAGGGAACCATCAAACCGCCGGGACTGCCACGTGCCCGCTAGGATCGCGGACCGATGCGAATCCGGGAACGTCCGCAGCTCTGGGCAGGGGTGCTCGTAGCGGTTGCGTTCGTGACGACCTTCGCCCTGCTCCACGTGCAGGCGGTTCGCGACGACGGTGCGCCGTTTTTTCCGGCCGATCGTCCCGGCGAGTGGATCCTGTATCCGATCGCGCCGGTTCCGGTGCGAGGGAAGGGCGAGCTCGAGGCGACCTTCACGCGTCGCTTCGTGCTCGAGCAGGCTCCGCGTCGGGCGCGCCTGGCGGTGCGCCTGCATCGGAGCGGCTCGCTCGAGCTGAACGGGGAGCTCGTCCCGTTCGCGCACGGCGGACGAGACGGCTGGAAGCGCCGGCACGAGGGTGAAGTTGCGCACCTGCTGCGCGCCGGTGAGAACACCCTGGTGGCGCGCGCGTCGGCCCGCTCCGGCCCGCCCGCGCTTTGGCTCCGGCTCGAGGCGGAGGGCTTCGAGCTGGTGAGCGACGCGAGCTGGACGGCGACCCTGATGGGGGCCGAGGAGGCGCCGGCCCGCCTCGCCACGGTCTCGCTCGCCGAGTGGCCGCGCGCCCGTCCGGACCCGGAACGGCTGGACGCCGAGAACCCCCGGCCGATCGACGCGCTCCGGGCCCGCGCCGGCGAGCTGGCGCTGCTCTTCCTGGCGGGGGGCGGGCTCGTGCTCGCGGTCGCCTGGCGCCTGCGGCGGGGCGACCGCTTCGAGCTTCCCGCGTACGCGTGGTGGCTCGCCTGGCTCGCGCTGGCCGCGCTCTGGGTCGCCCTCTTCGTCTACAACCAGGGCCTGCACCAGGCGTGGGGCTTCGACGCGAACTCGCACCGCGTCTACATCCGGGCCGTGCTCCAGGAGGGCCGCCTCCCGCTCGCCGACGAGGGCTGGCAGACCTACCAGCCCCCGCTCTACTACCTGCTCGCCGCCGGCTGGCTCGCGCTCGGGGGACACACCGCCGTCTTCCAGGAGGGGGTCGACTGGCTGCGCTGGCTGGGCCTCGCGGCGGGCCTGCTCCAGATCGGCTTCCTGCTGCTCGCGCTGCGCGAGCTGTTCCCGCGTCGCCCCGGCCTGGTGCTGCTCGGCTTCGTGTTCGGCGCCAGCCTGCCGGTGAACCTCACGCTCTACCCGCTGATCACCAACGAGACGCTGGCGGCGACCCTCGCCTCGGGCTCGCTCTGGTGGGCGGTCCGCATGCTGCGACGGCGTCTGGACGGCTTCGGGGACCACGCCGTGCTCGGGGTTTTCCTGGGCCTCGCCATGCTGGCGAAGTTCAGCGCCCTGATCCCGCTCGTCCTGGTGATCGGCGTGCTCATCGCCCAGCGCTGTCTCGACGAGCCGGCGCGCTGGCGCCGACATCTCGGACGCGCTGCCACGACGCTCGCCGTCGTGCTCGCCGTCTGTGGCTGGCACTACGTGCGCGTGGCGATCCACTTCGACGGCAACCCGTTCGTCGGAAACTGGGACGACGTGAGCGGCCAGGCCTGGTGGCAGGACCCCGGCTACCACGTCCTCGAGGACTACACGCGCTTCGGACTCGCGCTGGAGCGCCCGCTGATGAGCGCCGTGGCCGGCGTGCCGGACGCGCTCTACTCGACGCTCTTTGGCGATGGGATGGTGTCCGGCGTCGGGCGCATCCACACCCCGACGCCGTGGAACCTCGAGCGGATGGCCGCCGGCTACGCGCTGGCCGTGCTGCCCTGCCTCGCGCTGCTCCTCGGCGTGGTCGTCGGGTTCGTGGACTTCGTGCGAAAGCCCCGCGCCGAGCGCTTCCTGATGCTCGCGATCCTGGGCGCCACCACCTACGCGCTGCTGAACATGACGTTGCGTCTGCCCTTCTACGCCCAGGCCAAGGCGTTCTACGGGCTCTCCGCGCTGGTCCCGCTCACGTTCTGCTTCGCGCTCGGCTTCGACGTCCTGTTGCTCCGTCGCCGCTGGCTCGCGCTCCTCGGCATGGCCTGGCTGCTGGCCTGGGCCGGCCTGGCCTTCGGCACCTTCTTCGGCGACCGCGAACGCCTGGGCCTCGACCCCGCCAAGATGGAGCTCCAGGTCGATCACGGCGGCTGGATCGAGGCGGCGCGGGCCGCGCTCGCCCGGGGCGAGCGGGAGCAGGCGATCGCGGCGCTGCAACGCGCCATCGAGCACGACCCCGACCGCGGCCCGATCGGCCAGCTGCTCGCCGAGCAGCTCCGGCTCGCGGGGCGCCCGGAGGAAGCGCTCGCGGCCACGCGCGCGGCCCTGCGCAGCTCGCCCTCCGGCCAGCAGCTGCATCTGCTCGCCGGGGACCTGTATCTCGAGATGGGCAACGCCGAGGCGGCGGCGTACCACTTCGGCGCGGCCGCGAAGCTGCTCCCGTCGCAGGCCTTCGGGCACATCGACGACGCGCGCCGGCGCCAGCTCGAGGCACTCCGCGCCGGGGGTCTCTGGCCCGAGGCGATCGCGCTGCTCGGGCGCTGGCGCGACGAGGCGGCGCTCTCGCCCGCGCTCGCGCGCAGTGCCGTTCCGCTGCTGCTCGATGCCCCGCAGCCGTTGCGCGACCCGAGCCGGGCGCTCGAGCTGGCGCAGCAGGCGGCCGAGCAGACCGAGCGGCGCGACCCCGCCGTGCTCGAGACGCTGGCGCGGGCCTGGGCCGCGAACGGAGACCTCGCCGAGGCGGTGACGTCGCAGCAGGAGGCGCTCGCCCAGTGGCGCGAGGTCGGCAACCGCCGGGCGGCCGCCGCGGCCGAGCGGCGCCTGGCCGACTACGCCGGGGCCCAGCGGCGCACCAGCAGCGCCGCGAGCCCGTAGCAGGCGGCGCCGAGCAGGAACACCGCGGTGTAGCCGAGCTCGATGGCCAGGATGATCGCGGTCACCGAGGCCATCACCGACATCGCGCCGTTGATGCCCCACACCCAGGGCACCAGGTGGCGTCGGCCGCCGAGCTCGAGCGCGCGGATCCCGCTCGGGAACGGCATGCCGAGCAGGAAGCCGGGCAGGGCCACCAGCGCGATGGAGCCGACCAGCCGCACGGCGAAGGGGCTGCCCAGCAGCGCCGAGATCAGCGCGGGCAGGAAGAAGGCGTAGGCCAGGATCACCGCCGTCGCGACGCCGAGCAGCGCCGCGAGCCGGCTCCCGAGCCGCGCCTCGGCGAGTCTTCCCGCGGCGAAGCTCCCGGCCCCGGACGAGAGCAGCATCGTGCTCAGGATCACCGCCAGGGCGTAGACGGGCTTGCCGAGCAGCAGGATCAGACGCTGGAGCAGCCCGATCTCCACCACGATGAAGCCGAGCCCGAGGCAGGCGAAGTAGCCGAGGGTCGGGATCCAGCGCGGCCCGCGCACCGCGCTGCCCCGCGCCCAGAGCGGCACGCCCAGCATCGCGACCAGCAGCAGGCAGACGGCCCCGAGCAGCTGGATCAGGGAACGCGTGGCCGAGACGTTGCCCTGGAAGGCCTTCGCCTCGAACTCGCCCGCCTGCCCGAAGCCCACCATCCGCTGGAGCTGGGTCGAGGGCCGCACCATGTTGAAGAAGAACGGCCGTTCGTCGCTGGCAGGGCTCCAGTCCACACCCGACCAGGCGCCGTTCTGGCGCGCGTCGCCGTCGAGGTAGCCCGCGACGACGGTGTCGCTCACCCGGTCGGGCGCCAGCGCCAGCAGCAGCCGGGCCTCGGCGCAGAACTGGTCGATCACGCGGATCTCGTCGGCGGTGAACGGACTCCTCTTCATGAGCAGGGTGGAGACCTGCTCGGGAGCGCCCGGGCGCTGCCGCGTCCGGATCAACACCGCGTGTTGGCGCGGATCCTCGGCGCCCGCCTGTCGCCACGCCTCGAACGCGGTCGAGAGCAGACGCGGCGTCTCGAAGGGATGCCAGCGCGAGATGGAGAGGATGCCATTCGGCGTCAGGTGATCGTGGTACTCCACGAAGGCATTCGTCGTGTAGAGCAGGTTCTCGGTCAGCGCGAAGGCACCGGCGCTCGAGGCCGCCCAGGTGTCGATCAGCGAGGCGAGCACGACGTCGAACTTCTCGTGCGAGTTCGCCACGTAGCTCCGCGCATCTCCCACGACCGGCGTCACGCGGGGGTCGAGGTAGACCGGGCCCGTGAAGTCGGCGAAGAGGTAGGCCGACGTCTCGAAGACCAGCGGATTCACCTCGACCGCGCGGACCTGCGGCGAGCCGTGCAGCAACGCCGTCAGGATGTCGCGGCCACCGCCGCTGCCGATGATCAGGACGCGCGGCGTCTCGTGGAGCTGGTACGCCGCGGCCGTGTAGTCGGTGCGCAAGTAGGAGACGGCCTCGAGGTCTCCGTCGAAGGGCAGCATGATCGTGGTGACGCTGTTGTCGATCACGATCTGGCGGCGCCGGAAGGGCACGGTCTCCTCGGGGGTCACGCCGACCATCGAGAAGGCGTTCCAGCGGATCGCCTCGCTCGCGACGAACGGCGTCGGCTTGCGGACGCGCATGCCCTCGAAGCGCTCGGCGGGGAGCAGGGCCAGCAGCCCGAGCAGCACGGCCGCGCTCGCGGGCGCGACGCCGCGCAGGCCGTGAGCCGCCCGCGCGAAGGGCACGGCCGTGAGGGCCGCGGCGGCGCTCGCGGCGAGCATGCTCTTGGGCCCGCCCAGCCAGGCGAGGGCCGGGATCACGGCGACGGCGCCGAGCGCCGAGCAGGCGAGGTCGGTGGCATAGAGCCGGTTCGCCTCGCGGGCCCCGTGGGCCAGCAGCAGCGAGATGCAGACGCCCGAGGCGAAGAAGGGCAGGGCGAGCAGCCCGTATTCGGCGGCGATGGCGAGGAAGCCGGGAACGCCGAGCAGCCGTAGCTCGATGCCGAGCCCGACGTAGAGGTAGGTGTAGAAGCTGAACGGGATCGCGAACGCGAAGAGCAGGGCGTAGCGGGCCAGGTTCGCGTCGAGGCGCTCCCGGTCGAAGGCGGCGGGGCGCAGCATCACGAACACGCCGCTCACCGCGAAGCCGAACAAGGCGACCGAGATCGCCAGGAAGGCCCCGTGGTAGTACTCGACCACCGAGAACAGCCGCGTCAGCGCCGTTTCGCAGAAGATCGTGGTCGCGGCGATCGCCCCGATCGCGAAGTAATGTCGACGTCCCATGGCTGCTGGCGCGGGACTATAGGAGGCACCCCGAGAGCGATCCAATCGGGGGCTAGCGATGCTCCGGGTTCGGGAAGTCGAAGCGGCAGCCGGCGTCCCACTCCGAGCGCTGGTTGCCGTGCGCCGGCACGCCGCCCGCGTCCTTCAGCAGGCGCGCCAGATGGAGCAGGTTCCACGTCATGAAGGTGGTGTTGCGGTTGGTGAAGTCGTTCTCCGGGCCGCCCGAGCCCTCGTCGAGGTAGGACGGCCCCGGCCCCGCCTCCCCGATCCAGCCGGCGTCGGCCTGGGGCGGGACCGTGTAGCCGATGTGCTGGAGCCCGTAGAGGATGCTCATCGAGCAGTGCTTCACGCCGTCCTCGTTGCCGGTGATGAGACAGCCGCCCACCTTGCCGTAGTAGGCGTACTGGCCGTTCGCGTTCAGGTCGCCCGACGTCGAGTAGAGCCGCTCGATCAGCTGGGTGCAGACGGAGGACTTCTCGCCGAGCCAGATCGGGGAGCCGATCACCAGGATGTGCGCGGCCTTCACCTTCTCGTAGATGCCGGGCCAGTCGTCCCGCGGCCAGCCGTGCTCGGTCATGTCCGGGTACACGCCCGGAGCGATCACGTGGTCCACGGGTCGCAGCGACTCGCAGGCGACGCCGTTTGCCTCCAGGATCGCGCGGGAGATGGCGATCAGCCCCTCGGTGTGGGAGCGCTCGGGCGACTTCTTGAGCGTGCAGTTCAGGAACAGGGCGCTCAGGTCGGAGAAGTCCCAACGGCTCTGGCTGCACAGGGACCGCTGACGCTCGGAGAGCTCCATCACTTCCTCCTCGGGTTTCGGGCCCCTTCGATGCCGGCGGGCGGGTGGGGGTTGCAGCCGCGACGGCTACCACTTCTCCTTCGAGGTGCGGACGTCGAGCTCGAAGGTCCAGGCGCGGCGCGGCTGGCGGTGGAGGAAGACGTAGCCGTCCACGATGCCCTCGATGCTGATCATGCCCTCCTCGCCGAGCTGCTCGGCGTACTGCGGCAGCCCCTTCATGATCTTCTCGCCGCCGATCGCGCCGTCGACGACGACGTGGCCGACGTGGATGCCGTCCTCCGCGTACTCCTTGGCCATGGCCTGGGCGAGCGTCCGGAGCGCCGCCTTCGAGGAGTTGAAGGCGCCGAAGAACGACCGCCCGCGTAGCGACGCGCTCGCGCCGGTGAACAGCAGCGTTCCGCCCCCGCGCGGCTTCATGCGCCGGATCGCCTCGCGGCCGAACAGGAAGCCCCCGAAGCAGCAGACCCGCCAGCTCTGCTCGAAGTAGGCCGCCTCCATGTCCTCGATGCGGCCCGGCGTATTGTTGCCGGCGTTGTAGATCGCGAGCGCCAGGCCGTCGCCTGCGCGATCGAAGAGCGCCTTCGTGTCCGCCTCGCTCGTCGCGTCCGAGACGACCGCCTCGGCGCTGCCGCCGTCCTTCTCGATCGACTCCACCACGGCCTGGAGCGCTTCGCGCGTCCGGCCCGCGACGAGGACGCGCAGGCCCTCGCCGGCGAAGCGACGGCAGAGCTGCGCGCCGAGGCCCCGGTCCGGGCCGACTCCGATCACGATCGCGGTCTTCTGGCTCATGCCGCGAGTGTACGCCGATTCCGGGGCTTGCATTTCACTGGTCAGTTGAATAACAATGGGCCCGACCCGCGCCGCCCGAGACCCAGGAGCCCCGATGGACTTCACCGACGTCGTTCGCACCACGTTCGCCGCGCGCGCCTTCACGGACGAGCCGCTCTCCGACGCCACCCTGCACGCGATTCTCGATGCCGCGCGCTTCGCGCCGAGCGGCGGCAACCGCCAGCCCTGGCGCGTCGTGGTCGTGAAGCAGGAGGCGAGCCGTCGCCGGCTCGCCGAGCTCATGGTTCCGACCATGCGCCGCTACCTGGCCGAGCGCCTGGCCGGGGAGAACCCCTGGAACACGATCGAGCCCTCGGCCGTCACCGACGCGCAGGTCGCCCAGGCTCCGGACCCGACGCCGATGGCGCGCGCCCTGGTCGGCGCACCCGCGCTGCTCCTGGTCTTCGCCGATCTGCGCGTGGTGGCGTCCTTCGATCACGCGCTGCCGCGGGTCGGCGTCATCTCCGGCGCCTCGGTGTACCCCTTCGTCTGGAACATCCTGCTGGCCGCGCGCAACCTCGGCTACGGCGGCACGATCACCACCTTCGCGGCCGCCGCCGAAGCCGAGGTGCAGCAGCTGTTCGGCATGCCGGCCCACATGGCGGTGGCCGCGATGCTGCCGCTCGGCCGGCCGGTCAAGCAGCTCACGAAGCTGACCCGGAAGCCGGTCGAGGGCTTCGCGACGATCGACCGGGCCGAGGGCGAGCCCCTCTTGCAGGCATGACCGCCGCCTCCGCGCTCCGCTCCGGTAGCATGCGGGGATGGCGGTAGCCGAGACCGCGAGCCCGGGCGGGGCCGAGCCCCCGCAGACGGACTGGGCGCTCCGTCTGTTCACGGCCCCCGCGATGTCGCCGCTCTGGGTGGCGCTCGCGCTCGTGGTCGGGATCAGCGGCCTGACACAGCTCGTGCGTCTGTTCCTGGACCCCTTGCCCGGCCAGCTCGACACGTCCGGGCCGCTCGCCGACCCGTACTTCTGGCTCGACATCCTGAACGCCGTCCTGCTGGCCTACCTCCTGCTGGCGCTGGTCTACCTGCGCCGTGGCCGCCTGGCCGACCTGCGGGCCCTCCGGCCGGCCCTCGCGCTCGACGACGCCGAGTTCGAGCGACAGGTCGAGCATGCGCTCTCGGTCCCGCCGCGCCGGCTGGCGATCGCGGGTGCGACCTCCGCCCTCCTCTTCGGCTCCATTCCGTTCGTCGATCCGGAGTTCTGGGGCGGGGGCCCGCCGCCCCCGCTGACCGAGCCGCTGCTCTGGCTGCTGGTGTTGCGCTCCGCCGCCACCGGCTGGATCAGCGGCCACGCCTTCGTCTCCGAGCTCCAGGTCACGCGCGCGCTCGCGCGGCTCGGCCGTCACCATCTGCGCGTCGATCTCCTCGACCTCGATGCGCTCTCGCCGGTCGCGCGCGCCAGCCAGCGCGGCGCCTTCGCCTGGGTCCTGGGCTCCTCGCTGGTCTCGCTGTTCTGGCTCGGCCCGGCGGCGGCGGCGTCGAATGCCGTGATCGTCACGCTGCTGCTGCTGCTCGTCCTGCTCTCGTTCTTCCTCTCCGTCTTCGGCGCGCATCGCAGCATCGTGGCGGCGAAGCGCGAGGCGCTCGCGGCCCTCGAGGCGCGCATCCGGCGCGGGGCACCGGCCCTGCTCGCCGGCGAGAGCGCGGAGCCCGGCCTGGCCGACGCGATCGCCTACCACGGGTTCGTGTCCCGCCTGCGCGAGTGGCCCTTCGGTGCGCCGGTGTTGGTGCGCTGGGCGGTGATCGCGGGCGTCGGCGTCGCTTCCTGGCTGGGCGGCGCGTTGGCCGAGCAGCTTCTGGAGCGGGCGATCGGCTGAGGCCGAGCCGATGGCGCGCGGCCGTCGCGGCCCGTTAGGCTCGCGCCATGTCACGCGAGCGGGACCGTCTGGTGTACTCGAGCGCGGGTGGGCGCGTGCCCGGGAAGAGCCCGGAGCCCCCGCGGCGGCCGCGTGGCGACGGCGTCGTGCGCGTGCGTCGAGAGACGCAGGGGCGGGGCGGCAAGACCGTGACCGCGATCCTGGGCGTGCCGCTCGCCGACGACGCGCTCGCCGCGTTGGCCCGCGAGCTGAAGCGCCGCTGCGGCACCGGCGGCACCGCCAAGGACGGCGTCATCGAGATCCAGGGCGACCACCGCGACGTGCTCGTCGCCGAGCTCGAGCAGCGCGGCTACACCGTGAAGCGCGCCGGCGGCTGAGCGAGCCGGTTTTCCGGCCAGCGCCGCCCGACGGGCCCCCGGGGGCCGGAGCGCGGCGACCCGGCATCGAATCCCCGCTCCGTCGGCGAGTCGAAACCCTCGGGAGGTCGACGCGGCCGGTGCGATTGCCACTCTCCAGCGACGTGATGCGTGCGCTCGTACCTGGGGCCCTGGTGCTGCTGCTGGCCCTGCCGCTCGCGGCGGAGAGCTGGCAGGCGGGCGACGTGGCCGCCGCCGAACGCTACCGGGTGGAGGAGCGTGCGCGCGCCGAGCGCTATCGCGCCGCGCTCGAGGAGAGGGCGGACGCGCGGCCGGCCGGCGGCGCCGTCGAGCGCGTCGGCGAGGTCGTCGCCGAACGCGCCCAGGGGTTCGGCGAGAGCCTCGCCGAGTGGCTCGGCGATCAGCTCGCCGCGCAGCTCGACGATCTCTTCGGGGGCCTCGAGACCACGCCCGAGCCGAGCGAGCTGCAGCGCCCGGATGCGCCGCGTGGGCTGCGCGAGTGGCTCGCGCGCGAGCAGCAGCGCGCGCGTGAGCTGCTCGAGCGCGGCGACGTGGAGCCGGACCGCGAGTCGGCGCGTTGAACGCCCGCCGCGTCGGCGCGTTGAACGCCCGCCGCGTCGGGCGCTGGCTGCTGCTGGTCGGGGTGCCGCTCGCCATCGCGGCGCTGGCGTGGGGCCTCTGGCTCGGGCGCGATCTCGGCACGCGGCTCGCGGAGCGCGCCCTGGCGGTCCCCTCGCGCGTCTACTCGCGCCCGCTCGTGCTCGTGCCGGGAGCGCGCATCTCGTCGCGCGTCGTCGCGAGCCACCTCCGCGCGACCGGCCACCGTGCCCTGGCGGAGCCGCCCGTCGCGGCGGGGGAGTACTGGCTCGGCCGCCGCCGCTGGGAGATCGGTCAGTACGACTTCCGCTACCCGGACGGCTTCGAGAAAGGTGGCGTGTTCCGCGTGGAGCTCGACGCGAGCGGCACGATCACCCGCCTCTCGGGATCGGGCGGGGAGCCTCGCGAGGCGGTGTTCCTCGCCCCCGAGCTCCTCGGCGTGGTACACGGCCCGACGGGAGAGGATCGCCGGCTGGTGCCCCTCGCGCGCATCCCGCCGGCCGTCGTCGACGCCGTGCTCGCTTCCGAGGACCAGCGTTTCTACGAGCACCACGGCATCGACTGGCGTCGGGTCGCGGGCGCGCTGTGGAGCAACCTGCGGGCGCGCCGCGTCGTCGAGGGCGGCAGCACGCTCACCCAGCAGCTGGTCAAGAACCTCTACGTCGGCGACCGGCGCAGCCTGCTGCGCAAGCTTCGCGAGGCGCCCCTCGCGATGCTGCTCGAGCTGCGGCACACGAAGGACGAGATCCTCGAGGCGTATCTCAACGAGATCTACCTCGGCCAGAACGGCGCGCTCGCGATCCACGGCGTCGAGCGCGCTGCGCAGCACTTCTTCGGCAAGCGCGTCCAGGACCTGACGCTGCCCGAGGCCGCGCTGATCGCAGGCCTGATCCCGGCCCCGAACCGGTACTCGCCGCTTCGCCACCCCGAGCGCGCCCGCGAGCGACGCGACCGCGTGCTGCGCGCGATGGCCGAGCAGGGGCGCATCTCGGAGGCCGAGCGGGACGAGGCGGCGGCTACGCCGCTGGCGCTTCGCTCGCGCCCGTCCCCGACGCCGCCCGGCGCGCACTTCGTGCAGCGGGTGACGCGCCAGCTCGAGGAGCGCCTCGGCGCCGTCGCGCTCGAGGAGCGGGGCCTGTCGATCTTCACCACGCTCGACGCCGGCTTCCAGCGCGCGGCCGAGTCGGCGGTGCGGCGGGGGCTGGCCGCGCTCGGGAAGCGCTCCCCGCGCCTTCGGGGCGCCGAGGCCGCGCTGGTGGCGCTCGACCCGCAGCAGGGCGACGTGCTCGCCTGGGTGGGCGGCCGCGACTTCGCGCGCTCCCCCTTCGATCGCGCCGGCTCGGCGCGGCGCCAGCCCGGGAGCCTGATGAAGCCGCTGGTCGCAGCGAGCGCGCTCTCGCGTCGCGACAACGATCACGTCCTCACGCTCGGGACCATCCTCGCGGACGAGCCGCTCGAGGTGGCGGCCGAGGAGGGGCCCTGGCGCCCCGCGAACGCGGACGGTCGCTACCGCGGGCCGGTGACGCTCCGGCGCGCGCTCGAGCAGTCGTTGAACGTGCCCTTCGCGCGGCTCGGCCTCGAGGTCGGGCTCGTGCGCGTCGTCGAGACGGCCAGACGCTTCGGCATCGAGGGTCCGCTCCGACCCGTGCCCGCCGTCTCCCTCGGCACGTTCGAGGTGACGCCGCTCGAGATCACGGCCGCCTACGCGGTGTTCGCCGCCGGCGGCGAGCGCGCGACCCCGCGCACGACCCTCGCGGTGATGCGAAGCAACGGCCGCCTCCGCGGCGGCGAGAAGGCCGACCGCGAGCGCGTGCTCGAGGAGGCCGAGAGCTACCTCGTCGCCTCGGCGCTGCGCGGCGTCGTCGAGCGCGGCACCGCCCGCAATCTGCGCAACCTCGGCGTGGACGCGCCGGTGGCCGGCAAGACCGGCACCAGCGACGGCGCGCGCGACGCCTGGTTCGTGGGCTTCACGCCCGACCTCGTGGTCGGGGTGTGGGTCGGCCTCGACGACGGCGCCCGCCTCGGCCTCGGCGGTGCCGAGGCCGCGCTCCCGATCTTCGCCGCCTTCGCGAAGGGGGCCCTGGCGCGCGCGTTGCCGCGAGAGCTCCCCGTGCCGGACCGACTCGACGTCGTGGCCATCGACCCGAACACCGGGCTCCGCGCCGGCCGCGGCTGCCCCGGCTACGACGAGCTCTTCCTGCCGGGAACGGCGCCGAAGAAGCGCTGCGGCAGCGACCCCTGGGCCTTCCTGCGCGGGCGGCGCGACTAGCCGCTCGACGGGGCCAGAGCCGCTCCCCGCCCCGCGCTGCCTCCGTGCGACCCCTCCGCGCGCGACCGGTGCGGTCCGTCTGCCTGCCCGCGCTGCGTCGCTGCCAGCGAGCTGCGGAAGCAAAGGAAGTGGTCGGCAGCGTCCGATGGAGAGCGAGGTTGGAGAGGGGGCCGAGCTTTCGAGGAGCCTCCGTGTTCGCACGCTTCGTCCCGACTCTCGCCCTCGCCATGGGCCTCGCGGCTCCCGCCGCCGCCCAGAACGAGTCGGCCGCCTTCCAGCCCCTGGGCGACCTGCCCGGCGGCACGTTCCTGAGTCGCGCCCACGCCGTCTCCTCCGACGGCGTCGTGGTCGGCACCAGTCGATCGGCCGCCAACCTCGAGGCCTTCCGCTGGGACGAGACGAGCGGCATGGTCGGGCTCGGCGACCTCGCCGGCGGCGTGTTCCTGAGCGAGGCCTTCGCCGTGTCGGGCGACGGCTCCGTCGTGGTCGGCCGCGGCTTCGTGGACGCCGGCCAGGAGGCCTTTCGCTGGCAGGGTGCCTTCGCGGGCCTCGGGGATCTCGCCGGAGGGAGCTTCTCGAGCCGGGCGCACGCGGTCTCGGCGGACGGTCACGTGGTGGCGGGCACGGGTCGCGCGCAGCCGGGCTTCGAGGCCTTCGTCTGGAGCGAGGCCGCGGGCATGGTCGGGCTCGGCGACCTGCCGGGCGGCACCGTGTTCAGCGAGGCCTTCGGGATCTCCGCCGACGGCCTCTTCGTGGTGGGCCGCGCGGCCGGCACGCACGGCATGGAGGCCTTCCGCTGGGACGCTGCGGACGGCATGGTCGGGCTCGGCGAGCTCCCGGGCGGCACGCGCTCGAGCCTGGCCCGGGCGGCCTCGGCAGACGGTGCGGTGGTGGTGGGCAGCAGCGCCTCCACCTTCGGTCTCGAGGCCTTCCGCTGGGACGCGGTGAACGGCATGGTCGGCCTCGGGGACCTGCCCGGCGGCGGCTTCGCGAGCGAGGCGCTCGGCGTCGCTGCGGACGGCTGGGTAATCGTCGGCGTCGGCCGCAGCCCGAGCGGCGACGAGGCCTTCGTCTGGGACCCGGTCGACGGCATGCGCGAGCTCGACGCCGTCCTCGAAGCCGAAGGCGTCGAGCTGGGTGGCTTCCGGCTCGCCGCGGCCCGGGGCGTCTCCCCCGACGGCCGCCTGGTGGTGGGCGAGGGCGTGAACGCGGCGGGCCAGCCGGAGGCCTGGCTGGCGCGACTCCCGGCACGGGGGCCGCTGGACTCCGATCAGGACGGCGTCTCCGACGACGAGGACAACTGCCCGGACGTCCCGAACGAGGAGCAGGCGGACCTCGACGAGGACGGCGCGGGCGACGTCTGCGATGCGGACCTCGACGGTGACGGCGTCGCGAACGAGACCGATCTCTGCCCCGAGCTGTGGGACCCGGCGCAGCTCGACGGCGATGCCGACGGACTCGGCGATGCCTGTGACCCCGACCGGGACAACGACGGCGTCGACGACGTCTTCGACAACTGTCCGCTCGACCCGAATCCGCTCCAGGAGGACTGGGACGCGGACGGCGCCGGCGACTACTGCGACCTCGACGCCGATGGCGACGGTGTCGCGAACCCGGCCGATCACTGCCCGGCGACGCCCGTCTCGGAGGTGGTCCATCCGGACGACGGTTGCTCGCTCGCCGAGCGCTGCCCCTGCGAGGGCCCGTGGCGGAACCACGGCCAGTACGTCTCGTGCCTGAGCCACGGCGCCCAGGCCTTCGCCCGGGCCGGCCTGCTCGACGGCCGCATCGGGAAGGCGACCGTCCGCGAGGCCGCCCGGAGCCGCTGCGGGAGGGACTGAGCCAGGCCCCAGGTCCCGGCGCCGAGCGGCTGGGGTACGTTCGCGCGCCCGTGCAGACAGCACTGTTCCGTCTGGTGCCGGCCCTCGATGTGCTCCGGAGCTACCGGCTCCAGGACCTGCGCGCGGACGTGCTGGCCGGCCTCACGGTGGCCGCAGTCGCGGTTCCGCAGGCCATGGCCTACGCGATGGTCGCGGGCCTCCCCGTCGAGTACGGCCTCTACACCGCGATCGTGATGACGGCGGTGGGCGCGCTGTTCGACTCCTCCCGCCAGCTGATCAACGGGCCCACCAACGCGATCTCGATCGCGGTGCTGAGCGCGCTCGCGCCGATCGAGCCGGAGGGCAAGGTCGCGGCCGCGATCCTGCTGGCCTTCATGGTGGGCACGGTGCAGCTCGGCATCACCCTGCTCCGGCTCGGCGACCTCACCCGCTACATCTCCCACTCGGTCATCGTCGGCTTCACGCTGGGCGCGGGCACGCTGATCGTGCTGGACCAGCTCAAGAACCTGGTCGGGATGCGTGCGGTCGGGGACCCGCACGACCACTTCCTGGTGCGCTTCGCGCAGACGCTCAGCGAGGGCGGCGGCATCCAGACCGAGACTGCGATGATCGGCCTCGGCACGATCGTGGCGGTCGTGGGGCTGCGCGCGATCAAGGGCTGGCTCGGGATGCGCCTCTTGCCCGACCTCCTGATCGTGGTGATCGGCATGGCCGTGGGCGTCGCCTGGCTCGGACTCGACCAGCAGGGCGTCGCCGTGGTGGGTGCGATCCCGGCCGAGCTCCCCTCCTTCGCGGTGCCGGAGCTCGACGAGGTCCGCATCCGGGACCTCTCGACCGGTGCCTTCGCGATCGCCCTGCTCGGCCTGCTCGAGGCGATCGCGATGGCCAAGGCCCTGGCGGCGCGCCGGCACCAGAAGCTCGACCTGAACCAGCAGTGCCTGAGCGAAGGGCTCGCGAACCTCACCGGAAGCTTCTTCCAGTGCTTCCCCGGCTCGGGCTCCCTCACGCGCTCGGCGATCAACCAGCAGGCCGGCGGCTCGACGCAGTGGTCCGGCGTGGTCTCCGCGGCCGCCGTGGCTCTGATCATGCTGGTGTTCGCGCCCTACGCCCGCTTCATTCCGCGCGCTGCGCTGGCCGGCATCCTCGTCGTCTCGGCCTGGAAGATGGTCGACTGGCACGCGCTCGTGCAGCACGTCCGTACCACGCGTTTCGACGCCACGATCGTCGGCGTCACCGCGTTCTCGGCCGTCGCCATCTCCATCGAGTTCTGCGTGCTGATCGGGGTGTTCATGTCCTTCCTGCTCGCGGTCCCGCGGGCAGGCCGCATGCTGCTCGCGGAGTTCGTGATCGCGCCCGACGGCGGCGTGCACGAGCGGCTCCCCGAGGACACGCCCTGCGACCGCATCCTGATCTTCGGCCTCGAGGGCGAGATGTTCTTCGGCGCCACCGCCGCGCTCGAGAGTCACTTCGCGACCATCGAAGGCCGCATCGGCGAGCACACCGAGGTGCTGGTGCTGCGCGTGAAGCGGGCCCGCAACCTGGACGCCGTCGGCATGACGCTGCTCGAGGGGTTCCTCGACCGCGTGAAGGCGCGCGGCGTCCACGTGCTGCTGTGCGGGGTGCGGCCCGAGTTCGCCGAGAAGATGCAGCGCACCGGGCTAGACGAGCGGCTCGGCGAGCAGCTCTTCCTCGAGCAGCCCGTTCGCCAGACCAGCACGATGCTCGCGATCCGGCACGCCTACGACCTGATCTCGGAGCGATGCGACCACTGCCCCTACCGCGACCCGGACGCCGGGGCTCGCACCCTCAGCTACGAGATCTAGACGAGTGCCGCGCCCGTCCAGCGCACGACGCGGTCGTCGGAGCGGACGCGGTCCCACGAGAAGTCGGCGCGGAGCGCCTCGGGGGTGGTTGGCTCGTCGCTGGCGCGGAGACCCACCGCGAACGCGAGCCAGCCGACCAGCGCCGACGCCGTGTAGGCGCTGCGCAGCGCTTCGGCGGAGACCGCGCGGTGCAGCTTGGCGAGCTTGCCGCCGTGCTCCGCGAGCAGCAGCAGGTGGTGGCGGTAGACCAGCTCGGGCAGGCCGAGCAGGCGCTGGAGCGCCAGCTGCGTGGCCGTGCTCGGCGCGAGATCGCGCCCACGCACCACGCGGGTCACGCCGCTCGCGGCGTCGTCGACCACCACCGCGAGCTGGTAGGCCACCGCGCCGTCGCGACGCCGCACGATCGGATCGCCGAGCTCGCGCGCCGGATCCTGCGCGAGGTCGAGGCCGCCTTCGTCCCGCGGCGCCACCCGCCCCTCCGGGAGCGCGACGCGCAGCGGCTCCGTGCTCGCGCGCCAGCCCGCCGCCGGAAGGGCGCGCCCGCGGCAGCGGTTCGGATAGCGGCGGCTGCCGTCGAGCGCGGGCTCCGCCGTCGCGCGCAGCAGGCTGCGGGTGCACGCGCACGGGTAGAGCACGCCGCTCGCGGCCAGTCGATCGAGCGCGGCCTCGTGGCGCGCGCCGAGCTCGCCCTGGACCTCCACGGCGTCGAAGTCGAGACCCAGCCACGCCAGGTCGGCCTGCATGGCTGCGCTCCACTCGGGCCGGCAACGCTCCGGATCGAGGTCCTCGAGGCGCAGCAGGAAGCGCGCGCCGCGCGAGCGCGCGTCGAGCCAGGCGAGCAGTGCCGCGAGCAGCGTGCCCGGGTGGGCGGGCCCCGTGGTCGAAGGCGCGAAGCGCGAGGTCTCCATCGCGGCGGGCAGGATACGGACCCGACCCCGGGCGCCCTCGGCCCGGCCCGGGGGCCTGCCCGGAGGCCGGCGGTCGGCGGCGGGCCATCCGTCCGGAATCCTTCCGGTTTCTGTCTGCACGCCAGCTCAGACTCGGAGCGGACTTCTTGCGAGCAGGCCGTCACCGGGCGATGGCGCCGACGCGCCACATGGGAGCCGCCGACATCGAGCGCAGCTCGGGTGCTCCGCATCTGCCTCTCGCTCTTCCCGGCCGCGATGTTCGCGCTTGCGGCGTTCCGGCTGCGACGTCTCGCGCTGGACGACCCCGAGCCGCGCCTCGGATAGACTGGCCGCATGTCCGCACCGCTCTCGGGGATCCGGGTCGTCGAGCTGGCGAGCTTCGTCGCGGCGCCTGCGGCGGGCGCCTTGCTCGCGGATCTCGGCGCCGAGGTGATCAAGGTCGAGGTGCCGTGGGGCGAGATCTACCGACACAGCCTGCCGCGCTTCGCGGGCTACGAGAGCGAGTTCGGCCTGGCGCCCCACTTCCACATGGACAACCGCGGCAAGCGCTCCGTGGCGCTCGATCTGGCGCTGCCCGAGGCCGTCGACGCCCTGAAGCGCCTCGTCGACGGTGCCGACGTGATGCTCACGAACATGCTGCCGACGCGACTCGCGAAGTACGGGCTCGATCCCGACACCCTGCACGCGAAGCGGCCGGAGCTGATCGTGGCGCGCATCTCGGGCTACGGGCCGGTCGGGCCCGAGGCGGACTCGCCGGCCTTCGACTACTCGAGCTACTGGGCACGCACCGGCTTCATGGATCTGCTCCACGAGCCCGAGGCGCCGCCCGCCTTCCAGCGCCCCGGCATGGGCGACCACTCCGCGGCGCTGTCGCTGGTGGTCGGCGTGCTCTCGGCGCTCCGCCAACGCGACCGCGGCGAGCCGGGCCAGGTGATCGACGTCTCGCTCCAGCACATCGGCTTCTACATCCTGGGGAACGACGCGGCGATGACGCTCGTCACCGGCCAGACGCCGCCGCGGCACGACCGACGCGCCGCGCGCAACCCGCTCTGGAACCACTATCCGACCGAGGACGGGCGCTGGATCTTCCTCGTGATGATCGAGTCCGACCGCTACTGGCCCGAGCTCACGCGCGCCCTCGGGCTGCCCGAGCTCGCCGCCGACGAGCGCTTCCAGGGCGCCGTCGAGCGCTACCGCAACAGCGCCGCGCTGATCGAGCGGCTCGACGAGGTCTTCCGCTCGAAGCCGCTCGCCGCCTGGCGGGGGACGCTCTCGAAGTACCGCCTGATCTGGGCGCCGGTCCTGACCCTCGCCGAAGCCGCGCAGGACGAGCAGGCCGAGGCCTTCGGGAGCTTCCCGACGGTGGAGCACCCGGAGGCGGGCGCCTTCCGCACCATCGCGCCGCCGCTCCGGATGTCGGGGTACCCGCTCGACGGCACCGCGCCGGCCCCCGCGCTGGCTGCGGACACCGAGACCGTGCTGCGCGAGGCCGGCGTGCCGGACGACCAGATCGCGCTGCTGGTGGCGGCCGCCACGAAGTAGGGGCCCCGCGCCCCGACGCCCCTGGCTCAGCGGCGGATGTGGAAGCTGGTCTGTGCGCTGCCCACGTTTCCGTCCGGATCCGTCGCGGTCACCGTCACGGTGTGCTTCCCGCGCGAGAGACCGGCCCGCGAGAAGCTCGCGCCCGTGCCGATGACGCCGTCCTTCTGAGAGGTCCAGACCTGCGTCCCGGATACGTTCCCGGTCTCGGGATCGGTGGCGGTCGCGCTGAAGTTGATCAGCGTCGTCTCGCTGAAGATCGAGCCTGATGCCGGGGAGTGGATCACGACGCTCGGCGGCGTCGGCGGCAGCGTCGTGGTCGTCGTCGTGGTGGTCGTCGATGTCGTCGTGGTCGTCGTCGTGGTCGACGTGGTCGTCGACGACGTCGTGGTGGTGGTGGTCGTCGTGGTCGTGGTCGGTGGCGCCGTGGTCGTTGTGGTGGTCGTCGACGTCGTGGTGGTGGTGGTCGACGTGGTCGTGGTCGTCGAGGACGTCGTGGTCGTGGTCGGTGGCGCCGTGGTCGTGGTGGTGGTCGTCGACGACGTGGTCGTGGTGGGCGGCGCCGTGGTGGTGGTGGTGGTCGTGGTGGTGGTGGGTGGCGCCGTGGTCGTGGTGGTCGTCGACGACGTGGTGGTGGTGGTCGACGTGGTCGTGGTCGGTGGCGCCGTGGTCGTGGTGGTGGTCGTCGACGACGTGGTCGTGGTGGGCGGCGCCGTGGTGGTGGTGGTCGTGGTGGTGGTGGTGGGTGGCGCCGTGGTCGTGGTGGTCGTCGACGACGTGGTCGTGGTCGACGTGGTCGTGGTCGGTGGCGCCGTTGTCGTGGTCGTCGTAGTCGACGTGGTGGTGGTCGTGGTGGGCGGCGCCGTCGTCGTGGTGGTCGTGGTCGTCGACGTCGTGGTGGTGGTGGTCGTGGTCGACGTCGTGGTGGTGGTCGTGGTCGGCGGTGTGCCCGTTTCGTACTCGACGTGGAGCAGGGCGGCACCGCTGGCGTCGCCGTCCACGGCCTCCGCGACGCGCTCGCCGCTGCCCTGGATCTTGAAGACGATGGCGTTGCCGCTGGCCCAGCCCGCACCGCTCACGATCTCCTGGACGATCGCGGTGAGGGGGGGCGTCTTCTGCAGGGGACCCTGCTCGCCGACGTTGGTCCACGGCGCCGGGCTCCAGTTCACGAAGGCCGCCGTGCCCGTGCGCTGCGAGATGTTGCCCGCGGTGGTGAGGAACGGGGCGGCGTTCGCCGCCAGCTCGCCCCGGAACACGAGATCCGTGGGGTCGCTGGTCGCCTCGTCGACCTGGAACTGGATCCAGGCGTTCACGATGGAGGCGTTCGGGGGAATCGTGACGCCGGCGAAGCGCAGGCCCACGGTCTGCACGTTCGGGCCGTCGGTGACGAGCTCGAGGTCGCTGCTGCCGAGGCCCACGCCGCCCCCGGTCGGCTCCTCTTCGGCGTCGTCGCTCTCGTTCGTGATGCGGAGCTCGAAGACCTGGGGTCCGTTCGGATCGATCACGTCGATGTCGGCTTCCGAGAAGCCGTTCAGCTCGCCGTCGAAGGCGTTGAGGCGCAGCCGGTAGGTGCCGGGTTGGGGAAAGCTCGCGGTCGTGTCGATCTCGGTCTCGTCGCCGAAGTCGACGATGCCGGGGCCCGACTGCTGGCTCCAGGTCGTCGTGATCTGCGGAGGCGTCGGGAGCCCGTCGTCGTTGACCGTGCCGGAGAGCGACGCGAGCTGACCCAGCTGGACGGAGGCCGGGACCGATGCCGACACGAGGGGCGCCAGGTTGCCGCCGCTGCCCAGGGGCGTGACCTCGAAGATGTAGAGCTTGCCGTCGTTCTCGTTGGGGTCGGTGTTGTTGTCGACGCCCCGGTCCACGGCATAGAGCCGGCGCGTGCCGGCCGGGCCGGGGCCGTAGGCGAGGCCCGCCGGCGCGCGGGCGTTCACCGCGCCGATGTCCAGCCAGCGCAGCAGCGTCCCGTCGATGGTGACGTGCGCGACGCGGTCGTCCGGCTCGCCCACGACGTAGAGGTGCCCGCCGTCGATGTCGTAGGCCAGTCCTTCCGGGTCCACCACGCCGAAGCCCTGCGTGTCGAACTGGCTCACGATGTCGTCGCCGCCGCCATCGATCTGCCCGTTCGGCCCGGGCGCGATGCGGTAGATCTCGGCATTCACGCCGTCCACCACGAACAGCGCGCCGCCGCCGTAGGCGGCGCCCTCGGGGTCGACGATGCCGAGGCCGCCGAGATCGACCTCCCGGACGGGATCGCTGGCGTCGACGCGCTGGTTCGCGCCCGCCGTCACGTCGTAGACCGCGCGGGTGCCGGTGTCGTCGGTGAAGTAGAAGTGGTTGGTCGCCCAGTCGATGCCCACGCCAGTGGGCTCGTTCGAGAAGGTCGTCGTGACCGAGGTCCCGACCAGCGTGCCGTCCGTCGAGACGTCGAAAAGGTTCACGTTCTCGAAGATCGGCATCTCGTTCACTTCGCCGTCGCTGATCAGCAGGGGGCCGTTCTGCGAGAGGTTGATCAGGTCGATGCCGGAGGGGTCGGGGCTCGGCGGGTCGAAGTTCGAGGTGAGCACCGTCTGCAGCAGCGTCGTCGGGTCGGTCGGCGCCACGGCCAGCGGAGCGGCGACGAGCGAGAGCTCGGCGGTGGCGCCGCCGCCGTCCGTCGCGCTGGCCACGAACAGCGTCGTGGTGCCGGGATCGTCGGTGGTATCGCGGCTCGGGCCGAAGGCGATCGCGCGCGGCTCGCCGATCCCGGCCGGCAGCACGCGGTTCGTGAGCGCGGCGCCGTCCGGCCCGAGTTCGATCAGCTCCCGCGTGGCCGGGGCGAGGACGTGCAGGTGTCCGGTCGCCGGGTCGAGGGCCAGGCCGCGCAGCGGCGGCAGCCCAGGGGGCAGCGGGATCGCATCGACGCGGCGGCGCTCCGGGCCGGGGCGCACGGGTGACACGCGCAGGATCACGTGCTCGTAGCGGTCGAGGACGTAGAGGGCGTCTGCCTCGGGGTCGTGGGCGATGCCCGCGGCATCGACACCGGCGAGCTCCCGCACGCGCAGGCGCCGGAGCGACGCGGCGCCGACGAGCTCGAGCAGCTCGCCCGTCGCGGCGTCGAGCGCGATCACGCGAGTGCCACCGGCGCGACTCGAGAAGGTTGCGTTCACGGCGTCGGGCAGGTCGGCGCGGTCGCTCTTGCCCCAGGCCAGCCCTTCGCGCTCGCCTCGCGGGAGGGAGAGGCGCGTGCCCGCGTCCGGCGGAAACGGTGCGCCGCCTTCCCTGGCTCCCTCGACGCGCAGCAGCTGCGGGTTGTTCGCGTTCGCCGGCGCGGCGGCGAGGAGCAACGGCACCAACGCCGCGACGGCGAGGCCCAACAGGAGTGAACGGGGCTTGCGAGCGGCCTTCACAGCGTCTCCCAGCGCAGCGCAGCATTCCCAGGCGGACGATTCTATGCCGGATCGACCGGCAACAGAGCGGCAACTTGGCGCGCCCGAGCGCATCGCGGACGGCGTTCGGGCTCAGCAGGAGGCAGCAAGCCCTAGAACCCGGCGCCGCAGCAGAGCTGAACGGGAGGTGAGCGGCGGGCGCCGCGCTCAGCCGCCTTTCGCGAGATGCGCCCACGCCGGAGGCAGGGAGACGTCGCGGTTGGGCTTTCGGGGCGGCATGTTGAACGAGGCAGGCGGCTTCCACTGCATCGCCTTCAGCGTCTCGCCGACGTGCGTCATGTTCAACATGTCGTGGCTGTAGCAGAAGCGGCCGTCGCCGACGTAGTAGAGGATGGAGAGGCCCGGGACGAGCCACGGGGAGCCGTCCGGCTTCTCGCCGAGGATCTGGTCCCACTGGCTCACGAGGCGGTGGCCGTCCACCATGGTCCAGTTCTCGGGGGTCGACCAGCCGTATCCGGTGAGGCCCGCCATCGAGCGCTCGAAGAAGTCACGGATGGCCTGCTGGCCCTCGATGCGGCCCCAGGCCGGATCGATGTAGACCGCGTCCTCGGTGAAGAAGTCGGCGAGCCGGGACCAGGGCTGCCTTCCGACGTCGATCTCGTCGCGCAGCGCGACGAAGCGCTCGTAGGTGGCTTGCGCTTCCTGCTCGATCTTGCTTCGGGCCATGGGTCCTCCTCGGGAGCGCGTCGAGCGCTCGGGATGGGTGGGTCGTTTGGGCAGGCCCCGGTCGGTCTCAGAGCAGGCCGCGGGGCGGGGCCGGACGCGCTCGCTGGTTGTAGAGCGTCTTGCGCACGCGCTCGCGGTCCTCCACCGAGAGCGTCGAGGGGTCCACGCTCAGCTCCGAGCCGGCCGCCATGCCGCGCTCGAGCGCCGGACGGGCCGAGAGCTCCTCGAACCAGCGCTTCAGGTACGGGAACTCGTCGAGGTCCTGCCCCTGGTTCTTCCAGCCGACGCACCAGGGGTAACAGATCATGTCCGCGATCGTGTACTCGCCCGCGGCGAGGTAGCGCCGATCCCAGAGCCGGTTGTTGAGGACGCCGTACAGGCGGTTGGCCTCGTCGGTGAAGCGCCGTACCGCGTAGGACTGGTCTCCCTGCGAGTCGCCGAGCCGACGGAAGTGGCCACACTCGCCGAGCTTCGGCCCCTGGTTCGCCATCTGCCAGATCAGCCACTCGTTCACCTCGGTCCGCTCGCGGAGCGACTGCGGGTAGAACTTCCCGGCCTTCTCGGCGAGGTACATCATGATGGCGCCGGACTCGAAGACGTGGACCGGCTTGCCGCCGTCCGCGGGCTCGTGGTCCACGATCGCGGGCATGCGGTTGTTCGGCGAGATGCGCAGGAAGTCGTCGCTGAACTGATCACCGCGCGCGATGTGGCATGGCACGATGCGGTAGGGCAGCTCGGCCTCCTCGAGCAGGATCGTGACCTTCTTGCCGTTGGGGGTGGGCCAGTAGTGCACGTCGATCATGGAGGCCTCCGTCGGAGATCCTCGCCAGGGTACCCCGGGCGGCCCGGCGTCCAAGGGATCGGGTAGAGTCGGCGGGTGGTCCGGGTCCCCGACTGGGCGCGCGAGAGCCGGGCGCTCTGGCAGTACACGGGCGAGCGCCGCCCCGACTTCGCGGTGGCGCCGGCCGCGGGCCAGGAGTCGGTCTGGGACTACCCGCGGCCCCCGGCCGTCGTGTCCGAACCGCGCGAGCTCCGGGTCGCGGCGCGCGGACAGGAGATCGCGAGGACGACGCGCGGCGTGCGCGTGCTCGAGACCGCGAGCCCACCCACCTTCTACCTGCCGCCCGAAGACGTGCGGATGGACGCCCTGGTGCCGGCGCCAGGCGCATCGCGCTGCGAGTGGAAGGGTGAGGCCCGCTACTGGACGCTGTCGCTGGGTCCACTCCGCATCGAGCAGGCGGCCTGGTCCTACCCGGCGCCGTTCCCCGGCTTCGAGGCGATCCGCGACTGGCTCGCCTTCTACCCCGGCAAGCTCGAGTGCTGGGTCGGTGGGGAGCGGGCGACGCCGCAGCCGGGCGGGCTCTACGGGGGGTGGGTGACGACCGAGCTGGTCGGCCCGTGGAAGGGCGGGCCCGGCACCGGCGCCTGGTAGCTGTGCCAAGCTCGCGCCATGCGTCGTCTCGTGCTCGCCGGGATCCTGGTCGTCGCCCTCGGCTTCGGCGTCAGCTGGCTCTGGATCGCCGTGCACGTGGGCGCCGGCTACGCCGCGAAGGTCACCTGCTCCCTCGCGCACCTCTCGCGCTACGACCGCGCGCTGATCGACCGCTACGTGGAGGCCGAGGTGACGCCGCTCGGGCCCGCGCTCGAGGTCCGTGTGGACGAACGCGGGGCGGAGGCCCACGTGCTCGGCGGCGTGGTCGAGGTCGCCGCCGTGCTCCGCCCCGGGCTCGGCTGCACCCTGCTCCCCGACGGCGCGCCGCCGCTGGCGCCGGCCGCGCCGCTCCCGGGCCGGCCGCAGCTGGATGCCACCGCCCCCTGGCCGCGCGGCGCCGCGGCCCCGACCGGCGAGCCGGCGCCGGCCGTCCGCGAGGCCATCGCGCGCGCCTTCGCCGAGCCCGGGCCGCCGCGGCCCCTGCGGCAGACCCAGGCCGTCGTGGTGGCGCGGGACGGCCGGCTCGTGGCCGAGCGGTACGCGCCCGGTGTGGATCCCGACGCACCGCTCCTCTCCTGGTCGATGGCGAAGAGCGTCACCATGGCGCTCGTCGGCGCGCTCGTCCTGGAGGGGCGCCTCGACCCGAATGCGCCGGCGCCGGTTCCGGAGTGGCGCGACCCCGGCGATCCCCGTGGCGCCATCACGCTCGACCAGCTGCTGCGGCAGTCGAGCGGGCTCGCGTTCGACGAGACCTACGGTGCGGTGAACGACGTCTCGCGCATGCTCTTCACGCGGCCCGAGACGGGCGCCTTCGCCGCCGCCTTCCCGCTCGCAGGTCCGCCCGAGAGCCGCTGGGCATACTCGAGCGGCACCTCGAACATCGTGGCGCGCATCGTGCGCGACGCCTTCGACGGCGACCTCGCCGCCATGGTGCGCTACGCGAACGACCGGCTGTTCGATCCCGCCGGCATGACGAGCGCGCTCTTCGAGCCCGACGCGTCCGGGAGCTTCGTCGGCTCCTCGTTCGTCTTCATGACGGCCCGCGACTGGGCGCGCTTCGCGGAGCTGTTCCGGCGCGACGGCGTCTGGGACGGGCGCCGCCTGCTCCCCGAAGGCTGGGTCCGCTACGCGGTCACGCCCACACCCGAAGCCCCGGCCGGGAGCTACGGCGCCCACTGGTGGCTGAACGCCGGTGCGCCCGACGACCCGGCGCGGCGCCCCTGGCCCGGGCTTCCGGCGGAGGCCTACGCGGCGCGGGGTCACAGTGGACAGTGGGCGCTCGTCGTCCCCTCGGCGCGGCTCGTGGTGGTTCGCCTCGGCCTGACCGTTCCCGACGTCGAGGACGACGGCACGCAGGAGCTGGTGGCCGAGCTGCTGGAAGTGCTCGAATGAGCGTGCCCGTCTCGTGGAGCGCCGCGGCCTGGAACCCGGTGCCCGAATCCGAGAATCGCATCCACTCCGACGAGGTGGCGAAGGCGTACGGCTTCCGGGGCGCCCTGGTTCCGGGGGTCACGGTCTCGGCGTATCTGCTCCACCCCGCGGCCGTCGCCTGGGGCCCGGCCTTCGTCGAGCGGGGCCAGGCGCACGTCGTGGTCCATCGGCCGGTGTACGACGGCGAGCGCTTCCGGGTCGAGGTCGAGGACGCCAGTGACGCGGCCTACGTCGCCCGTCTCGTGGATCCACGCGGCGTCCACTGCGCGAGCGCCGAGGTCACGCTTCCGGCCCGGGCGCCGAAGCCGCCGCGCCGCCGCGGCGACCCCCTGCTCGCGCGAGACGCGAAGCGGCCGACGGCTTCGCGCGCCGTGATGGAGGCGTTTCGCAAGAACGGGCTCGCCGCGCTGCCGGCGCGCTGGGCCGCGGGAGCCGAGATCACCCGCTACCTGCGAGATCCCCGGGCGATGGCGCCCGTCTACGGCGAGCCGGGTCCGGCAAACCCGTCGTTCGTGCTGGGCCTCACCAACTGGCTGCTCGGCGGGAACGTGAAGATGAGCCCGTGGCTCCACCTCGAGACCCACTCCCAGCACCATCGCGCCATCGAGCCCGGCATGGAGCTCGTCGTCGAAGGTGCGATCGCCGACCTGTTCGAGAAGAAGGGGCACGAGTTCGTCGACGTCGACGTCGCGATCTACCCGGAACGCGAGAGCGAGGCCGCCGCCAGCGTGCGGCTGCGCGCGATCTACCGGCTGCGACCGCCCGGGGCGTGAGCCCGGGCGCTCAGCGGACCGCGGCCGCGACCGGTCCGGCGCCCTGGACCAGCAGGGTCAGGTAGGCGAGGTACGCCGCCAGCAGGCCCGCGCCCGAGAGGCGGCCGATCGAGCCGCGCAGCAGCGCGAAGTAGGCGAGCAGGAGGGCGCTCGCGAACATCACCAGCAGGTCGAAGCTCAGGAACGACGGCGGGATGGCGACCCCCGCCGGCGCCGCCATGGCGGCGATGCCCATGATGGCCAGCAAGTTGAAGAGGTTGCTGCCGACCACGTTGCCGAGCGCGACGTCCGAGCTCCGGTGCAGGGCCGCGACGAGCGTCGTGGCGAGCTCCGGCAGGGACGTGCCGATGGCGATGACGGTGAGGCCCACCACTGCGCTCGAGATCTGGAACGCGGCGGCCAGCTGCACCGCGCCGTCCACCAGCAGGTGGGCGCCGAGCGGCAGCCCCGCCACCCCGATGGCCACGAACAGCAGGATCATGGACATCTTCCGCGGCAGCCCGAGCACGCGCTCGAGCTCGTGCTCCGCTTCGACGGCGATCTCCGCGGTGCTCCCACTGCGCGCCGAACGCCACAGGATCGGCACGATGGCGCAGAACAGCAGGGCCCCTTCGGCGAAGCCGAGCGGACCCTGGAGGCACAGCCACCAGAAGGCGGCGCTCGCCGTCACCACGATCAGGCAGTCGATGCGGAGCGCCTTCCGGTTGCAGATCGTCGGATAGATCAACGCGGGGAGCCCCAGAACCAGCAGCACGTTCGCGATGTTGCTCCCGACCACGTTGCCGATCGCGACGTCCGAATGGCCGCGCAGCACCGAGCCCACCGAGACGAAGAGCTCCGGCGCCGAAGTGCCGAAGCCGACGATGGTGAGGCCCACCACGAGCGGCGGAATCCCTGCCCGCTTCGCGAGCGCGACGGCGCCGCGCACCAGCAGATCGCCCGCCACCAGCAGGTAGGTGAGGCCGCCGAGCAGCTGGAGCACCATGATGGCCTGGGCCGACGTCACGAGGAATTCCGATCGCGAGGCCCGGCACCGTTGCGGTTCACGAGCGCCTCGGCCATGCGGTTGATGGTCGCTGCGAGCAAGCCGATCTCGTCCTCCGACTTGACCGGGGCGCGCAGCTCGAGCTCCCCGTCCCCGATGCGACGCGCCACGTCGGCCAGCTCGTGGATCGGGCGCGCGAAATAGAGGCCCAGCAGCAGGCCGGCGATGATGGCGAAGGCGGAGAGCGAGACGGCCAGCTTCCACATGGTGTCGCGCAGCTCCGCCACCGGCCGGAACTCCTCGGCGGCGTCGACCTTCACGACCAGGCCCCAGTCGAGGCCGTCGAGGTGTCGGGTGGCCGCCCAGACCGGCTCGCCCCGATAGTCGACGACGTCCTCCTCGAATACGCCCTCTTCGCCCGCGACGGCGCGGAGCACGGGGTCGCGGCCGTTCGCCCCGGCGATGTTGCGGCGCAGCGCCGCGTCCGGATCGTGGCGCAGCGGGTTCAGCACGAGCGCACCGTCCTCGAGATCGCGGCGCGCCAGGATCGTCTCGCCCGTCTCCCCGAGCCCGGTGTAGTCGTGGGTGACGTCCACCAGCTCGCGCGCCGAGTGCAGCACCTTGGCGGCGCCGATCAGCTCTCCGTCGAGACGGATCGGGGCGACGAAGGTGATCAGCAGCTCGCCGTCTTCTCCGAGGGTCACGTCCTGGAACACCAGCGGGTCGTCGAGGTGCCAGAAGACGCCGGCGCCCATCGAGCGACCGGGGTCGAGGCCCGCGCTGGCCACGTGGCGAAGGTCGGCGGTGAACACCGAGATGCCGCGGAGCGCGGCGACGGCCCCCTCCGCGTCGACGAGGATGCGCCGGATCGCCTCGGCGTGGCTCGGGTCGCGCGTCGCGCGGTACTCCCGCAGGCGCTGGCGCAGCGCCGTGCGCGAGGTGACCAGCTCGACCCGGTCCTGCCACGCCACCATCACGCGCTCGAGGTCCTCCTTCTTGGATTCGGCGAGCGCGTCGAGCTGGCGCAGGGCGAGCCGTTGGAGCTGCGAGCGCGTCGCGTCGTAGCTGAAGGCGCCGAGCGCGAGCATGCTGCCGAGCGAAACGGCGACCAATGCGAAGACGAGCTTGGTGCGGATGTCCATGCCCATCCGGAGTGTAGGCGGCCCCGCCGCGAGCTGTCGCGCGGTGGGGCGGGCGCTCCCGGCCGCCCGCCTGGGGGCAGGTCAGGGCGCCGGTGTCAGGTTCGCGTAGAGCGTCAGGAACGAGCCCGTGCGCGCGATCTCCACGCTCTGGAGCTGGAGGCCCAGGAAGTCCGGCAGCGGGAAGGCTCCGAGCCCGGCGCCGAGCGTGGGCAGCATCGGCTCGAGCAGCGGCGGGAGCGCCGTCTGGATGGTCGCGTCCGGGATCAGGAGCAGGTTCTGCGTGACCGCGATCGCGAGGTCCGGGGCCGCGATGGACTGCACCGAGAAGGTGAGCGCGCTGGTCGCGGGGTCGAACGTGATCGCGAGCCCTGCGGAGAAGTCGAGCGCCAGGCCCAGCCAGTAGTGGTTCGAGACGAGCTCGCGCAGCTCCGCGACGAGGTGGGGCACCTGGATCTCGGCCAGCTCCCCGCTCGGGCCCGCATTGCCCGAGATCAGGGGCGCCAGCGTCGGCCGGAGGTCGATGCGGAACCGGGTGCTGGCCGGGAGCTCGCCGAACTGGGGGAGGTAGAGGGCCAGGATGCCGGCCGTGAGCGGTACCGGCCCGAAGCCGGCGTCGACCTCCGTGATGCTGCCGACCAGCAGGCCGCACTCGGTCTGCGCCTTCAGCAGCTGGTCGAACGCGGAGGTCGAGATGGCGAGCGCCAGGTGGTAGGGCAGGCCGCCCGGGGTGAGCGCGTCGAAGCTCGGGAAGGCTTCGTCCACGTGGTAGGAGGCGGCGAGATCCGGGGCCCCCACCGGCGGCAGGCACTGACCGGGGTCCGTGCCGACGCTCGAGGTCACGCGCGTGTCGGAGCCCAGCGTGATGCCGTCGGCGTCCTCCCCGACCCCGTCCCAGAGGCCCGGCACCTCGAAGAGCGGGGCCTCGAACTGGACGCTCAGGCTGCCCGAGAGCGGACCGGTGATGGAGATGTCGGCGAGCGCCGCCTCGATGGCCTCGGCCACGGGCGCGTCGGCGGGCCCGGCGCCGTCGGGGTCGCTCAGGAAGCTCACGAAGGCGCTCTGCACCGTGGGCTCGAGATCGCCCACGATGAGCTGGATCAGGTCGCCGATCAGCGGGAAGTCGCAGAGGCCCCAGGTCGGATCGTCCGAGAAGCCCTGGAACACGACGCCGGGTGCCCCGATCAGGTTCACGTCGACCGCCGAGGGGTCGGCGGCGTCGCGCTGGAGCGCGTAGTCGCCGAGGATCGGGGTGGTCGCGGCCTCGAAGTGCCAGCCGCAGTCGGGGGCCAGCCCGGAGCCGTCGAGGTCGAGGTCGACGCTCAGGTCGTAGACCTCGACGTCCCCGAATGCGAGGTCGGGCTGGGCGTCGACGTCGATGGCGAAGCCCGAGATCGAGGGCGGCGGGCTGCCGTCCACGCGCGCCGTGACCCAGCCGATGCAGAAGCCGAACAGGGGATCGCGGATGGCGCAGTAGTCGGTGATGACGACGCTGCCGGGTGGCAGGAGCGTGGGGAGGTCGAGGACGACACCGCTCTCGATCAGCGGCTCGACCTGGTCGAGCCCCGGGTCCGTGAGGCGCAGGGCGACGCTCTGCTCCGAGAGTGCGCCATCCGCGCGCGACTCGCCGTAGTGCACGAGGATGCGCCGGCGCGCGACGATGGCCCCGGTCGAGATCCGCTCGAGGGTGGCCTCGTAGGGGTTCATGATGCGGCTGCCGTCGACCGGCAGCGTCAGCGACCAGGTCCGGTCCGCGTTCACCGTCGCCAGCACGCCGTTCACGCGGACGCGAGCGTTGCTAGCCGTGGGGCCGGTGAAGTTCCCGCTCAGCGTGACGTTCGGGGCCGTGGTGAAGGCCCCGTGGGCCGGCGACAGGATGTTCAGCTTGGTGGCCGCCCCGCCGCCGCAACCCTGCGTGCTGACGTAGGCGGTGGCGAACAGCAGAAGCCCGAGCAGGCGACCGAGGGCCCGGAGCGGCACCCTTCCTCCAGAACGGTTCCTCCCGATTATGCACCGCATGGGCGCGAGACGGGCCAGAATCCTGCCGCGGAGGGCCGTTCCCTCCGCCGCGCCGGCTCCGGCGCCCCTTGCCCCGCGCTGCGGTCCCGGTATAAGAAGCGCTCGAACGACCAGGACGTCCGCCGCGGAGTTCGCTGTGGCCGGCCCGGTGGAGGCGGAAGCCGTCTTCGCGACGCCGGCAGCGCGCTCGGGCGAGATGTCGTGCGCGTGAAGCTCCGGCTCCTGCCAGGAGCAAGCAACGGATGATCCATCCGGACACGGAGCTCCGGCCAGCCTGCGAGGCGATCGGCCTCGGCGTGTTCGCCACGCGGGCCATTCCACGCGGCACCATCGTCTGGGTGCTGGATGAGCTCGACCAACGCTTCATTCCGCAGCGCGTCCGCGCTCTCCCTTCGGGCTACCACGAGCTGCTCGAGCGCTACGCCTACCTGAACGCGCGTGGCGAGCGCGTCCTGTGCTGGGACCTGGCCCGCTGGGTGAACCACTCGTGCGACGCCAACGTGCTCAGCTCCGGCTGGGAGGTCGACGTGGCGGTGCGCGACATCGCCGCGGGGGAGGAGATCACGAACGACTACGGCTGCCTCAACCTGGAACGCAGCTTCCGCTGCGAGTGCGGCCGGCCCGACTGTCGCGGCCGCATCGATCCGGCGGACTTCGAGCTTCTCGCGGACCACTGGGACGCACGGGTGCGGGAGGCCTTCCGCTTCGTGTCCCGCGTGCCCCAACCTCTCTGGCCCTACGTTCCGAACACCCGCACGGTCTCCGCGGCGGCGCGTCGCCCGGAGCGTCTGCCCTCGATCCGACTCCACCGTTTCGACGCGAACCCGGTCACCGCTGCCCGAAGCAGAGAGCGCCGGACCGCCTAAGCTGGTGGACATGCCCAAGTCGAGCTCCCCGTCCGCTGGGAAGGCGAAGGCCCCGGCGTTTTCCGGGAAGGCGAAGTCTCCGAAGCTCGAGGTGCGCGCGGCGCGTCTCGGCGACGTGAAGAAGATCTACGCCTGCCAGGCCGCCGCCTACCCGAACTACTCGCCGACCGGCCTGTGCGACGAGCGCCAGCTGCGTCTCCAGATCCGCGCGTTTCCGGAGGGGCAGTTCGTCGCACTCCTCGGCAAGCAGGTCGTCGGCTACGCGACGACGCTGATCGTGCAGATGGACGAGGAGTCGCCCTGGTATTCGTACGCCGAGATCACCGGGAACGGGACCTTCAGCTCCCACGACCCGGCCGGGGACACGCTCTACGGCGCCGACATCGCCGTCCACCCGGAGCATCGCGGCTCGGGCGTCGCGGGCCTGCTGTACGAGGCGCGCCGCAAGCTGCTGCGCCGCTTCAACCTGCGGCGCTTCGTGGCCGGCGGCCGCATCCCGGGCTACCGCGCCTACGCGGGCACGCTCACGCCCGAGCAGTACGTCGAGAAGGTGGTCGCAGGCGAGCTCAAGGACATGGCGCTGAACGCGCACCTGAAGGCCGGCTTCAAGGTGCGCGGCGTCCACATGGGCTACCTGCGCGACGACCAGAGCCTCGACTACGCGACGTTCCTCGAGATGGAGAACCCCGACTTCCGTTCGGCGCGTCGTCGCATTGCGGCGTCCCCGGTGCGGCGGCCGATGCGCAAGGTGCGGATCTGCGCCGCCCAGTACGAGATGCGTCCGATCTCGAGCTGGGAGGAGTTCGAGCACCAGGTCGACTTCTTCGTCGCGACCGCGGAAGGCTACGACTGCCACCTGCTGCTGCTGCCCGAGCTCTTCACCGTGCAGCTCTTCGCCACGCTCCCGGAGAAGGTCGATTCACTCGACTCGATCAAGTGGCTGGCGGAGCAGACGCCCCGCTACCTGGAGCTGTTCCAGCGGCTCGCCAAGCGGAGTGGGCTGCTGATCGCCGCAGGCAGCCATCCCGTCAACTCGCCCACCGGCATTCGCAACGTCGCGCACCTGTTCTCGCCCAGCGGCAACGTCTACACGCAGGACAAGCTGCACGTCACGCCGACCGAGCGCGAGGAGTACGGCATCGTCCCCGGCAGCGGGCTCCAGGTCTTCGACACCGGCCTGGGCCGGCTCGCGATCGTGGTCTGCTACGACATCGAGTTCCCGGAGCTCGCGCGCATGCTGACGCTGGCCGGCGCCGAGCTGCTGCTCGTCCCCTTCAGCACCGACGAGCGCAAGGCGTATCTGCGGGTGCGCTACTCGGCCCACGCGCGGGCGGTGGAGAACACCGTCTACGTCGCGCTCTCGGGGAACGTCGGCAATCTGCCGCGCGTCGAGAACTTCCTGATCAACTACGCCGAATCGGCGATTCTCACGCCCTGCGACTTCCCGTTCCCCTCCGGCGGGCTGGCGGCCATCGCCGACCACTACTCGGAGACCGTGGTGATCACCGACCTCGACCTCGGCGCGCTCGACCAGGTGCGCCAGCACGGCGCGGTGCGCCCGCTCCGCGACCGGCGCAGCGATCTCTACGAGGTGAAGAGCGGGGTCCCCGTCGAGATGATCCGCGTCGTGTGAGTCTCGACCTCCTCGCGAGCGCCCGCCGCCGCCGCTGGCTCTTCGCGCTGCTCTACCTGAGCGAGGGCGCTCCGATCGGGTACTTGTGGTGGGCGATCCCCACCAAGCTGCGCGCGGCGGGGGTTCCCGTCGAGGACGTCGCCGCCTTCGGGGCGGCGCTCACCATCCCCTGGAGCCTCAAGTTCCTGTGGGCGCCCCTCGTCGACGCAGGCCGCTCGCAGCGCTTCGGCCTGCGCCCCTGGATCGTGGGGCCGCAGCTCCTGATGGCGCTCACGCTGCTGCCGCTGGCGGCCACCAGCGAACTCGCCTCGAGCTATCAGGCGCTCTACCCCGTCCTGATCGCACACGCGGTCTTCGCCGCGACGCAGGACGTCGCGATCGACGCGCTCGCGGTGCGCCGCATCCCCGTCGCCGAGCGCGGACGCGCCACGGCCTGGATGCAGCTCGGCATGCTGGGCGGGCGCGCGGTCTTCGGCGGCGCGGCGCTCGCGCTCGAGGGCGTGCTCGGGGCGCCCACCGTGGTGGGGTTGCTGATCGGCGCGCTCGGCGTGAGCGCCGTCGTCGCGCTGCTCGCGCGCGACAGCGCCGAGGGCCTGGCCGCGCGGGCGCTCCGCGCGCGGGCGGCGCACTTCGCGCGCCGCCTCGGCGCCGTGGCCCGCCACGAGACCACCTGGCTCGGCCTCGCCTTCGCGGCGCTGGTGGGTGCCGGCATGGAGGCCACGGGCGCGCTCGCCGGCCCGCTGCTGGTCGACCGCGGCTTCAGCCAGGAGGAGGTGGGCCGCTTTTTCGCCGGCCCGGCGATCGCCACGATGGCGCTCGGCGTCTTCGTCGGCGGCCAGCTCGCCGACCGCGTGCGCCGCGCGCGCGCCGTGGTCGTCTCGGTCCTGGTCCTCGCCGGGGTCGTCGCCGCCGTCGCGGCGGCGGCGGGCCTCTCCGCGGGCGGCCCGCGCTGGGCGCTGGTGGC
>JBFIYM010000006.1:0-51164 GCA_041605395.1 Myxococcota bacterium | reverse complement strand
GGAACCGTGAAGATCCGAATCGCCCGAACCGCACTGCCCATCCTGCTCTCGGCACTCGCCACGTCCGCGGCGGCCCAGATCCCGGTGCCCCCCGAAGCCGAGCAGGTGCTCTCGAAGGCGTACGAGGGACGCAGCTACTCGCCGTATGCCGGCCGCGCGAAGGCGGGCGCCGAGATGCCGAGCCGCCTGCTCTGGGGCGACACGCACCTCCACACCTCGATGTCGATGGACGCGGGCGCGTTCGGAAACCGGCTCGGGATCGAGCACGCCTATCGCTTCGCGCGCGGCGAGGAGGTGGTGTCTTCGAGCGGAATCCCCGTCCGGCTCTCGCGCCCGCTCGACTTCCTGGTGGTCGCCGACCACTCGGACAACATGGGCTTCTTCCCGGACCTGTTCGCCGCGAAGCCGCACATCATGGCGGTACCGAAGGGCAAGGAGTGGCACGACCGCATCAAGGCGGGCGACGGGGTGGGTGTGGCCCTCGAGCTGATCGGCCTGTTCTCGCAAGGGAAGTTCCCGGAGGGCCTCGTCTACGCGCCGGACTCGGCGCCCTACAAGGCCGCGTGGCAGCACACCATCGACGTCGCCGAGCGCTTCAACGACCCGGGGCGCTTCACCGCCTTCATCGGCTTCGAGTGGACCTCGCTGATCCTCGGCAACAACATGCACCGCGTGGTGATCTACCGGGACGGCGGCGACCGCGCCTCGCAGGGCGTCGCCTACACCACGATGCCGCCGCTCGGCAGCCCGAACCCGCGCGACCTCTGGAAGTGGATGACCGCGTACGAGCAGAAGACCGGGGGCCGCGTGCTGGCGATCGCACACAACGGAAACCTCTCGAACGGCATCATGTTCCCGGTCGACGCGCAGTACGACGGCACGAAGCTCGACGCGGGCTACGTGACCGAGCGCGCCCGCTGGGAGCCCCTCTACGAGACGACCCAGATCAAGGGGGACGGCGAGGCGCACCCCTTCCTCTCGCCGGACGACGAGTTCGCCGACTACGAGACCTGGGACCTGGCCAACCTCGACGGCTCCCACGCGAAGACCAACGACATGCTGGCCGGGGAGTACGCGCGCGAGGCGCTGAAGCAGGGCCTCGCCCTCGAAGCCCGACTCGGCACGAACCCCTACAAGTTCGGCCAGATCGGCTCGACGGACAGCCACACCTCGCTCGCGACCGCGCAGGAGGACAACTTCTTCGGCAAGCACGCGGGCGCGGAGCCGAAGCCCGGCCGCATGAGCCACGCCTTCATGAAGAGCGAGGCGGGCTCGATCCAGGGCTGGCAGATGACCGCGTCCGGCCTGGCGGCGGTCTGGTCCAAGAACAACACGCGCGCTGCGATCTTCGACGCCATGGAGCGGCGCGAGGTCTACGCCACCACCGGAAGCCGCATGATGGTGCGCTTCTTCGGCGGCTGGGGCTTCACCGAGAAGGACCTCGAGAGCCGGACCCCTGCCCTCGCGGGCTACAAGCGCGGCGTCCCGATGGGCGCCGACCTCCCGGCGCGAACGACCCGGACCGCGCCGAGCTTCCTGGTCTACGCGCTGCGCGATCCGATCGGCGCCAACCTCGACCGCATCCAGATCGTGAAGGGCTGGCTCGACGGCGCTGGTGCCACCCACGAGAAGGTCTACGACGTGGCCTGGTCCGGCGACCGCCAGGCCGGCAGCGACGGCAAGCTGCCGCGCGTGGGCAACACGGTCGACCCGAAGACGGCGTCCTACACCAACACCATCGGCGCGCCCGAGCTCGGCACGGTCTGGCGCGACCCGGACTTCGACCCGGACCAGCGCGCCTTCTACTACGCGCGGGTGATCGAGATCCCGACCCCGCGCTGGTCGACGTACGATGCCTTCCGCTTCGGGATCCCGATCCCGGAGGGCGCGCCCGTCGCCACGCAGGATCGCGCCTACACCTCGCCGATCTGGTACACGCCGGGCGGTTGAACGCCCGACAGGAAGCGGAGAGGCCGCTCAGCCCCAGAACCCCGCGACGCGCTCGATGGTCCAGTAGGCGGCGAGCGTGCCGATGCCGTAGGCGGGCACCCATCGGGCCCAGTCGGGCACCGGAACCCGGGCGCGCCGCGCCACGGCGAGGACGCCGAGCACGAGCGCGATGAAGCCCAGCTGGCCGACCTCGACGCCGACGTTGAAGAAGAGGAGCGCCAGCGGGATCGCGCTCTCGGGCAGCCCGACCTCGCGGAGCGCCCCCGCGAAGCCGAAGCCGTGCAGCAGCCCGAAGCTCGCGGCCACGAGCCAGGGCCAGCGCCGCGTGAGGCCCATGCGGCCGCGCTGCTCGTGGGCGATCTCGCCGGCCACGAAGACGATGCTGAGCGCGATCACCGCCTCGACCGGCTGCTGCGCGAGGCGCACCCAGCCGAGCGTGGAGGCCGCGAGCGTCACGCTGTGCGCCACGGTGAAGGCGGTGACGGTGCCGACCAAACGGCGCCGCCCGTCGACCAACAGCAGGAGCCCCAACACGAAAAGCAGGTGGTCGATGCCGAGCGCGATGTGCTCGACGCCCAGCACGAAGTAGGTGCGGGCCACGTCGCCGGCGCCCGGCGCCTGCTCCAACACGAAGCCCGGCGCCGTCGGCGTGAGGCGCACCACCTGCGTCCCGCCTTCCACGCGCTCGACGCGCACGAGCGCATCGGTGAGCGTGCCCGCGAGGCCGTCGATCGCGATCGTCTCGCCCACCAGGCCGCCGGTGCAGCGCATGCGCCAGCGCTCGGTCACGGCCCCGCCGGCATCGACGCGCGAGCGCGGCGCCAGCTCGCGACAGCGCTCGGGAAGCCGCACGTGGAGCGAGAGCCGCATCTCCCCGCGCGCGGGCACCTTCCAGAGCACGTCGAAGTGCTCGGCGTCGGCTTCGCGGAGCTCGAGGTAGGCCGGTCGCACCTCGTGCGCGAACGCCGCTGCCCCGAGCAGGCCGAGGGTCAGGGCGAGCGCGCCGAGTGCAGAGCGGCGCAGCGTCACGAGCCGGCCGGCGGGGGGGCGGGCATCTCGACCCTCACTTCGTAGCGCGCGCGCAGCGCCTGGTAGAAGGCCTCGTTGGCCTCCTCGCGGCGCGCGCTGGCCCAGTCGCGCTCGACCGCGCGCCGCGCCTCGGCGAGCGTCGGCGTGCGGGCGGGCTCGCGCGCCTCGAGACGCACCAGATGGAGCCCGAACGTGGACTCGACGGGGCCGCCCCAGGCGCCGGGCTCGAGGGCCATCACCGCGGCCGCGAAGTCGTCGCCGAAGTGCTTCGCGATCTCGCGCTGCGGCGAGAGCGGCAGCGACGTCGGGAGCAGCGACGCGTCGCCGAGCGCCGCCGCGTCCGCGCCCTCCCGGAGCCGTTCGAGCAGGCGCCGAGCCTCGGCCCCCGCCCTCTCGCCGTGGCGCTCGCGGCTCACGTAGACCTGCCGCAGCGCCGCGCGCGGCTCGACGCGGTAGTCGTCTGCGTGCTCGGCCAGCCAGGCCTCGAGCTGGGCCTCGCTCGGCTCGGCGAGGTCGACCAGGTCCTCGGACAGGAACTCGAGCTTCTGACGCATGCGCCGGCGCACGATCGTGTCGTCGCGATCGAGGCCCATCGCCAGGGCCTCGCGGTAGTACACCTCCTCGCGCACGAAGTCCTCGACGAGCCCGGCCAGCTCGGCCCCGGTCGGCGGGCGCTGCCAGACGCGCGAGAAGCCGACCGCGAGCTGCTCGACGCGGGCGGCGTCGACCACGATGCGATCGGGGCGCTCGTCCTGGCCCCGCAGGACGTCGTAGAGTAGGAACAGCGCCGCCCCGAGCAGCAAGAAGTGGAGGAGCGGCTCACGCAGCAGTCGGTTGGGGATCGATCGCACGGCGCTAGCGTGTACCAGATCCAGGCCACTCTGGGTAAGCGCCGGTCGGCTCTGGGGAAGCGCCGGGCCGCTCATGCCCTAGCCTCTTCACGCGGAGGAATCGCATGCTCGATCGACGCGAGCTGATCCGACGTGGCCTGGCGCTCGGGATGGCGCCGGCGCTGCTCCCGTTGGCACGCGGCGCGGCCTCCGCCGCTGAGGAATCCCCGCGCATCAAGCGTCGCGTACGCCTCGGCAGTACGGGGCTCGAGCTGCCGGACATCGGCTTCGGGTCGTCCTCGCTGTCGGGAGACGACGCGCTCGTCCAGCACGCCCTGGCGCGCGGCATCACCTACTTCGACACCGCCGAGAGCTACCGCTCCGGAAGCTCGGAGGAGACGATCGGCCGCGCGCTCGCGGGCCGTCGCGACGATGTGCTGCTCGCGAGCAAGCACAGCGCCGGCGCTCACACGAAGCGCGCCGAGCTCTTCGAGGCGCTCGAGGGGAGCCTCCGACGCCTCCGGACGGACCGCATCGACGTCTACTTCAACCACGCGGTGAACGATCCGGAGCGTCTCCGCAACGACGAGTGGCTCGAGTTCACGTCGCGCGCGAGGCAGCAGGGCAAGATCCGCTTCACCGGCATGTCGGGCCACGGGGGACGGCTCGTCGAGTGCCTCGACCTCGCCGTCCAGAAGAAGCTCTTCGACGTGGTGCTGGTCGCCTTCAACTTCGGCCAGGACCCGGCCTTCTATCAGCGCTTCACGGGCAGCTTCGACTTCGTGGCGCGCCAGCCCGAGCTGCCGCGCGCGCTGCGAGAGGCGCGCGAGGCCGGCATCGGCGTGATCGCGATGAAGACGCTCCGCGGCGCCCGCCTGAACGACATGCGCCCCTACGAGGGGGCGGGCGCCACCTTCGCACAGGCCGCCTTCCGCTGGATCTTCTCGACCGGCCTCGCGGACGCATTGGTCGTCACGATGAAGAGCCCGGCCCAGGTGGACGAGTACCTCGGCGCATCCGGCTGGACGCAGCCGCACCCGGCCGACGCCGGCCTGCTCCGCCGCTACGTCCGGCGCAGCGCCGCCACCCAGTGCCGCTACGGGTGCGACGCCTGCACGGGCGCGTGTCCGGCCGGCGTCTCGATCCCGGATGCGCTCCGGGCCCGCATGTACGCCTTCGACTACGAGGACCCGGAGCTCGCGCGGGCCGCGCTCCCCGAGGCGGGGCCGCTCGCGGCCTGCCTCGGCTGCGACGGCACGCCCTGTGCGAGCGCCTGCCCGCACGGCGTCGCGATCCCCGGGCTCACGAAGCAGGTCGCCGCCCTGGTGCGATGAGCGCCAGCGCGGAGGCGACGCCCGAAGCGATCTACCGAGCCCGCTTCGCGGCGGCCCGGAGCGCGGACGCGAAGCCGCCGCGGCGGCCGACGCGGAGGCCGTCGAGGCCGAGCCAGGCGCGGAGCGCATGGAGCTCCGTCACTGCGCTCGCGGCCACGGCGCCGGCGTCCTGGCCCGTCTCGAGATGCGCCCCCTCGACGCGCAGCGCTTCAGCCTTGCGATCGGCCTTGAGGTCGAAGCGCGCCACCAACGCGTCGCCGAGCAGGAGCGGCAGGACGTAGTAGCCGTAACGCCGCTTCGGCGCCGGGACGTAGACCTCGATGCGGTAGTCGAAGCCGAACAGCCGGCTCGTACGCTCCCGCTCCCAGATCAGCGAGTCGAAGGGCGAGAGCAGCGTGGCGTGCGAACGGCGCGGGCGGCGGACGCGAAGCCCGCTCGGGCGGTAGGCCGGCTCGCGCCAGCCCTCGACCGCGACCCGCTCGAGCCGACCCGCCTCGACGAGCTCCGCCACGCGCGCGGCGGCCGAGCCCTTCGCGATCCGGTGGTAGTCGGCGAGGTCTCCGAGCGTCGCCACGCCGAGTGCGCGAGCCGCCGTGGCGACGAGCTCGCGTTGCGCCTCCGTCTCCGACGGCGCCGGCTGCGCGAGCACCTCGCCGGGGATCACCCGCTCCGGCAGGTCGTAGACGCGCTCGAAGCTCTCGTTGCGCCAGCCCGCGAGCTCACCGCGCGCGAACAGGAACTCGAGCGCCTGCCGGCCCACGCTGCGGCGGCCCCACCACTCGCCGTCGCGCCGGCGCGGGTTGCTGAGCTGGGCGGCGCTCAGCGGGCCGCGTGCCCGCACCTCGTCGCGGACGCGGCGCACGTAGGCGGCGTTCTTCTTGCCCCAGGCCTGCCAGCGGGCCAGGTAGGGCGTCGCGGGCCGGGCGCTCCGGAACCCCGCCATGCGCCAGCGCAGCAGGGGATGGTGCGAGACCGGGAGCCACGAGGCGGCGTGGCCCCAGTACTCGAACAGCGCGCCGCCGGGGCCGCACAGCCCGTGGAGCGCGGCCGGGTCGAAGGCGCCGAGGCGGCTCCAGGGCACCAGGAACTGCGGCCGCTCGAGCACGTTGATGGCGTCGAGCTGGAGCACGCCGAGGCGCTCGATCAGCGCGAGCAGCGCACCGCGTCCCTTCGCGCGCGGCCGCCCGGCCCCGAGGCCCTGCGCCTCGAGCGCGAGCCAGCGCGCTTCGCGCTGCGACAGTGTGACCGTGCCGGGCAAGGCGCGCGGCTCAGCGCGTTCTGAACTGCTTGAAGTCGGGCTTGCGCTTCTCGAGGAAGGCCTTCACCGCCTCGATGTTCTCGGGCGAGCCCGCGAGCCGGCGCATGCCTTCGTCCTCGGCGGAAAGCGCCGCCTCGATGCCGGCGCGATTCGCCACCTGGAGCGTGCGCTTGATGCCGACCAGCGCCGAGACCGGCCACTGCGCCATCTCGCGCGCCTTCGCGAGCGCCGCCGGCACCAGCTCCGCGTCGGGCAGGATGCGGGCGGCCATCCCCATCTCGAGGGCGCGCTTCGCGTCGATCCACTCCGCGGTGAAGAAGAGCTCCGCCGCGCGCTGGCGCCCGATCGCGGACTGCAGCGTGTAGCTGCTCGCGATCTCGGGAACGAGGCCCAGGTTCGCGAAGGGCAGGCGCATGCGGACGCTCTCGCCCACGTAGACCACGTCGCTCGCGATCGCGAGCGTGCAGCCGCCGCCCACGGCCACACCGGACACCGCCGCGAGCAGGGGCTTCTCGAACGCGAAGACGGCCTGGACACAGCCGTAGAAGCCGCTCGCAAGGCCGTCCTCGCGCGGCTCGCGGGTCCCCTGCGTGAAGTTGCTGAGGTCCGCGCCCGACGAGAAGTTCCCGCCGGCGCCGGTGAGGAGCACGACGGCGACGCGCGGGTCGGCGTTCGCCTCCCGCAGCGTGTCCGCCAGCGCGTCCCACTGCGCTTCGTCGAAGGCATTCTTCCGGCGCGGACGGTTCAGCGTCGCGAGCAGGACGCCCTCGTCGTCGAGCTCCTTCAGGATGCGCGGCTCGGTGCTCATGGCGGGTCTCCCGGAAAGAGCGAACCATAGGGGAGCCGCCCGGCCTCGGGGAGACGCGCGTGGCAACGCTCTGGTACTTCGCCTACGGCAGCAACCTGGAACGCGGCACGTTCCTGGGGCGCCGCCGCATGCAGCCGCTCGCGACCGAGATCGGCGTGCTCGACGACTTCGCGCTGTGCTTCGACCTCCCGGTCGGGCCGGGCGAGCGCGGGGTGGCCAACGTCGTGCGAAGACCGGGCGAGTACGTCTGGGGCGCGCTCTACCAGCTGACCGCGCCGGAAGCGCAGCGTCTCGACCGCACGGAGGGCGTCGACCGGGGCGCCTATCGGCGGCTCGAGGTCGAGGTCCGGACCCCGGACGCGCGCGCCGTCGGCGCCTTCACGTATCGCTCGGAGCTCGGCCAACCGGGGCGAAAGCCGTCGCGGCGCTACATGGGTCTCCTGCTGCGAGGCTCACGAGAGCTCGGCCTCCCCGCGGAGTGGGTCGAGCGTCTTCGCGCCTGGCCGCTCGCCAGCGACGAACGCGACCGGCAGCTGCCGCTGCTCTGACGCGTACTCCGCGACGGGTCGGTAGGCTCTCCGAGACCCCCCGTCGAGGCGAGACGGCGGGCGGCCGAAGGAGGGCCATGTCCTCCGACACGCCGGTTCCCGATTCGACCCGCCGCGCGCTCGGGCGGCGCCACGGTCTCGGCATCGGCGCGTTCTTCTTCGGGACCCTGTCCGCCTCGGCGGTGCTCTGCCTCCACTACCCCGAGCTGCTGACCACGGCGGAGCTCCGCGAGGTCTACCCGCTGCCCCTGCTGCGGGCGCTGATCGCGGGTGGGATCGTGCTCGCGGCTGCGCTCGGCGCCGCCGCGATCGGGCTCGACCGCGGCCGTCGGCTCGGCGCCGCCGGCCTGCTGCTGGCGCTCGCCGCGCAGCTCACGGGCGGCGCCTTCGTGGAGGTCGAGACGCCGGTGCCGGTGCGGCACACGCTCGGCCTCGACTGGCTGACGCTCGACCTGCTGCTGCTCGCGGTCGTCTTCGTGCCGCTCGAGCGCGCGTTCGCGCGCCGGCCCGAGCAGCCGGTGTTCCGGCGCGGCTGGCGCACGGATCTCGCCTGGTTCTTCGTGAGCCACCTGCTGGTGTCGCTGGTGGCGCTCGCGACCGTGGTGCCGGCCGGGCTGCTGTTCCGGTGGGCGGCCTGGCCTCCGCTCCAGACCGCCGTCTCCGCCCTCCCCGTGCTCGTGCAGCTGCCGCTCGCCGTGCTGGCGGCCGACCTCGCGAGCTATGCCGCGCACCGCGCCTTCCACGCCGTCCCGTGGCTGTGGCGCTTCCACGCCATCCACCACTCGAGCGAGGCGCTCGACTGGCTGGCGGGCTCGCGACTGCATCTGGTCGACGTCGTGGTGACGCGGGCCGTGGCGTTCGTGCCGCTCTTCCTGCTGGGCTTCTCGGCTCCCGTGCTGGCGGCCTATCTCGTCTGGGTGGCGACCCAGGCCACCTGGATCCACGCCAACCTGGGTACGCGGACGCGCTGGCTCGACCGCTGGCTGGTCACGCCGCGCTTCCACCACTGGCACCACGCGGCCGACGCCGTCGCCATGGACAAGAACTTCGCCGTCCACTTCCCGTGGATCGATCGGCTGTTCGGGACGCATCACCTGCCCGACGAGGCCTGGCCGACGCGCTACGGCGTGCTCGCCGACCCGCCCCCGGCCGGCTTCCTCGCGCAGCTGGCGTGGCCGTTCGCCGGCGCCGCGGAAGCGGAGGCCCGGCGCGACTGAAGGACCGGAAGCGTGGGCACGAAGTCCGGCGCTTCGCTGGGCGGCGGGCGGACGCGACGCTACCTCTGCGGGCATGGCGAACGATCCGAGCCTGCTCCGCGTCGGGAGCCTCGGGGCCTTCGGGGTGGCGCTCGCCTACCTGGCGTCCGGCGTCTTCGCGGCGCTGATGTCGCCCGAGCTCCAGGGGCGCCCGGAGGTGACGCCGCACGAGTTCTGGCTGGCGCTCTCGCGCGAGCCCTTCGCGCACCTCGCCTATCACTGGGCCTGGGTGGCAGCGGGCCTGTTCGGGCTGGCCGCCGTGCCCGCCATCTCGGCGCTGGTGTGGCCCGTGAGCCGCGGCGCCGTGCTCTGGGCGGGCAGCGCCGCGTGGCTCGGCTTCGCGGTGAACGCGCGCAGCCATCTGATGGAGGTCGCGTTCGATCGCAAGATCATTCCCGACTACGCCGCTGCGGACCCGGCCTTCCAGCAGGCGGTCCACGTCGTCGCCGGCCTGGCGCTCGACGTGCCCGACGGCTTCCTCACCTACGGGGCCGTCGGTCTCTGGGTCGCGGTGGTGAGCGCCCTCGGGTTGCGCTCCGGCCGGCTGCCGCGGGCGCTCTGCTGGCTCGGCTTCGCGAACGCCGGCGCCTACGCGGCCGGCCTGCTCGGCTACCTGCTGCTCTCGCACGCGCTGCTGGTGCTCTCGGTCGGCGTCGGCGGACTGCTGATCGCGCCGCTCTGGTACACAGGGCTCGGGGTCGTCCTGCGCCGCAGCGCGCGCCAGAGCCCGGTCTAGGCACCCAGCCCAGCAGCGGCGGCGCGTGCGGCGCGCGCCGTGCGCAGCCGGCGCCACTGGTGGATGCCGACGATCGTCACGAGCACCACCGTGCCCGGCAGCCAGTACTCGTCGATCCACGCCAGCACCTGCTCGATCGGCCCGCGGAAGATCTCGGCGAACTGGATCCAGATCCAGAGGCGCACGACGAGACCGAGGGTCGCCAGCGTCAGGTAGGTGGACAGCGGCATCCCCGACATGCCCGCGAGCGCGCTCACGGTCGGGCCGGAGCCGAGCAGCACGACGAGGCGCGGCGCCTTCTCGAACAGCCGCTCGATGAAGCGCACGAAGCGCGCGAAGTGCCGCGCGCGGGCCTCGACCCACTCGACGGCCCGGGTCCCGAGCGCTCGACCCAGGAAGAACATGGCCGTGTAGAAGAGGAGGCGCCGCGTGGTGGCCACCGCGAGCAGCGCGACCGGGTGTGTCACGGCAGCCGCCAGCAGCACGTGCGAGCCCATCGGGCTCATCCCGACCAGCAGGAGCGGGTAGTGGCTGATCAGATAGAGCGAGAACGCGCGTCCCACGGTGCTGAGGGCCCAGAGCGCGCCCAGCAGGAACAGGCAGCGGCGCGCCAGGCGCCACTGCGCCGGGCTCGGAGGCGGCTGCGTCTCGCTGGGCTGGGACTGCACCATGGCGGCGACATCCGGGCGACCCGATCCACGAGCTCGGGCCCCGAAGGGAATTTCACGTCGGGGGCGAGGAGCGAGCGTAGCCGCCATCCGCGGAACGTGGGTGTCGGGCCCGTGCCCTACTCGCCCATCAGCGGGGGCAGGTCGCGCGCCCGCTTCGAGAGCTCCTGCTGGAGCCATCTCGCCTTGCCGAGCTCCGCATCGAGGGAGAGCGCGTGGCGCGTCCAGCCGAGCCCGCGCTGGGGTCGGTTCATGTTGAGCCCGGTCTCGTACGCGATGCGGGCGGAGGCCAGGGCGCGCTTGCGCGCGGGGAGCCGGGCCTCGAGGCGCGCCCACGCTGCGGCCGCCACGCGTTGCGGGTCCTCACGCCCGGCGAGCCAGTCGGTCGGCAGCGTGCGCAGCACGGTCGCTGCGAGCGCGCGCTGGCCCGCGGGCTGGAGGTGGCAGTGATCGTAGAAGAGGTCCCCGCTGATGCGCTCCGCGAAGGCCGGGTCCCGCCCCGGCACGGCGAGCGCGACCTCCTCCTCCGCGGCCACCCGCGCGAGCACGCGCTCGAGCGGCGACGTGATGCGAACCGGGATCGGGTCCAGGTCGCGGGCGCGGCACAGGTCGTCGCCTGCCCGACACGGGCCGGCGCTCCCGGCGTCGCGGTGGGCCGGCGAGAGCAGCCCGCGCGTGAAGACCCACCACGGGTCGTCCCCCACGCGCGCGTGCCAGGCTTCGAGCTGCCGCTCGGCCTCGTCGATCTCGCCGCGGCGCACCACGTCGTGCAGCTCGGCCAGCTCTGCGCGCGGGATCGCGGAGGCCGCGTTCGGGCCGAAGGCCATGTTGGCGGGCAGGCTCACGAGCAGCAACGGAACGCCCGCCTCGCGAGCGGCCCGCGCGATCGCGCGCAGGTTCGTCTCGAAGCCCGCGGCGACCTGCTCGCGCTCCGCGTCGTCGACGCGGTGCGCGGCCCAGCGCACCGCGCCGTAGGGGGATTCGCGCAGCAGCACGCCCGCGAGCGCCCGGTAGAGGCGGAGCCCCTGGAAGACGGAGTCCCCGGGCGCGGGGTAGCGCCGCTCGAGGAACTCGTTGTGGCCGGTCATCACGATCGCGAGGTCGAGGTCGTACGCGAGCAGCTCGCGCACCAGCCCCACGATCCGGTGGGAGGCATAGGCGAAGCCTCCCAGGTTCAGCACCTCGTAGCGCGTGCCGGGGTCGATCGCGGCGAACGCGCTCCGGAGCAGCAGGCTCGGGTCGTAGACGCGCTCGAGCGGGAACCCCATCGCGGTGCTTCCCCCGAGCACCGCGATGCGCCGCGTGCCGGGGGCCTTGGCGCGGGAGAAGACGGTGTCGAGCAGGAAGCCCTTTCGCGCCTCGCTCGGCCCGAGTCGGCGGTCGGCGCGCTCCACGAAGGCCGGGCCGCGCGCGGCGAAGAGATCCTCCACGGGCTCGCCGGGGCCGGCCACGTCGAGGAGCCGCAGGGCGAGCTCGATCAGCGCCAGCAGCGCGAAGCCGATCGCCATCGCGAGGGCGCGCAGCAGCCAGCGTCTCGGCTCGGTGGGGTGCATCCGACGACGTCAGAGCCGGAGCGCCATGAGCGACGCTTCGTCCAGCCGAACCATGTGGCGCTCCTCGATGTCCGGGTGGTCGATCCGCCGATTCTACACGGATGCGGCGGAGGCCCTTCCAACCCGCTCTCGATCTCGAATACACTCGGCCTCCGTGAAGAAGCTCCTGATCGCCAACCGGGCCGAGATCGCCATCCGGATCGCGCGGGCGGCCGCCGAGCTCGGGATCGAGACGCTGGCCGTGGCGCCGGACGACGACCGTTCCTGCCTGCACACGCGGCGCGCGGACGGCTTCGCGCGGCTCGATGGGCACGGCGTGCGTGCCTACCTCGACCTGGCGCAGCTGGTGTCGATCGCGGAGCGGGAGGGCTGCGACGCCGTCCATCCCGGCTACGGCTTCCTGAGCGAGAGCCCCGCCTTCGCCGAGGCGTGCGAGAACGCCGGCCGGGTCTTCGTCGGCCCGAGCGCGCACCAGCTCGAGGCGCTCGGCGACAAGCTCGCGGCGCGCCGCCGGGCGCGCGAGCTCCGCATCCCGGTCCTGCCGGGAACGGACGAGCCCGCGAGCCCCGGACAGGCCAAGGCGATGCTCGAGGCCGAGGCCGGCGCGCGTTTCATGGTGAAGGCCGTCGGCGGGGGCGGCGGCCGCGGGCTCGAGGTCGTCTCGGCGCCGTCCGAGGTGGAGGCCGCCTTCGAGCGCTGCGCGAAGGCGGCGGAGGCGTACTTCGGCACGCCCGCGCTCTACGTGGAGCGCCTCGTCGAGCGCGCGCGCCACCTCGAAGTGCAGATCCTGGGCGACGGCACGGGCGCCGTGGTCGACCTCGGCGAGCGCGAGTGCACGCTCCAGCGTCAGCACCAGAAGCTGGTCGAGCTGGCGCCGTCCCCGTTCCTGGCCGACGCCGTACGGGCGGCGATCGTCGAGGCGGCGCGCCGCATGGCCGCCTCGCTCGACTACCGGAGCCTCGGCACCTTCGAGTTCCTGCTCGATCGCGACACGGACGAGGTCTTCTTCATCGAGGCGAACCCACGGCTCCAGGTCGAGCACACCGTCACCGAGGCGGTGACCGGGATCGATCTGGTCCAGGCGCAGCTCCGCGTCGCCGCGGGCGCGCGCCTCGCGGAGCTGGGGCTCTCGGAGACCCCCGCGCCGCGCGGTCACGCGATCCAGCTCCGCATCAACACCGAGACGCTCGACGACGCCGGCGCCGCGCGTCCGGCCGGCGGCACGCTCACCGCGTTCGCGGCGCCGACGGGGCCGGGCGTCCGCGTCGATACGCACGCGACCGCGGGCCATGCCACGAATCCGCACTTCGACTCGCTCCTCGCCAAGGTGATCGTACACACCCCGGGCGACTTCTCGGCCGCGGTGGGGAAGGCGCGCCGGGCGCTGGCGGAGCTCCGTGTGGAGGGCGTCCGTACCAACGTGCCGTTCCTCGCGGCGCTGCTCGCCGACGGGGCCGTCGCCGCGGGCGAGGTCGACACCGGCTACATCGCGCGTCACGCCGCGCGCCTGAACGCAGCCCTTGCGGAGGCCGAGTCGACCGGCGCGGGCGACTTCGCGGGGGTGCGCGTGGACACGGGCGACCCGCTGGCCGTGCTCAAGCACGGCGTCGCCGAGCGTGCGGCACGGGAGGAAGAAGGCCCAGGCGTTCCCGGCGCGATCCGCGCGCCGCTCCAGGGCACGATCGTGAGCATCGCGGTCGCGCCCGGTGACGCGGTCGGCGCGGGCACGCCGCTGCTGGTGATGGAAGCCATGAAGATGGAGCACGTGATCGCCGCGACCGAGAGCGGCACCGTGCGCGAGATCCGGGTCGGCCGCGGCGACACGGTCTACGAGGGCGCCACGCTCGTCGTCGTCGAGCCGGGCGAGGTCGAGGCCGCGGCGGCAGCCGCCGTGGAGCGCGTGGACCCCGACGCGATCCGCCCCGACCTCCAGGAGGCGCTCGACGCCCACGCCTACGGCCTCGACGAGAACCGGCCGGCCGCCACCGCGAAGCGCCACGCCAAGGGTCACCGCACGGCGCGCGAGAACGTCGCCGACCTGATCGACCCGGGCTCGCTCCGCGAGTACGGCGCCCTCGCCATCGCCGCCCAGCGCCGCCGGCGCGACGTCGAGGACCTGCGCTCGAACACGCCGGGCGACGGCATGGTGGCGGGCATCGCCAGCATCAACGGCGACCTCTTCGAGGGCCACGCCGCGCGGGCCGTGGTGATGGCCTACGACTACTCGGTGCTGGCCGGCACCCAGGGCCTCTACAACCACATGAAGAAGGACCGCATGCTCGAGATCGCCCGGGACCAGCGGCTCCCGGTGGTGCTCTACGGCGAGGGCGGCGGCGGGCGGCCGGGCGACACCGACGGGCCCGGCGGAAGCGGCCTCTCCTGCCTCGCCTTCCAGCTGATGGGCGAGCTCAGCGGTCTGGTGCCGCTGGTCGGCATCACGAACGGCTACTGCTTCGCGGGCAACGCCGTGCTGATCGGCACCTGCGACGTCGTGATCGCCACCGAGGGCTCGAACATCGGCGTGGGCGGGCCGGCCATGATCGAGGGTGGCGGCCTCGGCGTCTTCCACCCCTCCGAGGTGGGGCCCATGAGCGTGCAGGTGCCGAACGGCGTCGTCGACATCCCCGTGCGCGACGAGGCCGAGGCGACGGCGGTGGCGAAGAAGTACCTCGCCTTCTTCCAGGGCCGCACCCCGCCCGGCCCGGTGCCGGACCAGCGCCTGCTGCGCACCGCCATCCCCGAGAACCGCCTCCGCATCTACGACGTGCGGCGGGTGATCGAGACCCTCGCCGACGAGGGCTCGGTGCTCGAGATCCGGCGCCACTTCGGCCACGGCATGGTGACGGCGCTGGCGCGCATCGAGGGGCGCCCGATCGGCATCGTCGCCAACGACCCGCACCACCTGGCCGGCGCCATCGACCGCGACGGCGCCGACAAGGCCGCGCGCTTCCTCCAGCTCTGCGACGCCTTCGACATCCCGCTCCTGTTCCTGTGCGACACGCCCGGCATCATGGTCGGCCCCGAGTCCGAGAAGGAGGCCACCGTGCGCCACGCGGCGCGGCTGTTCGTGACTTCTACGAGCCTCACGGTGCCGTTCTTCATGATCGTGCTGCGCAAGGGCTACGGTCTCGGCGCCCAGGCGATGGCGGGCGGCAGCTTCAAGAACCCGATGTTCAGCGTCTCCTGGCCCACCGGCGAGTTCGGCGGCATGGGGCTCGAAGGCGCCGTCAAGCTCGGCTTCCGGAAGGAGCTCGAGGCCGAGCAGGACCCGGCCCGGCGCCAGGCCCTCTACGAGAAGATGGTGGCCCGCATGTACGAGGTCGGGAAGGCGGTGAACTACGCGCCGTTCTTCGAGATCGACGACGTCATCGACCCGGCCGAGAGCCGCGCCTGGATCCTCGCCGGCCTCGCGAGTGCGCCCCCGCCGGCGCCGCGCACGGGGAAGAAGCGGCCCTGCGTCGATACCTGGTGAGCGCGGGACGGCGGCCCGCGCTCAGTCGGGAAGCTCGCCCCCGCGCCTCCAGTCCCGGCTCACGATGAGGCGCGCGCCGCGGCCGTAGGCGAGGTAGGCCCAGGCCCACTGGATCACCACGAAGAGCCGGTTCTTGAATCCGACCAGGAAGTAGATGTGGACCAGGAGCCAGAACGCCCAGGCCGCGAAGCCGCCGAATGCGAGGCGGCCCGTGTCGCAGATCGCGCGGCTGCGCCCGATCGTCGCCATCTGTCCCCGGTCGCGGTAGAAGAAGGTTTCGCGCTCGACCGCTCCGCGAAGCTCACGGCGGATCGCGCGCGCCGCGAAACGGCCCTGCTGCATCGCCACCGGGGCGAGCCCCGGGAGCGGCCGGCCCTCCGCGTCGAGCGAATGGGCCTGGTCGCCGAGCACGAACACCTCGGGATGGCCCGGGAGCGTGAGATCGGGGCCGACCCGGACGCGTCCGAGGCGGTCGGTCTCGGCGCCGAGCAGGCGCCCGAGCGGCGCGGCCTCGACGCCGGCCGCCCACAAGGTGGTGGCCGCCTCGATGCGCTCGCGGCCCACCTGGACGCCGCTGGCGTCGACGTCGGTCACCGGGCTCGCCGTCCAGACCTGGACGCCGAGCGACTCGAGGTCGCGCGTGGCGCGGCGCGCGAGCTTCTCCGGGAAGCTCGGCAGGATGCGGGGCCCGGCCTCGATCAGGATCACGCGTGCCAGCGCCGGGTCGATGTTGCGGAAGTCGCGCGCCAGCGTGAAGCGGCTCATCTCGCCGAGCGCCCCGGCGAGCTCGACGCCGGTCGGCCCGCCACCGACGACGACGAAGGTGAGCAGCGCGCGCTGTCGGGCTGGGTCGGTCTCGATCTCGGCTCGCTCGTAGGCCGAGAGCACGCGGCGGCGGATCTCGGTGGCCTGCGCGAGCGTCTTCAGGCCCGGCGCGTGCTCCTCCCACTCGTCGTGGCCGAAGTAGGCGTGGCCCGCCCCGCAGGCGAGCAACAGGGTGTCGTAGGCGTGCTCGTGCTCCCCCTGGCGGGTGCGGGTGCGAAGCCGCCGCCCCTCGAGGTCCACGCCGATGGCCTCCTCCTGCCGCACCTCGACGTTCTTCGCGCCGCGGAGCAGCCCGCGGATCGGCGCCGCGATCTCGGCCGGCGAGAGCCCCGCCATCGCCACCTGGTAGAGCAGCGGCTGGAACAGGTGATGGTTGCGGCGGTCGAACAGCACCACCTCGACCCCGCGCACGTCGGCCAGCTCGCGCGCCGCCGCCAGCCCGGCGAAGCCGCCGCCGACGATCAGGACGCGCTTGCGGGCTTCGGTCGCCGCCACGGGCGCGGAGGATAACGGGCGCGTCGCGCGCCCGGGCATCGGGCGGGCCGGACGCCCCGAGCCGGGTGCCGTAGGATCCCCGCGTGCCGCGAGGACCGGAACGCGAGGGCTTCCAGCGCCGCTTCCTGCTGCTGGCCGTCGTGCTCGTGTCGCTGCTGTTCCTGTGGATGATCCGCGCCTTCCTGGTCGCCCTGCTGGTCGCGGCGCTCGCGGCGGCGCTGCTCGGGCCGATCCATCGCTGGCTCGCCGCCCGGCTCGGCGGGCGCCAGACGCTGGCCTCGGCGATCACCGTGCTGCTGACGCTGCTGCTGCTGATCGTGCCGGCGACCGGGCTGCTCGGGATGGTCGTCGGGCAGGCGGTCGAGGTCACGCAGCGCGTCACGCCGTGGGTCGAGGAGCAGATCGCGAACCCGGACGAGGTGACGCAGCGCCTCCGGCAGCTCCCGTTCGCGGACCGCGTCGAGGAGCTGCTGCCCGAGCGCGAACGCGTGCTCGAAGGCATCGGCAACGCCATCAGCGCGACGAGCTCGGTGCTGGTCAACAGCGTCGCGGCGGCCGGGCGCATGACGGCGACCTTCTTCCTCCAGCTCTTCATCATGCTCTACGCCTTGTTCTTCTTCCTCTCGAGCGGCGCTCGGATCATGGACCGGATCCGCTACTACATGCCGCTCGACGAGGACGACGAGGACGAGCTGATCGGCCGCTTCGTCTCGGTGACGCGGGCGACGCTGAAGGGCTCGCTGATGATCGGCGCCATCCAGGGCCTGCTCACCGGCCTCGCGTTCTGGGCGGCCGGCATCCAGGGCGCGGCCTTCTGGGGCACGGTGGTGATCGTGCTCTCCGTGATCCCGGGCGTGGGCGCGCCACTGATCTGGATCCCGGCCGCGATCTGGCTGTTCGCGACCGGCCAGACGGCGGCGGGCATCGGGCTCACGATCTGGTGCGGCGCCGTGGTGGGCAGCATCGACAACGTGTTGCGGCCGCGCCTGGTCGGCAACGACGCGAAGCTGAGCGACCTGATGATCCTGCTCTCGACACTCGGGGGCATCGCGCTGTTCGGCGCGGTCGGCTTCGTGCTGGGGCCGATCGTGGCGGCGGTGTTCGTGACGATCTGGGAGGTCTACGGCCGCGCCTTCGCGAACGTGCTGCCGGCCGCCGCGGAGGCGTCCGAAGCGGGGGGCCAGAAGGTCCGGGAGCCGGGGAGCTAGAAGCCGCACGCCTCCGGCGGGATTGCGCTCGCCTTGGCGCACTCGGCCTGGAAGTCGTACGGCACCGTGTCGGCGCAGTCGGGCCACTTGCCGCTCGTGGTCCAGAACTCGACGAGCCCGAGCCGCGCGCACAGGCGCGGGAAGCGCGGATCGTCCCGCAGCTCGGGCATGCCGACGTGGAACAGCATGCCGGGGCGATAGGCGTCGGGGCCCATGACGTCGTCGTCGGGCCCGATCGGCCCGAGGCGCGCGGCCTCGGCCGCGCGGTAGGCGTCCTCGCCCAGGCCCAGGTGGGCGGCGTACACCAGGCGCGAGACCTCGACGCAGCCGTGCTCTCGCACCTGCGCCTCGAGTGCGCTCCGGATCCCGCCGACGTTCTCGGGCGTGGGGTCGCGCTTGGCCCGGATGAAAGCGAGGCCCGCCTCGAACTCGCGCAGCGAGCGCTTCGAAGCGAGCCCGAGCAGCCGGTCGACCGCGTCCCAGTCGCCGAGGAAGGCGTGGGCGCGGAGCAGGTTCGCGACGGGGAAGCTCATCCCGGGCTCCCGCGCCACGAGATCCTCGAACAGCGGCACCGCCGCCTCCGGGTGGCCGGCCGCCATGCGCGCGAGCGCGGTCAGGTTCACGGACATGGTGTTCAGCGCATCCAGCCGATAGGCGCGCTCCGTCTCCTCGAGGCTCTCACGCACGCGCCCGACGTTGCGGAGCGCCCAGCCGGTGTAGATCTGCCCGCTCCCGAGCCCGGGCATCCGACGCGCCGCCTCGACGAGCGCATCGGCCTCGGCGAAGCGCCCGAAGTGGGGGACCACGAAGAACCGCGCCAGCGTGGCGTCGACGTTCTGCGGGTCGAGGCCGAGGGCCGTCTCCGCCTCGCGCGTCACCCGTTCGCCGCTCGCCGCACGCTCGCGATAGGGCTGGTAGAGGCGCAGCCATGCGCGCACGAACGCGAGCCGTCCCCAGGCCTCCGCGAAGTGCGGCGAGCGCTGCGTGGCCACCTCGAGCAGCCCCACCTGGGTCCGCAGCTCGTCGGGCGCGTACGACTTCGGGCTGGCGCGCAGGTAGAGGTCGTAGTCGGCCGGATCGACCGCCCGCGTCGAGAAGCTCGAGAACGCCTGGTGGAGCGAGAGCGCGATGTGCTTCGAGATCTCGTCCTGGACGGCGAAGACGTCCTCGAGGCTGCGGTCGTACCGGTCCGACCAGAGCGTCGTGCCCGACCCCGTCTCGCTCAGGCTCGCGCTGATGCGCACGCGCCCCATCGCGCGCTGCACCGAGCCGTCGAGGACGTGCGAGCAGTTGAGGCGCCGGGCCGCCTCGGCCTTGGCCTCGCCGCGGAAATGGAAGCTCGAGGTGCGGCCCACCACCCGGAGCTTCGCCCCGCGCGAGAGCCGCTGGATGATCTCCTCGCTGATGCCGTCCGAGAAGAACTGCATCTCGGGGTCGGTCGAGAGATTGTCGAAGGCCAGCACGGCGAGGAGCGGCTCCGGCTCCGCGGCCGCCGCCCCGGTCTCGTCGGCACGGCGCGCCTTCTCGGAGCTCTCCGGCGGGGTGAGCGCCGCGTCCGCGAGCTCGGCCACCTCGCAGACCTCGACGGCCTCGTCGACGCCCGCGAGCCGATACGCCCCGTGCACGGCCCAGCGGAGCGGGGCCGCATCGGCCATCCCCACCGCGCTCCGGCGGGCGAAGTCGTAGGCGGCACGCGTCATCAGGATGCGCCCCGAGCCCGCGAGCGACATCACGCGCGCCGCGATCGCCTTTGCGAGCCCCTCCACCTCGAGCGGCTTCGCGCCGCGCGCCACGTCCTCCGACGCGTTCTCCCGCAGCACCACCTCACCCACGTGGATGCCGACGCGCGAGAGCAGCGGCCGGTCGAGCGCGCGCCCCAGCTCGCGCAGCGCGGCCTGGTAGGCGACCGCGAAGCGGACCGCCGCGATGGGCCGCTCGAAGAGCAGCAGGAAGCCGTCGCTCTTGTCGATCTCGCGGCCGTCGAAGCGGGCCAGCAGATCGCGGGCCGCACGGTCGTGCCGGGCCAGCAGGTCCGCCGCCGCCGCGTCCCCGATGCGTTCGACGAGCTGGGTGCTGGCGACGAGGTCGCACAGGAGCAGCGTGCGGATGACGGGGCTCGACGACGGCCGTTCCAAACGGGAGCTGCTCCTGGTGTCGACCCGCGACCGTACCAGATGCGCCGCGCTCGGATCAGGACGCGGCGTCGGGTCGTACGCTCTCGAGCCAGTTCGCGACCTCGCGCGTGCGCTGGTCGGGGTCGAGTAGTTCGTCTGCGACCCCGAGTTCTTCGGCCAGGTCGGAGCGCGTGGGGTCCGCGTGGAGCGCGTCGAGCTGCTCCGCGTAGCGGTCGGCGGCGGCGCGGCTCTCGAAGCTCCCCTGCGCGACCAGCTCGTCGGCGCGCAGCCGACACAGGCTCGCGACCTCGTGCAGGTCGTACTCCGGGTGGTACTGGACGGCCCAGAAGCGGCCCGCGCCCCGCTCGACGCTCACGGCCTGCACGCGGCTCCACCCGTTCGAGGCGAGCAGCCGGGCGTCCGCGAGCTCGACCACTTCGTCGGCGTGGCTCGTGAAGGCGTCGAAGACCGCGGGCTTGCCCGCGAACAGGGGGTGCTCCCGGCCCACGGCCGAGAGCTCGATGCGGCGCGAGATGCCGAACTCGCGGCCGCGCGGGCTCGTGGCGCAGCGACCGCCGGCCGCCACGATCGCGACCTGCGCCGCCCAGCAGCTCCCGAAGCTCGGGATCCCCGCCGCGTAGACGGCTCGCGCGAACTCGACCTGGCGGCCGACCCGCGGATCGTGGGAGTCGAGGATGGTGAGGCTCGAGCCGGTCCAGGCCACGCCGTCGTAGTCGGCCAGCGCGACGCCGGACGGGAGCCGCGGATCGGGGTCGGCGGGATAGGCGACGTCGACCACGGCATCGGGATCGATGCGGCGCAGCATGCGCTCGTAGAGCGCTCCCGCCTCGGTCCCGCCGGCGTTGCGGAGCGCGGCCCGCCCCTCGGGCGCGTAGGCGTCGAGCACGAGCACATGGCGGCGGGACCGCGTCATGCGTACCGCCGCGGCTGCATCAGACGGGGCGCGTCCCCTGGAGGGTGACGCGGTACATCTCGCGCTCGAAGTCGGCGTAGTCGTCGATCGCGTAGTGCTGGACCGAGCGGTTGTCCCAGATCACGAGCGTGCCCGGCTGCCAGCGCACCCGGCAGGTGAACTCCGGCCGCGTGGCATGCTGGTGGAGCATCGCCAGCAGCGCCTCGCTCTCGTGCGGAGCGAGCCCCACGATCCGCTGCGTGAACATCGGGTTCACGTAGAGGCTCCGTCGCTCCGTCTCCGGATGGGTGCGCACGACGGGGTGCTCCACCTCCTCGTAGATCGAGTCCGAGTAGGTGTAGGTGATCGCGGTCTCGCCGCGGTACTTGGCCTCGCCGGTGGTGCGCGGGTCGTAGGCCCGGGAGGCGCTGTGCACGGCCCGGAGCGGCTCGAGGAAGCGGCGCATCGGCTCCGAGAGCGTCTCGAGCGCGCGCTCCATCGAGGCGAAGAGCGTGTCCCCGCCCTGCGGCGGGACCCGCTCGCCATAGAGCACCGTCATCGCGCTTGGCTTCTCGAAGAAGCTGTTGTCGGTGTGCCAGGAGGTCCCGAAGTAGGCGGCCTCTCCGGCGGGCTTCAGCACCCGGATGATCTCCGGGTGCTCGGCCATGCCGTTCGCGATGGGGTGGACCTCGGGCTCCCCGAGGCGGCGTGCGAAGGCCAGCTGGGCCTCGCGCGAGAGCTTCTGGTCGCGCAGGCAGACGACCCCGTGGCGCAGGAGCGCGCGGCGGATCTCCGCCACCGCCTCGTCGTCGGGCGCGGCAGCCAGGTCGACGCCGCGGAGCTCCGCGCCGAGCGCACCCGCGAGCGGCTTCACCTCGATGGGACCCATGCTCTCCTCAGCGCCGGGAGAACCTAGCGCCGGCCGCCTCGGGTATGCTCGCGCGCCGCATGGGTCCCGACGGCATCGACGCGGCCATCGACGCCGCCTTCCGGCCCCTGGCCCGCGCCCTGTCCGAGATCGTCTTCTTCTCGGTCCCGGTGGGGGAGGCCGAGCTGCCCCTGATCGTGGCGTGGCTGATCGCCGGCGCGCTCTTCTTCACGGTCTACCTGCGCTTCATCAACCTGCGCGGCTTCCGGCACGCGGTGCGCCTCGTGCGCGGGGACTTCAGCGACCCCGCGGCGCCCGGCGAGGTCTCCCACTTCCAGGCCCTCGCGACCGCGGTCTCGGGGACCGTGGGCGTCGGCAACATCGCGCACGTCGCGATCGCGGTCTCGGTGGGCGGCCCCGGCGCCATCTTCTGGCTGATCGTCGCCGGCTTCCTGGGCATGTCCTCGAAGTTCGTGGAGTGCACGCTGGCCGTCCGCTACCGCGAGCAGGACCCGGACGGACGCGTCGCGGGCGGGCCGATGTACTACCTCGCGAAGGGCTTCGCCGAGCGGCGCTGGCCGCGGCTCGGCCGCGCCCTCGCCTCCTACTACGCCGTCTGCATCCTGTTCGGCTGCCTCGGCATCGGATCCATGTTCCAGGCCAACCAGGCCTTCGTGCAGACCGTGGGCGTGACGGGCGGCGCGGAGAGCGTGCTCGCGCAGCGGGGCTGGCTGTTCGGCCTCGGGCTCGCCGCGCTGGTGGCGCTCGTGATCGTGGGCGGCATCAAGAGCATCGCGCGCGTGACGGCGCGGCTGGTGCCGCTGATGCTGCTGCTCTACGTGACCATGGCCGTGGTCGCGATCGGCGCCAACTGGGAGAAGCTCCCGGGCGCCCTGGCGGCGATCGTGACCGGCGCCTTCTCACCGCGCGGTGTCGCGGGCGGCGCGGTCGCCGTGCTGATCCTCGGCTTCCGCCGCGCCGCGTTCTCGAACGAGGCCGGCATCGGCTCGGCTGCGATCGCGCACTCGGCGGTCCGCACCTCCGCGCCGATCACCGAGGGCTTCGTGGCGCTCCTCGAGCCGTTCATCGACACGGTGGTGATCTGCACCCTCACCGGGCTCGTGATCACGGTGACGCTCTACGACCCGAGCGCGGGGCCACCGGGCATGTCGGGCGTCGAGTACACGTCGGCGGCGCTCGAGAGCGTCGTCTCCTGGTTCCCGGTGCCGCTGGCGCTCGTGGTGTCGCTGTTCGCCTTCTCCACCATGATCTCCTGGTCCTACTACGGGCTCGCCGGCTGGGGCTACCTGTTCGGCCGCGGCCGCGGCGCCCGCCTCACCTACAACGCCATCTTCTGCACTTCCGTCGTGGTAGGCTGCACCACCCAGCTCGAGGCCGTGCTCGACTTCTCGGACGCCCTCGTCTTCGCGATGGCGCTCGCGAACGTCTTCGGCCTCTACGTGCTGGCGCCCGTCGTGAAGCGGGACCTGGCCGAGTACTGGTCGCGGGTGCCTCGACGGCGCGGTGCCGCCTCGTGAGTGCGCCACCATGCTGCCGCTCCTGCCCTGGGCCGTCTCGAGCGCGCCTTCTGGGTGATCTACCTGGCGCTCGCCCTCGGCCTGGCGCTCCCGCGCACGTTCGACGTGCTTCCCTTCTCTGGAACGCTCGCCTACGTGCCGCTGATCCCCGCCATCGCCGTGGGGGAGACGGTCGCCGGCCGCCGCCCCGACGTCACGCGCCGGTGGCGCTACCTGCTCGGGGCCACCGCCAGCTTCGCGGTGGCGCTCGTCGTCTGGCGCCTCTCCCACACGGGAGCGCCGCTCTGCGACCCCCACTCGCTCGTCCAGGGCCACGCCGTCTGGCACCTGCTCTGCGCCGTCTCGACGGCCGGAATCTTCCTCTTCTACCTGAGCGAGGACGAGCGACCGGCCCGGCCGTCCTACTCGAGCGCCTGATAGACGAGCGTCTCGAAGTCGCTTCGGATCGGCGTCTCCGGTCCCGCGCCCATCAGCTGGATCATCATCACGGCGACCAGGTCCTCCTCGAAGTCGACCCAGTACCAGGTGCCGGCCGCTCCGCCCCAGCCGTTCTGCCCCGGCGAGCCCAGGCTGGCGGTGCGCCCGACTTCCTCGACCATGGAGACGCCCATCCCGAAGCCCCGCCCCGCGGTGAAGAAGCGCAGGCCGAAGGGCGCGACCGCCCGCTCCTCGGGCGAGAGCGTATTGCTCGTCATCAGCTCGACGCCCTTGCGCGACAGGATGCGCACGCCGTCGAGCTCGCCGTCCTGCGCGATCATGGCGGCGAAGCGCAGGTAGTCGTCCGCCGTCGACACCAGCCCACCGCCGCCCGACGAGAACGCCTTGGGCTCGGCGTAGGTGGTGCTCTCGGGGTGGTCGAAGACGACCACCTTGCCCCCTTGCTCCGGATCCCTGCGGTAGTTGGTCGCGAGGCGGTCCCGCTTCTCGGGCGGCACGAAGAACGCCGTGTCCTTCATGCCGAGGGGCTCGAAGATGCGCGTGCGCAGGAACTCCGCGAACGGCATGCCGGAGGCGCGCTCCACGACGACGCCCAGCACGTCGGTCGAGAGGCTGTAGTGCCAGCGCGAGCCCGGCTGGTAGGCCAGGGGAAGGGCGCCGAGCCGCTTCATCCACTCGTCGGGCGGAAGGTCCGAGCTGCTGCCTGTCAGGCCCCGCTCGTCGAGCGCCTCCGAGAGTGGCCCCGTGCTCGTGAACGTGTAGGCCAGGCCGGAGGTGTGCGCGAGCAGGTCACGGATCGTGATCGGTCCGCGGGCGGGCACGGTCTCGTCGAGAGGACCCGCGGGATCGCTGAGCACCACGGGATCCGCCAGCTCCGGGAGAAGCGTGTCGACGGGATCCGTGAGCCGGAGCTTCCCCTCCTCGTAGAGCATCATCACGGCGACGCTCGTGATGGGCTTCGTCATCGAGTAGATGCGGAAGATCGTGTCGCGCGTCATCGGAGCACGGGACTCGCGGTCGCGGTAGCCGAGCACGTCGCCGTGCACGATCTCGCCCTCGTGCTGCACCAGCGTGACGACGCCCGCGACGTCGCCGCGCTCGACGTAGGCCTTCATGCCCGCGGTGATCCGGGCCGCGCGCTCAGCGGAGAAGCCGACCGACGCCTCGTAGGGGTCGAGCGACGCCTCGCCACCGTTCTGGGCGCAGGCCCCGAACGAGAGGGTCGCGACCAGCAGCAGCGGAACGTGGGCCTTCATCGAGCCTCCCTTGTGTGGGGGGGGGGACGCTAGCCCTCGCCGGGCGCCGCGCGCCTGCGCCCCTCTTCGGGCAGCGGGACCAGGACGGGCGCGAGCCGCCGCGTGTCGTCCCGGGCCGCGTCGCCGCCCCCGCCCCGCAGCGCCGCCAGGTCCTGGAGGATCAGGTAGCTGCAGGGCAGAACGAAGAGCGAGATCGCGGTCGCGAAGATCACACCGAAGCCGAGCGACGCGGCCATCGGGATCAGGAACTGCGCGCCCATGCTGCGCTCGAGTAGCAGCGGTGAGAGCCCCGCGAACGTGGTCACGGAGGTGAGCACGATGGGCCGGAAGCGGGCGACGCCTGCCACGCGCACGGCCTCTTCCAGCGGCAACCCGGCCGCGCGGCGTCCGTTGATGTAGTGGACGAGCACGAGGCTCGAGTTCACCACGACGCCGGAGAGGGCCACCACGCCGAACACGGACATCATGCTGAACTGGAGGCCGAGCAGCAGGTGGCCGGCGATCGCGCCGACCAGACCGAAGGGGATCACCGACATGATGATGAGCGGCTGGGCGTAGGAGCGGAGCGGAACCGCCAGCAGCGCGTAGATCAAGACCAGGGCGAACCCGAAGTTCCGGACCAGGGCCGTGAGCGTCTTCTGCTGCTCGCGCTGCTCGCCCTCGAAGGAGAAGGAGAGGCCCGGGTTCGCGGCCACCAGCTGGGGCAGGAAGTCGTCCTGGAGCCCGCGCAGGATCTGGTTCGCGTTCGCCTTCTTGGCGTCCACCTCGGCCACCACGTCGATCACGCGCTGGCGGTCGGCGCGCTTGATGGTGGCGTAGCCACGGCCCCGATCGGCTTGGGCGACCGCGTAGAAGGGCACCTCGCCGCCTTCCGGCGTCCGGATGCGCAGCTCGTCGAGGTCGCCGAGGGAGCGTCGCTCCTCCCTCGGGTAGCGGACCATCACCTTCACGTCGTCGCGCCCGCGCTGGATGCGCTGGGCCTCTTCGCCGTAGAAGGCCTGCCGCACCTGGCGGGCCAGGTCGCTCAGCGTGAGCCCGAGGGCCTCCGCCGACGCCAGGATGCGGAGCTTCAGCTCCTCCTTGCCGTCGCGCCAGGAGTCGTTGACGTCGTAGACGCCCGGGGTCGCGGCGAGGCGCTCCTTCACGGCGTCGCCCGCGCGACGGAGCTGGTGCACGTCGGCGCTCTTCAGCTCGACGAAGATCGGCTCGCCGGCGCTCATGTAGTCGGCGCTGAAGGAGAGCTCGTCGGCGCCGGGGATCGGTGCGGTGGCCTCGCGCCAGCGATCGCGCACCCACTTCGACGAGAAGCCCGGGGGCCGCTGGTCGCCCTCGACCAGCTCGATCACGACGCCCCCGAGATGGGTCCCGCTGCCCGAGCCCGGGCGCGGCCCACCGCCGCTCACCACCGGATGCTCGCCGACCGCCGCGAGGCGGTGCATGATCAGCGAGCGGCCGTCCGGCGTCCGGAACTCCGCGTCGAGCTGCTCCTGCATGCGCCGGGCGCTCTCCTCGAGCCCGAGGACCGCGCGTCGGGTCACGTCCGCGGGGGTGCCGAGCGGCATCGTCACGCTCGCGCTGACGTAGTCGCTCTCGACCGACGGGAAGAAGGCGAAGCGGAGCCAGCCGCTGGCCATGGCGCCGAAGGTGAGCATCAGCAGCGCGAGCGCCGTGGCGACCGCCGCGTAGCGCCACTCGAGCGCCTTGCTGAGCGCCGGGCGATAGCCCTGCTCGGCCAGCCGCGTGAGGCTCCCGGCCAGGTACGCCTGGAGCCGCTTCCAGCGCGCCTGCACGGAGCCCGGCCGCGGCGTGCGCCCGGCCCGACTCGTGGCGTGGTGGCCCAGGTGCGCGGGCAGGATGAGCTGGGACTCGACCAGCGAGAAGATCAGGCACAGGCCCACCACCTTCGCGATGGCGCCGAAGAAGTCGCGCATGAAGCCGGGCGACAGCGCCATCGGGACGAAGGCGCAGATCGTGGTGAGCACGCCGAAGATGACCGGCACCGAGACCTCCTGGGTCCCGGTGATGGCGGCGCGCAGGGGTGCCTCGGCCCGCTCCTGGTGGGTGTGCACGTTCTCGCCGACCACGATGGCGTCGTCGACGAGGAGGCCCAGCACCAGGATGAAGGCGAAGAGGGTCAGCACGTCGATGGAGAGGCCGGCGCTCGGGAAGGCCGCGAGCGCCCCGAGGAAGGAGATCGGGATCCCGACCGCGACCCAGAGCGCGAGACGCAGCCGCAGGAAGAGCGCCAGCACCGTGAACACGAGCACGAAGCCGGTGAGCCCGTTGCTCACCAGGATCCCGAGCCGGTCCTTCAGGTAGATGGCCTGGTTCTGCCAGACGGTCAGGTGCAGGCCCTCGGGCAGGCGGGCCTCCGCCGTGGCCACGTAGCCGAGCACCGTGTTGGCCAGCTCGAGGACACGCTGGTCCCCCACCCGGTAGACGCGGATCGCCACCGCCGGCTCGCCGTTGAACCGCGCGCTGCGCTCGTCCTCGACGAAGCCGTCCACGACCTGGGCGACGTCTCCCAGCAAGAGCCGCGTTCCGTCCGGGCGCGTCAGCAGCACCAGGCGCTCGAACTCCTCGCCGCGGTAGGCCTGCCCCTTCGCGCGCAGCAGGATCTCGCCGACGTCGGTGCGCAGCGAGCCGCCAGGCAGGTCGAGGGACGAGCGCCGAACGGCCGCGACCACCTGGTCGAAGGTCAGCCCGTGGCGACGCAGCGCGTGCTCGGGCACCTCGATCGAGACCTCGTAGTCGCGGGCGCCCGAGAGCTCGACCTGGGTGACGCCGGGGAGGGCCGCGATCTCGTCGCGGATGTGCTCGCCCCAGACCCGCAGCGCACGCTCGCTGGCGTCACCCGAGACGACCAGCTGAAGCACGTTCCGGCGCATCGAGAAGTGGTTGATGATCGGCTTCTCGGTCTCGGCCGGGAAGGTGCTGATGCCGTCGACGGCGTTCTTGATCTCGGCCAGGGCGCGATCGACCGGATAGCCGTCGAGCAGCTCGGCGGTGACGCCGCAGGCGCCCTCGGCCGCGCTTGAGGTCACGCGCTCGACGCCCTCGATGCCGTGGATCTCCTCCTCGATGCGGATGCAGACGCCCTCTTCCACCTCCTCCGGCGCGGCGCCCAGGTACGGCACCGCCACCTGGATGATCTCGATGTTGATGTCCGGGAAGGTCTTCTGCTGGATGATGGGGAGCGCAGCCAACCCCCCGGCCACGCACAGCACCATCAGCAGGTTGGCCGCGACCGCGTTCTCCGCGAACCACGCGATGACGCGCTTCACAGGGCCGCCCTCTCGTCGGGCGCTTCGGGGGTGTCGTGGGCGACGCGCACCTGCATGCCGTCGATGGCCCCGGGGAGCGGCGTGACGCAGACGGTGTCGCCGGCCTCGAGCCCGCCGCCGATCACCACCTCGTCCCGCTCCAGGCGCAGTACGTCGACGGGCCGCACCTCGAGGGTGCTGCCGTTGGCGAGGACCAGCACCTCGTGGTCCCCGTGGAGGGCACCGCGCGGCAGCACGAAGGCGTCGGGCACCTCGCGACCAGAGATCTCGGCGCGCACGAAGAGGCCGACCGCGAGCGGCGGGCGCCCGTCGTCGCCGGCGGCATAGGGATCCTCGACGCGGGCCACCAGCGTGATCATGCGGCTCTTCGGATCGATCTCGCCCTCGGTTCGGACGACACGCCCGGCCCACTCGTGGGAGCGACCGGCGAACTCGGCCGAGAGCCGTACGGCCGGGCCGTCCGATGCGGGCGCCGCGTCGGCGCCGCCGTTCGGCAGCGGCCGATAGTGGAGCGGCAGGTCGAGAAAGCGCAGCTCCCGGTCCGGCACGGGCAGGCGCACCTCGGCCCAATCGACCGCGTACAGCCGGGCGATGGGCGTGCCGCGGTTCACGAACTGCCCCACGTCCACGGCCTCGTTGCGCACCCGGCCCGCATAGGAGGCGCGGATCTCGGTGCGCGCCAGGTCGCGCTCGGCGTTCTCGAGCCGCACCCGTGCCTCCCGCAGCATGGCGTCGGCCGCACGGAAGGTGTTGTCCGCGTCGTCGATGCGCGCCTCGCTCGCAACCCCCGCTTCCTTCAGAGAGCGCTGCCGATCGCGCTGCTTGCGGGCGCGCGCTTCCTCGCTGCGGGCGCGCGCCACGGCGGCGCGGGCGCCCTCGACCGCCGCGCGGAAGTCCGCATCGTCGAGGCGCACCAGCGCCTCGCCCTGCTCGAAGAAGCCACCGGAGACCATCGCCGGCGAGACCCAGACGACCTCGCCGGAGACCTGGGGAACGAGGTCGCTCTCCGTGCGCGGGACGACCGTGCCCTGCGCGCGCACCACGAAGCGGAAGGGCTCCGGCTGCGCGGTGACCACGTGGACCAGCGGGGCGAGTACCTCGGGCGCCTCGGGCTCGGGCGTCTCCCGCGTGGCGAGCTGGAGCATTACCCCGAGCGCTCCCAGTGCGAGGATCGCGATCGGCAGGAGCTTCTTCTTGCGCGATCCGGTCACGATCCCGCCTCCGCCGCCGCGGTCACGCCGGCCGTGGCGAAGCGCACGATGGTGGCCCGCAGCGCGTCGGCGTCGTCCGCCGAGAGCGGCTCGACCTGACCGTTCAGGGTGTGCACCAGCAGACCGACGCTGAGCTGGAGGAGCACGCTGGCCCGGTCGGCGGGGACCCCGGGAAGCGCACGGGCGAGCGCCGCGGAGAAGCGCTCGTTCACGCGGCCGAAGAGCTCGCGGCGCAGCGCGGCCACGATCTCGGGCGGGTCGGTCCAGAGCCGCGTCGCCACGTGGCGCAGCAGCGCGCGGTCCTGATCGGAGACCTCCGCCGCCCGCTCGAAGGCCGGCCGGAAGAAGGCGTCGAGGACCGCCTCCACAGCGGGCGGCCGGGCGCCCGCCTCGAGCGCATCGAGCCGCTCGAGGCGGCGGCGGTTGATCGGCTCGACCCGCCGTCTGAGCGTCGCGCCCAGCAGCTCGAGCTTGGAGCCGAAGTGGTAGTTGGCCGCCGAGACCGAGGCGCCGGCCGCCTGGGTCACGGCGCGCATGGAGGTGCCCTCGAAGCCCCGTTCGGCGAACAGGCGCTCCGCCGCTTGGAGCAGCCGCTCCTTGGTGGCGTTGACGGGCTCGGCCGCGGAAACGGCGGCGGGAGAAGCGCGCACGGGGGACCTCGGGGATGGGGGGTTGGGTGCCGTCGGCGTGGGCGCGCTCGAACGATCGTTCCAAACATACGTTCTAGGGCGGACGCGGTCAAATGCGGCGGATCGGGCCCCTTCGATGTGCTCGACCTCGGCTCGACGACGAGGTGGGACAGCTCGGGGCGGAGCCGCGCGGCTAGAGGAGCCGCCTCAGCAGCGCGAGCTTCGCCTTCGTGTAGGGCGGGTAGGCGAGCCGCACGTCGAAACGCGTGGGCTTGCTCACCACGCTCTTCTTGTGGCTGAACAGCTCGAAGCTGTGGCGTCCGTGGTAGGCCCCGAGGCCGCTCTCGCCGACGCCGCCGAAGGGCAGGTTCGGGTTGGCGATGTGCCAGATGGTGGCGTTCACGCACACGCCCCCCGACGAGGTGCGGCCGATCACCTGCTGCTCGACCTCGGTGTTTCGCGTGAACAGGTAGAGCGCGAGCGGCTTCTCGCGTGCGTTCACGAAGGCGATCGCGCGCTCCATGTCCGGAACCGCGAGCACCGGGAGGATCGGCCCGAAGATCTCCTCCTGCATCACCGGCGCATCGGGGGAGACGTCGCGGAGCAGGGTGGGCGCCACGTAGCGCTCCGCGGCATCTACGTCGCCGCCGCTCACCACCTCGCCGCTCTCGAGCAGCTTCGTGAGCCGCTCCTGGTGGGCGTCGCTCACGATGCGGGCGAGGTCGGCCGAGGCTCGAGGATCGTCTCCATAGAACTCGCGCAGCGTCGCCGCGAGGGCGTCGAGCAGCTCGCGCTCGCGCGACTCGTGGACCAACACGTAGTCCGGGGCGATGCACGTCTGCCCTGCGTTCAGGAACTTCCCCCACACGATCCGGCGAGCCGCGACCTCGAGGTCGACGTCGGCGTCGACCAAGCAAGGGCTCTTGCCGCCGAGCTCGAGGGTGACGGGGGTCAGGTTGCGGGCGGCAGCGGTCATCACGATGCGCCCGATGCGCGCGTTGCCGGTGTAGAAGATGTGGTCGAAGCGTTCGGCGAGCAGCGCGGTGGTCTCGGGGACGCCGCCCTCCACGACGGCGACCGCGTCCGGGTCGAGGTAACGCGGTAGCAGGGTCGCGAGCGCCCGCGACGTGTGCGCCGTGACCTCCGAGGGTTTGAGCACGGCGCAGTTGCCCGCCGCGAGGGCGCCGACCAGGGGGCAGAGCAGGAGCTGGACGGGGTAGTTCCAGGGCGCGATCACCAGCACCACGCCGAGCGGCTCGCGCACGATCCGCGCGCGACCCGGCTGCTGGCTGAGCGGAACGCGCACCCGTTCGGGCCGCGTCCATCGGCGGAGCTTCTTGCGTGCCAGCTCGCATTCGGTCCGTGTAGTCGCCAGATCGGCGACGAACGCCTCGAGGCTCGGCTTCCGGAGGTCTGCCCGAAGGGCAGCCACCAGCTCGTCGGCGTGACGGTCGAGCAGCTCGGTGAGCCGCGCGAGCTGCTGGCGGCGCCACGCGAGGGGCCGGGTGCGGCCGCCGTCGAACGTCGCTCGCAATCGGGCGACGGTGTCCGGAACGAGATCCAGGTCGCTGCGCGGGGAAGGCGTGGTCCCGGAGGCCATGGCGGGTCCTCCCACGTCGAAGCTATCGCACGTACCCGGTGGGTGCTGGAGGGCCCCCGCGGACCCCGCCCCGAGAATGGGCACGGGCCGCAGAGCAGTAACGCCGGTGGCGTCTACGGCGCGGTCAGGGCCGCGCTCGCCGCCGCACTCTCGCGTCGGATCCGCGCCCACGTGAAAGGCGACAGGATCTGCGCCCACCACGTCATCGGGAAGGTCGGGAGATCGGGGATGCCGATCTCCTCGGGCGGCTCACGGTCGGCGGGCAGGAAGCGCGTCCCGAACAGCGTGTCCCAGACGATGATCGTCTGCCCGTAGTTGTGGTTGGCCTCGTCGACGGTCTTCGAGTGATGCCAGCGGTGGAGCTCCGCCATGCTGAAGAAGTGGTTGAGCGGGCCGAGCCGGAGCTGGAGGTTCGCGTGCTGGAAGATGCCGTGGACGGCCGTCACCAGCGTGAAGAGCGCCAGCACCTCGACGCTCGCGCCGAGCACGACGAGCAGGCCGTACGAGGGAACGAAGGTCAGCAGCGTGTCGAACGGATGGAAGCGCCCGGCGTTCAGCCAGTAGAGACGCGGCGCGCTGTGGTGGACGGCGTGGATGCGCCAGAGCCCCTCCCACTCGTGCTGCCAGCGGTGCACCCAGTAGCCCGGCAGCTCGCCCACGACGAGCGCCAGCGCCGCCTGCGCGAGCAGCGGCCACTCGGTCGGCCAGAGCCCGATGCCGATGCGGCCCGACAGCCAGCCGCCGAGCAGGACACCGCCGGCGAGCACGAGCGGCGTCGCGACGCCGGTGGCGATGCCGATCACGATGCTGTGGGTGGCGTCGACCCGAACGTCGCGGCGCGGCCGGTTCCAGCTCCGATGGTAGGGGTAGACGTGCTCGAGCACGGCCACCACGGCGAAGGCGCTGAGCTGGGGCACGAGTACCGCGAGCCCGGCGTTCTTGCCCGCCGCGAGCCACGCCATCGACCAGGCCACGGCCGTGCCCATCACGAGCGGAAAGACGCCCCACTGGAACCAGGGCGGCGCCACTCGCCGCGGGCTCGCAGCAGGTTCGGCGGCTCCGGACAAGCAGGGCCCCTCCTTGCCGGCATACTTTAGCTGCTTCGCGTTCGTTGGCGGGGACGCCGCACCGCCGTCACCCTCCCGAGCCGCGCTTCCAGAGGAGAACCCCGTGATCGAGTGGTCCGAATCGCAGCAGATGGTCCGCGACATGGTGCAGAAGTTCGTGGAGGCCGAGATCAAGCCCCACGTCGAGGAGCTCGAGCACGGCGAGACGCCGCCCTACGACATCCTGCGCAAGCTGTTCAAGAGCTTCGGCATGGACGAGATGGCGCGCCAGCGCTTCGCGCACCAGATCGAGAAGGACAAGGCGGCCGAGACCGCCCGCGCACGGGGCGAGACGCCGCCGCCCGAAGCCGAGAAGAAGAAGCGCTCCGACGGGGGCGATTCGGCGGCGATGCAGATCATCCCGATCATCGAGATCTGCAAGTACTGCCCGGGCATGGTGACGGCGATGGGCGTCTCGGTGGGGCTCACCGCGGGCTCGATCCTTTCCAAGGGCACGATTCGCCAGAAGGAGCGCTGGGGCCTGGATCTCATGACGCTCGACAAGATCGGCGCCTGGGCCATCACGGAGCCGGGCTCCGGGAGCGACGCCTTCGGCGGCATGAAGGCGACCGCGAAGCGCGACGGCGAGGGCGGCTACCTGCTCTCCGGCAACAAGACCTTCATCACGAACGGCCCCTACGCCGACACCATAGTCTTCATCTGCAAGCTCGACGAGCCGGGCGTCGAGCCCGCCGACCGCAAGATCCTCCACTTCGTGCTCGACCGGGGCATGCCCGGCCTCACCCAGACGAAGCCGATGCGGAAGATGGGGCTCCACTCCTCGCCCACAGGCGAGCTGTTCCTCGAGAACGTGAAGGCCGGCGTCGACCGCCTGCTCGGCGAGAGCGAGGATCGCGCCGCGAAGGCCGGCAAGGCCGGCGCCAAGGACACCTTCCAGACCGAGCGCTCGGGGGTGGCCGCGATGAGCCTCGGCATCATCGAGCGCTGCCTCGAGCTCTCCGTCGACTACGCCAAGAACCGCATCGCCTGGGGACAGCCCATCGGCGAGTACCAGCTGATCCAGCTGAAGCTCGCGAAGATGGAGGTGGCGCGGATGAACGTGCAGAACATGGTCTACCGGCACATCGAGCTGATCGCGAACGGCCGGAGCATGAGCTTCGCCGAGGCCTCCGCCATGAAGCTCTACTCGGCGCAGGCCGCCATGGAGACGGCGCTCGAGGCGGTGCAGCTCTTCGGCGGCAACGGCTACATGGCCGAGTACCAGGTCGAGCAGCTCGCCCGCGACGCCAAGGTGGCCCAGATCTACGCGGGCACGGACGAGATGCAGGTGCGGGCGATCGCGCGGGACCTGCTGTCGCGGTAGCTTCGAGCGGGCGAGGAGGCGAGACGATGGCAGAGCCGAGCAGCGACCCCGGACCGCAGGCCAACCCCCTGGCCCTGCTCCCCGACTTCTTCGAGCGCTACTTCGCCTTCTTCCGGCCCGGGCATCGCGAGGGCGTCGTGCCCTCGCGCATCAAGGAGTTGGCACGGCTCAAGATCGCGGCGCTCAACGAGTGCGACACCTGACTGTTCGCGCGGTACGCGTCGGCGACGCGTCAGGGCCTCGACGAAGAGACCATCGCGCAGATCCATCTGCCCGCGCCCGAGCGCACGCTCGAGCCGCGGGACGCGCTCGCGGTGCGTTGGGCCGAGAAGGCCGCGTCGGACGCGTGGCGGGTGGACCCGGCGTTCCGCGCCGAGCTGCGCGAGCACTTCAGCGACGCCGAGGTGGTCGAGCTCGGGATGATGATCGGCCAGTACCTCGCGTTCGGACGGCTGCTATACGCGCTGGAGCTGCACAAGGGGGCCTGCGAGCTCTACGTGCCCGACGCCGGGTGATATCGTCCCCGCCGTGGATGCCTCGCAGATCGACCTCTCCGGGCTGGTCTCAGGCACGCGCTACGCGCGGGACGGCTACCCCTACGAGACCTGGAAGCAGCTGCGCGATCATTCGCCCGTACACTGGGTCGAGTCCACGGGCTCGCTCCCCTTCTGGGCGGTCACGCGGCACGCCGACATCACCGAGGTCTCCCGGAACCCGGCGCTCTACCGGAACGCGCCGCGGCTGACGGTCGGCTCGGGGCGGGGCGCGGACCTCCCGGTGCGCATGCTGCTCAACATGGACCCGCCGGAGCACCATGCCTACCGCCGGCTCGTGAGCCCCGAGTTCACGCCGCGCTCGCTGCGCGGGCTCGGGGAACGGGTCGACCGGATCGCGAACTCGATCCTGGACTCCGTGCCGGAGGAAGGAGAGATCGACTTCGTCGCCGAGGTCTCCGCCAAGCTGCCGATCTGGGTCATCGCCGACATGCTCGGCGTCCCGAAGGACGACTGGAGCCTGCTCTTCGACTGGACGAACCGCACCGTCGGGGCCGCCGACGAGGAGTACATGCGCGCCGGCATGAGCGCGGTCGATACGATGAACACGACCGGGAGCGAGATGTTCGAGTACTTCGAGCAGCTCGTGGAAGCGCGCCGGAAGGAGCCGCGCGACGACCTGGCGACCGCGCTGGTCCGGGCCCGGATCGACGGCGAGCCGATGCCGCGGTACGAGCTCCTCTCGTACTTCTTCCTCCTGGTCGTGGCCGGAAACGAGACGACCCGCAACGCCACGACGGGCGGGCTGCTGGCCCTGCTCGAGAACCCGGATCAGCTCGAGCGCGCGCGCCGCGACGCCGAGCTGAACAAGCCGCTCGTCGAGGAGATCCTGCGCTGGACCTCCCCCGTGGCGCACTTCTGCCGCACCGCGGCGCGCGACGTGGAGCTCGGCGGCCAGAAGATCCGGGCCGGGGAGAGCCTCTGCCTGTTCTACCCGTCGGCCAACCGCGACGATCGCGTCTTCGACGCGCCCGACGCGTTCCGCATCGATCGGCGGCCGAACCGGCACATCGCGTTCGGCGTCGGCGAGCACGTCTGCCTCGGCGCCCACGTCGCGCGCCTCGAGCTCCAGGTGATCTTCCGGCGCCTGCTCGAGCGCCTCGAGCACGCTGCGCTCGAGGGGCCCGTCGAGCGGCTCCGCTCGCCCGTGATCGGGGGCATCAAGCACATGCCGCTGCGCTATCGGCTCCGCCCCGCCGAGGCGGCCCCGGTGGGCTGACGGCCGCCTCCCCGGCTCGTCGGGGCCTGGGCTGGCACTGTACCGTCCGGACGGTATAGTTCGAGGCCGTGCGCTCCGCTCGCGAACGGGTCCTCGACGCCGCCGAGGCGTGCCTCCTCGCCGGCGGGCCCGGCGCCCTCGTCCTCGACGCGGTCGCCGCGGACGCGGGCGTGAGCAAGGGCGGCCTGCTCTACCACTTCGCCTCGAAGGAGGCGCTCGTCGCGGGGCTGTGCGAGCGCATGTTCGCCCGCTTCGAGCGCGCGCTGGTGGCGCTGTCGGAGGCGGACCCCGAGCCGCGCGGCGCCTGGACGCGGGCCTACCTCGCGTCGACCGTCACGGTGGACGGAAAGCCGGCCGACGACTCCGCGCCGCTGATGGCTGCCATCCTCGCCACCCTCGGGCGCGACTCGAAGCACCTCGAGACGGTGCGCGCGCACTTCGCCCGCTGGCATGCGCGTCTCGACGCGGACGGGATCGATCCCGGCCTCGCCACGATCGTTCGCCTGGCCTCGGACGGCCTCTGGCTGACGGCGCTCCTCGGTCTCGAGGGCCTCGGCCATCCGCGCGGCGCCGAGACGGTCCGGGCGCTCCGCGAGCTCACCGTCGCGCCGGAAGAGGCGGCGTGAACGCCTCGCGCTCCGACGTGGTGGTCGTCGGTGGCGGATCGGCGGGCTGCGTGCTGGCCCACCGCCTGAGCGCGGACCCCCGTCGCCGCGTCGTCGTGCTCGAGGCCGGCCGACGCGACGCCTGGTGGGACGTGTTGATCCAGATGCCCGCGGCCCTGCCGTTCCCGATCGGCAACCGCTTCTACGACTGGGGCTACCGCTCGGAGCCCGAGCGGCACATGAAGGGTCGCTCCATCTACCACGCGCGCGGCAAGCTGCTCGGCGGCTCGAGCAGTATCAACGGGATGATCTTCCAGCGCGGCAACCCGCTCGACTACGACGGCTGGGCGCGCGAGCCGGGCCTCGAGCGCTGGAGCTACGCGCACTGCCTGCCCTACTTCAAGCGCATGGAGACCTGCACGGACGGCGACGACGCCTACCGCGGGCGCGAGGGTCCGCTCCGGCTCGAGCGCGGGCCCGCGCGGGGCCCGCTCTTCGACGCCTTCTTCGAGGCGGCGGAGCAGGCGGGCCATGCCCTGACGGACGACGTGAACGGCTACCGGCAGGAGGGCTTCGGGCGCTTCGACCGCAACGTGCACCGCGGTCTCCGCTGGAGCGCGTCGAGGGCCTACCTGCATCCCGTGTGGAGCCGGCGGAACCTCGACGTGCGCTGCCGCAGCTTCGCGCAGCGCATCCTCTTCGAGGGGCGCCGTGCCGTGGGCGTCGAGTACCTGCGGCGCGGCCGCCTGGAGCGCGTGTACGCCGACGAGATCGTCTGCTGCGGCGGCGCCATCAACTCACCCCAGCTGCTCCAGGTGTCGGGCGTGGGCCCGGCGAAGCTGCTCGGCGAGCTCGGCATCGACGTGGTCCAGGACCTGCCGGGCGTCGGCGAGAACCTCCAGGACCACCTGGAGGTCTACGTCCAGCACGCCTGCACGCGGCCGGTCTCCATGACGCCGAACGTGTGGTGGCGCTGGCGTCCCTGGGTCGGCCTCCAGTGGCTCGCCGGCACCGGCCCCGGCATGACCAACCACTTCGAGGCCGGCGGCTTCGTGCGCGCGGGCGACGCCCCGTATCCGAACCTGATGGTCCATTTCCTCCCGCTCGCGATCCGCTACGACGGCACGATGGTCACGCCCGGCCACGGCTACCAGCTCCACATCGGGCCCATGCTCTCCGAGGCGCGTGGCAGTGTGCGCATCCGCTCGCGCGACCCGCGCGTACCCCCGCGCCTGCGCTTCGACTACCTGTCGAGCGAGCGCGACCGGCGCGAGTGGATCGCTGCAGTCACCTGCGCCCGCGAGCTGCTCGGCCAGCGCGCCTTCGCGCGCTACGACGGAGGCGAGCTCGAGCCCGGCCCGGGCGTGCGGGGAGAGGACGCGGTCCTCGACTGGGTGGCGCGTTCCGCCGAGACCGCGCTCCACCCCTCCTGCACGTGCCGCATGGGCCGCGACGAGCGCGCCGTCGTCGACCCGGATTCGTTCCGCGTGCGCGGCGTCGAGGGCCTGCGCGTGGTGGACGCGTCCGTCTTCCCGCGCATCACGAACGCGAACATCTACGCTCCGGTGATGATGGTCGCCGAGCGCGCCGCGGACGCCGTGCTCGGACGGACGCCCCTCGCGCCGGAGCACGCCGAGAGCTACCGGCACCACGACGCACTGCGCCGCGTCGGCTAGCGTCCGGCGGGCATGCCGCCCGCGCCCGCAGCTTCGACTGGCTGTTCGTGGCATCCGCGAGCTTCGCGATCGTCGCCGTGCTCACACTCGCGTTGCATCCCCGCGCGAACCTGCGGCTCGGCCCCGACGACGCGCGACCCGAGTTCGGCACCCTGGCCTGGTTCGCCATGCTGTTCTCGGCCGGTCTCGCCTCCGGTCTCCTCCACTGGGCGACCGCGGAGCCGATCCTCCACTACCAGAGCAATCCCTTCCTGGCGGAGGGCGAAGGCCCGGCGGCGACCCTCGCGATGCGCCTCACCGTCCTCCACTGGGGCCTCCATGGCTGGGCCCTCTACGTGCTGGCCGGGCTCGGCATGGCGATCCATGCCTACCGCCACGGCCGCCCCCTCGCCTTCCGCTCGGCGCTCCGGCCCGTGCTCGGCCCGGTCTGGGTCGACCGCTGGCCGGGCCACTGCGTGGATCTGGTCGCGGTCTTCGGGACCATCGGGCTGCCCCTGGCGGTGATCCTGCTGGCGCTCGGGGCGGGGCTGGTGCTCGACCTGGTCCGGGGCCGGCTCTGAAGGCCGGCCCGGGGCACCGGTCAAGCTCCGGCGGCCGGCTGCCGCAAAGGACGGGGAAGCGCGACCCGACGCCGGGAGGGGTGCAGAGCGTGCGCGAAGAGCCGTTCGCCGACTACTACGAGACCCTCCAGGTCAGCCCCAACGCCGACACGGACACCATCGACCGCGTCTTCCGGCACCTCGCGAAGCGCTACCACCCCGACAACCAGGAGACCGGCGACCGCGAGCGCTTCGACGCCCTGGTCAAGGCCCACCGCGTGCTCAGCGATCCCGAAGAGCGCACCCGCTACGACCTCCACTACGAGGAGGGTCGGGCGCTCCAGTGGGACCTCGCCCGCGAGGCATCCAAGGGCGAGGTCTTCCAGGACGACCGCGTCCTACGCGAGCGCCTGCTCTCGCTGCTCTACGTGCAGCGCCGCCGCGACGTCGCGAACCCGGGCATCGGGAACATCGAGCTGGAGCGGCTCCTGAGCTGCCCGCAGGAGCACCTCGAGTTCCACATCTGGTATCTCAAGGAGAAGAAGCTCGTGGAGCGCACCGACCGCGGCTTCGCGATCACGGCCCTCGGGGTCGAGGAGGCGGAGACAGCGCGAAACAGCGTGACGCGCGACCGGCTGCTCCCCGAGACCGCCGGCGACGTCGAGCGCGAGCGCAGCACCACGCCGATGCAGCTCGAGATGGCTCCGCGGCGCCTCCAGCGAGGCTGAGACGGCCCGACCCGGTCAGCTCACGCGGGCGAGCGGCCACGCCTTCGGCAGCCGCAGCGCGACGACGCGCATCTCGAGCGACTTGCGCACGACGCGGTCCATCGCCGCCTTCGCGCGCGCGAGCCAGTCGTCACGGCCTTCGCCGCGGCACAGGGCCGGGGCGCACTCGCGCGCCTCCTCGAGCAGGCGTCCCATCGCGTCGATGGCGCGCCGGAGCGCGGGGGTGGTGTGGGCAGGCACGGCGCCGTCAGCGACAACGTCGCGCAGCGCCGCTTCGTCCCCTTGTCGCACGGCCTCCGACGCGCGCTCGAGCGCGCGGTAGCGGCTCTCCGCGACGTCCTCGCCGGGAACGACGAACGAGCCGTGCGGCGTCCCGAGCGTCTCGAAGACGTAGGCGCGCCGCGAATCCATCTCCGACGTGAAGTACCAGCGCTGCCCTGGGTCGGGCAGGAACGTCCAGATGTCGTTGACGCGCCGGTCCTCGTCGCGGTCGAGGAACGAGTCGGTCGGCAGGCCGTAGCGCAGCTGATGCGCGCGGCGATCGAGCGTGCGCTTGTCCATCAGCACCAGCGGCCGGGTGATCTGCTCGAGCGGGATCCAGAGGTTGAGCAGCATCAGGGGAGACCAGCGGTTGCGCGCGTCGGGGGTGTCGTGCCGGAACAGCCAGGGGGCGGCCCCGCGCATCATCTGCCGGAGCGGCGTGCCCTTGACGTCCTGGTCGGCGTGAACGGCGGTCGCGGCCTCGTGGTCGTTCATCCCGCTGCGCGGACCGCTCACGACCGACATCCCGTTGGGCCCGCCCTTGCGCATGATGAAGCCCTCGGGCGCGATCACGAGAAGGCGAAGGGTGGCTCCGTCCGAGAGCGCGAGTGAAGCGCCGGCGAGGCCGCGGCGGATCGCCCGGGCGTCCTCCTCCGCGACGCGGCCCGCCGTCCGCACGTGCTCGAGGGTTCGCTGGACGTCGGCCAACGACGACAGGTCCACCCAGTCGAAGCCGAGCCGGACCAGATCCGGCGTGGGCGCCCCCTCCGCAGCGAGGTCGCCGATGCGGCACCGGCGCAGGTCGAAGGATTCCTTCCGCCCCTGCTCCGGGGGCGCGAGGGTGCGGGCGCGCAGCAGGCCGGGGCGGGCATCGTCCGGGGCGACGTTGTCCGCCCGCGTATAGGCGAGCTCCGCCTCGTAGCTCCCCGGCGCCGCGAGCGCTCCGTCCATGCGGGGGAGTGTAGCCGCGGGCGGGCCACGCGGGTCAGTGCGTGACCTTGGCTCCGACCAGCGTCGAGACGGCGTCGCTGATGCCGTCCACGCTCAGGTGGTACATCGGGAACAGCCGCTCGATCAGCTCGATGGTCTGGTAGCGCGGCCAGTCGCTCTCGGGCTCGGGGTTCAGCCACACCGCGCGGTCGAAGTGCTCGCGGATCCGCTTCAGCCAGTCGATGCCTCGCGTGGGCGTGCCGCGTCGCGGGTCGATGTTGCCGTTCGCCTCGAGCAGCTCGGCGGGATGCATCGCGGCGTCGCCCACGATCATCACCTTCCAGCGCGGATCGAGGCGGCGCAGCAGGTCGGCGGTCGGGATGGCCTCGCGGCGCAGCAGGCGCGCGTTCCGGCCGAGCTCGTCGTAGATGCAGTTGTGGAAGTAGTAGGCCTCGAAGGCGCGCAGCCCGCGCTCCTGGTGGAGCGCCGTGAGGAGCCGGCTGACCGGCTCGTAGAACGGATCCATGGTGCCGCCCACGTCCATCAGCAGCAGCAGGCGCAGGTCGTTTCGCTTCTCCGGGCGGAACACCAGCTCGATCTCACCGGCGTTCTTGCAGGTCTCGTCGATGGTCTCGTCGAGGTCGAGCTCGTTGGCGGGGCCGGTGCGCGTGAGCTGGCGCAGGCGGCGGAGCGCCGTGCGCGTCTGGCGGATGTCGAGCGTGCCGTCGGTGCGGTAGTCCTCGAAGCGGCGCTCCTCGGCCACCTTCATGGCCGAGCGGTTGCGGCCCGGGCCGCCGACCCGGATGCCGGTCGGGTGCTCGCCGCCGTGGCCGTAGGGCGACCGGCCCCCGGTCCCGACCCAGCGCCCGCCGCCGTCGTGCCGCTCGGTCTGCTCGGCGAGTGTCTCCAGGAACTTCCGCATCAGCTCGTCGCCCGAGAGGCGCTCGAGCATGGCGCGCTCCTCCTCGGTCAGCTCGCGGAAGTTCTTCGGGTCCCGGAGCCACTCGAGGAGCTCCTCCTCGATGTCGAGCGAGCCCTCGATGCCCTCGAAGACCTTGAGGAAGGCGCGGTCGAAGGCGTCGAAGTAGGTCTCGCTCTTGACCAGCACGCAGCGCGCGAGGTGGTAGAAGCGCTCGAGGCTCGAGCCGTGGAGGCCCTTCTGGAGCGCCTCGTGGAAGCGCAGCCACTCCTGCGTGCCGACGGGCACGCCCTCGTCGCGAAGCTCGTAGAAGAAGTCGATGAACATCCGGTGCCAGGACGCCTCGCCTAGTTGTTGTAACGCGGACCGAGCTCCTTCCACTCGGTCGGGTAGCGGCCGCCGCGCGCGCTGTACTTCTCGAGCGCCTCGGTGTCCTTCTCGTTCTTGAGCAGCGCCCCCAGGAAGGGGATGTGCAGCTCGATGTCGTCGGTCGTCATGCCCGAGCGCTGGAGCACCGCGATCCAGTCGATCAGCTCGCTGGTCGAAGGCTTCTTGCGCAGCTCGCTCTGCTCGCGCAGCCAGTAGAACTTCACGAGCACCTGGTCGAGCAGCTGCTCCTTCAGGTGCGGGTGGTGGACGGCCACGATGCGCTTCATGAGCTCCCGGTCGGGGAACTCGATGAAGTGGAACACGCAGCGGCGCAGGAAGGCGTCGGGCAGCTCCTTCTCGTTGTTCGAGGTGATGATCACGACCGGGCGATGCTTGGCCACGATCTCGTCGCTGGTCTCGGCGACCGTGAAGCGCATCTCGTCGAGCTCGCGCAGCAGGTCGTTCGGGAACTCGAGGTCGGCCTTGTCCACCTCGTCGATCAGGACCACGCAGCGCTGCGTGCTCTGGAAGGCGCGGCCCACGGGCCCCATGCGGATGTAGTGGCGGATGTCGGAGACGTCACCGTCCCCGAAGCGCGCGTCGTTGAGCCGCTGCACGGTGTCGTAGACGTAGAGGCCCTCCTGGGCCTTGGTGGTCGACTTGATGTGCCACTTCTCGATCGGCATGCCGAGGCCGTCGGCCACGTGCTGGGCGAGCAGGGTCTTGCCGGTGCCGGGCTCGCCCTTGATGAGGAGCGGCCGTTCCAGCGCGATGGCGCAGTTGACGGCGTCCACGAGCGCGGACGAGGCGATGTAGCCCTCGGTGCCGGAGAACTGGAAGAAGGCGTCGTTCTTGGGTGCAGCGTCTTGCTTGGCCATGGCGCGGGATTGTCCACGAAAACTGCGGGAATGCGAGACCCCTCCCCGGTTCCGAGGGCCCCGCGTCCGGCGCTCCCGCCTCGCTTGCTCACCGCCCTGCCCCCCCCGGCCGGCCGGGACGGCTCTTTCGCGGGCCGCTTCTCCACGAAGCGGGCGCCGATCGACAGGAGCAGCGTCTTGACGAGCGATACCCAGATGAAGTCGTTCGTCTGCTCGAGGCCCAGGGGCGGACGTCGGGCTCCACGGGGCTCCTCCTTCGTCGGGGCAACCCTCCTGGGTTTGGCGTCAGCGTGGGGAGACCGAGGCCGCCGTTGCCCTCGAACGGAAGGGCTCGATGAGCTGAGGGAGGTACGCAACCGGGTAGCCGGGCTCCGCGCCGATTCCGAGCTCGTCCGACCGGAACCGCTCCCGCACGTCGTGGTGGAAGGTGCCGAGGCAGTGGTCCCAGAGCGTCGTGAACAGCCCGAAGTTCACGTCCCCGAGCTCGGCCTCCTTTTGATGATGGAATCGGTGCACCTCGTTCACGGCCAGCACGTGGCGCAGCGGCCCCACCCAGTAGTCGGCGTTCGAGTGCTGCAGCAGGAGCTGGATGGCGACGGCGAAGACCAGCACCGTCGCGACGTCGGTCGGCAGCCCGAGGAGGATGAGCGGCGCGGTCCCCGAGACGGTCTCGATCGCCTGATGGAGCGGGTGCTTCATCAGTCCGTTGAAGCCGTACATCCGCTTTACGCTGTGGTGGACGGCGTGGAAGCGCCAGAACAGATCGATCCGATGGCTTGCGTAGTGCGCGAGCGTGATGCCTAGATCGAGGACGAGAATCGAGAAGACGACCTGGACGGCGAAGGGCCAATGCGACGGCCAGGCGCCGTCGAAGGCGAGGAGCGAGGTGAAGACGGGAAGCAGCAGGAGCGTGGAGAAGTTCGCCGCTTCGTTCACGGTCGCGTGGATCGCGTCGCGGAGCGAGTCGCCGTGCGAGCGGTTCCACTCGCGGCCGTAGGGGATCACCCGCTCGGCGGCGAACGAGAGCCCGATGGCCGACAGCAGCAGGACGCCGAGCCAGATCTTCGCGCTACCGGCCGCCACCAGCGCGATCGCCCCCGCGTTCAGACCCACGGCCATGAGCGGCAGGTAGCCGTAGCGAAGCAGGGTCCGGTGCCAACTCATCGGCGCTAGGGCCGCATGCGGCCGAACTTGGAGAACACCTCGAGGAGTTCTTCCAGCTTCCGATCGCGTTCCCTCCGGTTGCCCGTCTCGAACGCACTCGAGACACAAGTCTCGATGTGGGAGCGGAGCACGAGATGGCCGACGCGGTCGAGAGCAGCTTCGGCCGCGGCCACTTGGAGGAGGACGTCCACGCAATAGCGGTCCTCCTCGACCATCCGCCGTACACCCGCCACCTGTCCCACGATGCGCTTCAGGCGGTTCAGGACGTCGTTTCGCACCTCTTCCTTCACCCGGTGACCTCCTGGCGGGGCTGCAGCACTAGTCTTTCACGGCGGGTATGCTACCCATACCCCCAATGGGTATCAACCCGCGGTCACCGGCCCCAGGCGGCCTGAAGGACCCGTGATGCGTCATGCCTGGCTCCCGATCGCTCTCGCGGCCCTGTTCGGGCTTCGGGGCCCCTTTTGCACGTACGCTTGCCTCGAATCGGCGGCGGCGGGGCCCGCCCCGTCGGCGGCGATGGCGTGCCACGGCGAGGCCGGGGAGCCGGCAATCCCGTCGAGCCCGGCGTGCGACTGCTGCTGCTCCGAAATGGTCGCCGCGGCCGAGGGCAAGTTCTCGCACGCCGCCATCGATCCGCCGGCTCGTTCGGCCTTCTTCGCGACTTCGGACGTCGCACGAGCGGCCCCGGACCTCCCCGGACCCGTGCTCCGCGCTCCACCGTCCGATCTCCCGCTGCTGAACTCCGCGCTTCTGCTCTGAGCGACCACCGGACCCGCCCTGGGTGACGGGGCGCCTCGCTGGTCGGGGCGACCGGATTTCTCGGGGGCTCTCTCATCTACGGCCTCGACCACTACGCCTGGTGAGCTCGATGCGTGACCTCTTTCTCGTCGTATCCATCGTCCTCCTCGGCGCCCCGAGCGGCGCGGAGGAGCCGCCTGCCCCGCTGTCGCTCGCGTGGTGCCTCGAGCGCGGCGCCGCCGCCAACCCCGAGATCGCCGCAGACGAGGCGCTTCGCGATGCCGCGCGCGAGCGGGTCGAGCCGGCTGGCTCGCTCGACGACCCGCGCTTCCGCTACGAGGCGAGCAACGTCCCAACCGGCGACCTCGACTTCGATTCGACTCCGCTCTCCGGGCATCAGCTCGGGCTCCAGCAGCGCTTCCCGTTCCCAGGCCTGCTGTCGAATCGCGAAGCCGCAGCCGAGGCGGGCGCTGAGTCGGCGAGCTTCACCCTCGAGGACCGCCGACTCCTCGTGGCCGCGGCGATCGAGTCGACGTGGGCCGACCTGGGCTTCGCCCAGCGCGCGCTCGGCATCACTCAGCGGAACGTCCGACTGCTCCGCCAGCTCGTCCGCACAGCCGAGGCCAAGTACCGCGTGGGCAGCGGATTCCAACAGGACGTGCTCCGCGCCCAGGTGGAGCTCACCGCACTCCTCGACGAAGAGCTCTCCCGCGAGGCGGCGATCGAGCGGACCTCGGCTCGGCTCGCCGCGTTGCTCGATCTCGCCGCCGACACGCGCTTCCCCAAGACGAACCCGCTCGCAGACGATGCCGCCGTGCCGGATCTGGAGGCGCTCGCGGTGAACGTCGAGGCGAAGAACGCGCGGCTCCTCTCGCTTGCGGCCGCCACGCGGGAGGCCGACCGTCTCGTTCGCGTTGCCGAGCTCGAGGGCTACCCCGACTTCGACATCGGTGTTGGCTACCGGCTCCGGCAGCGAGTGGCCGGCGACCCCGTCGGGGGCGACGACTTCCTGGGAGCCTCGGTCAGCATCCGGCTTCCCGTCGACCGCGGGAAGTGGAACGCACACGTCGCGGAGCGGCGCGCGCTGCACCGGCGCGCCGAAGCCACCTACCGAAGCGCTCGGGCGTCCCTGCTCAGCGCCTTGCGGAGCGCCCACGCCGAGCTGAGCCGGGCCGACGCGGAGACGTCGCTACTTCGCACCGGGCTCGTGCCCCAGGCGCTCCAGTCGTTCGAGTCGAGCCGCTCGGGCTACGAGGTCGGTCGCATCGACTTCCTGAGCCTGCTGGACAGCCAGGTGCGACTACAGAACGCCGAGCTGCGTCTCGTCCGCGCCGAGGCCGATCGCAGAAAGGCCTACGCCGTGCTCGAAGCGGCTGCCGGGGAGACGCTCCGATGAACCGACGGGCACTCGTCTCGATCGTCGCAGTCGTGCTGGCCGGCGGAGCCGGCTGGTGGAGCCGGGGTCTGCTGGACGCGGATCATGCCGCTCCCACCGACGCCCCGCCGTTCGACTCGCCCTGCGCTGGCGGTGCCAAGCCCCTCTACTGGAAGGCGCCCATGGACCCGACCTTCATCCGGGACGAGCCGGGGAAGTCGCCGATGGGGATGGACCTGGTCCCGGTCTGTCCCGGCTCGGTCGGCGCGCCTCTCGAGGGGACGGTCGCAATCGACCCGCAGACCATGCAGAACATCGGCGTGCGAACGGAGACGGTCGCGCGCCGCGATATCGCCCGTTCGATCCGGGCCGTGGGCCGGGTCGCGTACGACGAGCGTCGGGTCGAGCACGTCCACACCAAGGTGCAGGGCTGGGTCGAGAAGCTGAACGTCGCCTTCGTCGGTCAGGCGGTTCAGCGCGGGCAGCCGCTCCTCGAAATCTATTCGCCCGAGCTGGTGGCGACGCAGGAGGAACTCCTCGTCGCCGCCCGCTATCGGGACGCGACCGGCGCAAGCCCGTTCGAGGACGTGCGCGGCGGGGGTGCTTCGCTGTTCGAAGCGACCCGGCGCCGACTCGAGCTCTGGGACGTCTCGGAACGGGACATCGAGCGTCTGCTCCAGAGCGGCGAGATCCGGAAGACACTCACCCTGTACGCGCCGACCCGTGGCGTCGTGACGGAGCTGGGGGTGCGCGCCGGGATGGAGGTCGAGCCGAACCAGAACCTCTACACGATCGCGGACCTCTCCCAGGTGTGGGTCACGGCGGACGTGTACGAGTACGAGCTCCCGTGGCTGCGGATCGGCCTGCTGGGGAGCGTCGAGTTCGAGTATCTCCCGCGGAGGGACTTGTCAGGCCCCCTCACCTACATCTCGCCGTTCCTGGATCCGAAGACGCGCACGGCGGAGGTCCGGCTCGAGCTGCCCAACGCCGATGGCGCACTACGCCCCGAGATGTTCGGGAACGTCATGCTTCGGGGCGAGCCCCGCGAGTCCGTGGTCGCGGTGCCGTCTGAGGCCGTGATCCGCTCGGGGCGGCGAAGCCTCGTCGTGGTGGCGCTCGGCGAGGGCCGCTTTGCCTCCCGGCCCGTCGCAATCGGTCTCGACTCGGGCGAGGGCTGGCTCGAGATCACGGAAGGGCTCGCTCCCGGCGACGAGATCGTGGTCTCGAGCCAGTTCCTGATCGACAGCGAGAGCAACCTCCAGGAGGCCGTCCGCAAGCTGCTCGCCACCGAACCGGCGACCGAGACGCACGTCCACGGGGAGCGCTGAGCCGATGCTGAAGCGAATCGTCGAGGCATCCGCCCGAAACCCGTTCTTCGTCGCGATCGGCGTCGCGGCGCTGGTCGCCTGGGGCGCGTACGCCGTCTGGAACACACCCCTCGACGCGATCCCGGATCTCTCGGACGTCCAGGTGATCGTATTCGCGGAGTACCCGGGCCAGGCGCCGCAGGTGGTCGAGGACCAGGTCACCTACCCGCTCTCGACGGCGATGCTCGGCGTCCCGTACGCCGAGGTGGTGCGCGGTTACTCCTTCTTCGGGCTCTCGTTCGTCTACGTGATCTTCGAGGACGGCACCGACCTCTACTGGGCCCGCAGCCGGGTCCTCGAGGCGCTCAACTTCGTGTCCGGCCGCCTGCCCCGGGGCATCGTCCCGACACTCGGACCGGACGCGACCGGCGTGGGCTGGGTCTACGAGTACGCCCTGGTCGACCGCACCGGCCGCCTCGACCTCTCGGAGCTGCGCTCGCTCCAGGACTGGCACCTGCGGTACGAGCTCCAGACGGTCCCGGGCGTGGCCGAGGTCGCGAGCGTCGGCGGCTACGTGCGCCAGTACCAGGTGGAGCTCGACCCGAACAAGCTCGCGGCCTACGGCCTACCGCTGGGTCAGGTGCGGCACGCGATCCAACGCAGCAACAGCGACGTCGGCGGTCGACTGGTCGAGATGGCGGAGTCCGAGTTCATGGTCAGTGGCCGCGGGTACGTGAAGAGCGTGCAGGACCTCGAGGAGGTCGCGGTCGGCGCCGACGATCACGGGACGCCGATCCTGCTGCGCAACGTCGGAAGCGTGACCCTCGGCCCGGAGCTCCGCCGCGGCGTCACCGACCTCGGCGGCGAAGGCGAGGTCGCGGCGGGCGTGGTCGTGATGCGCTTCGGCGAGAACGCCCTGGACACGATCCATCGCGTGCGAGCACGGCTCGAGGAGCTCGCCGAGACGCTGCCTCCGGGGGTCGAGATCGTCCCCGTCTACGACCGCGCGCCCCTGATCGAGCGCGCGGTGGAGAACCTCCAGTCGAAGCTCTTCCAGCAGGGTCTCATCGTCGCCTTCATCTGCTTCGTCTTCCTCGCCCATCTGCGGAGCGCCCTCGTCGCGATCCTGCTGCTACCGCTCGGGATCCTGTTCTCGTTCATCATCATGTACCACCAGGGCATCAACGCGAACATCATGTCGCTTGGCGGCATCGCGATCGCGATCGGAACGATGATCGACGCCGGCATCGTGATGGTCGAGAACGGGCACAAGCACCTGCAGCGCGATGGCGGCCGACGGCCCCGGCTCGAGATCCTGGTGGACGCAGCCACGGAGGTCGGGCCGTCCCTGTTCTTCTCGCTCCTCATCGTCACCGTCTCGTTCCTGCCGATCTTCGCGCTCGAGGCACAGGAAGGGCGACTCTTCAAGCCGCTCGCGTTCACGAAGACCTACGCGATGGCCGGAGCCGCACTGCTCTCCGTCACCGTGGTGCCGGCCCTGATGGTCTGGCTCGTGCGCGGCCGCATTCGGAGCGAAGAACGGAATCCGCTCAGCCGCGCGATCCTGTTCTGCTACCGCCCCGTAATCCGCCTTGCGCTGCGCTTCCGGTGGCCGATCCTCGCCGGCGCGCTCGTCGCGCTCCTCGCGAGCGTCCTCCCGTGGCGGCAGCTCGGCAGCGAGTTCATGCCCCCGCTCGACGAGGGCGACCTGCTCTACATGCCGACGACCTTGCCCGGCATCTCCATCACGAAGGCCAAGGAGCTGCTCCAGCAGACCGACCGCATCATCGCGAGCTTCCCCGAGGTCGACCGCGTGTTCGGGAAGGTGGGGCGCGCCGAGACTGCGACCGACCCCGCTCCGCTTTCGATGATCGAGACCACGATCACCCTGAAGCCCCGCTCGGCGTGGAGGCCCGGGATGACGACGGAAAGACTGATCGCCGAGCTCGACCGCGCCATCCCGTTCCCCGGGCTGACGAACGCCTGGACCATGCCAATCAAGACGCGGATCGACATGCTCTCGACTGGGATCAAGACACCGGTCGGCATCAAGATCAGCGGGCCTGATCTCGGCGAGCTCCAGCGGATCGGCCAGGACGTGGAGGCCGCGCTCCGGGGCGTACCGGGGACGCTCAGTGTCTACGCCGAGCGCGCCGTGGGCGGCAACTACCTCGACTTCCAGATCGATCGGCGCCGCATCGCTCGCTATGGGCTCACGGTGGGAGACGTCCAGGACGTCATCCAGACGGCGATCGGAGGCGTGAACATCACCCAGACGATCGAGGGGCTCGAGCGTTACCCCGTCAACCTCCGCTACAGCCGCGAACTCCGGCACGATCTCACCTCGCTGGAGCGCGTGCTGGTTCCGACGCCCGGCGGTGCTCAGGTGCCGCTCGGCCAGCTCGCCGACTTCGAGATCCGCAAAGGGCCGCCCTCGATCAAGACCGAGAATGCGCGCCCGAACGCCTGGGTCTACGTCGACCTCGAGGGGATCGACGTCGGGACGTACGTGGGGGAGGCGCGCCGGGCGATCGCGAACGGCGTCGACCTGCCGGCCGGCTACACGCTTGCGTGGAGCGGGCAGTACGAGTACCTCGAGCGTGCCGCGGCGCGCCTCACGCTGATCGTTCCGATCACGCTCGGGATCATCTTCTTCCTCCTCTATCTGAACTTCCGGCGCGTCTCCGACACGCTGATCGTCATGGCGTGCATCCCGTTCGCTCTGGTGGGCGGCGTCGTCCTCCTCTGGTGGCTCGACTACGACCTGAGCGTTGCGGTCGGTGCGGGCTTCCTGGCCCTCGCGGGGCTCACGGCCGAGACCGGCGTGATCATGCTCCTCTTCCTGAATCAGGCGCGAGACCGCTTCCAGGCCGAGGGGCGGCTCACCTCACGTGGTGAGCTCTTCGAGGCGATCGTCGAGGGCGCAACCACCCGCGCCCGGCCACTCCTCATGACCGTCGCCTCGGACGTGATCGGCTTGCTCCCGATCATGTGGGGCGCGGGGACGGGCTCCGAGACCATGCGGCGCATCGCCGCCCCGATGGTCGGGGGCGTCGTCACGGCGACGCTCGTGACGCTCGTGGTACTCCCGATCCTCTTCGCCCTCGTCCATGGCCGGCATCTGCCGCGTTCGCCCCGCCCCTAGCCGAGCGATTCCAGCCACTCCGCGAAGCGTAGGCGCTCGATGGCGGCGACCTCTCGACGGAGGACGGTGCGGACGGTGGATTCGCGTTCACTGAGGCCGCCGAGCCCCAGGGAGACGACGCCGACCATCAGGGTCTGGAAGCAGAAGGCGCGGTACTGGAGGCGGGTCTCGTCGGGGTCGGGGGTGACGCCGTGGCGGGCGAGCTCGGCGAGGTAGTGGTCGATGAGGGCGTCCTCGTGGGCGGCCAGGAGGTCCGGCTCGAGGGAGTGGATCAGGAAGTACTGGACGTCGCGGATGCCCTTCGACCAGTGCACGGCCTGGAAGTCGAGCATGCCGATCCGGGGGCCGTCGGGCGCCTCGTACTCGAAGGTGTTCGCGAGGTGACTGTCGCCGTGCACCAGGGTGAGGGGCTCCCGGTACCAGTACGCGAGGAGCGCGTCCCAGCGCTCCAGGGCACGGCGGCAGAGCGTGGCGTGCTCGGGGCCGAAGAGGCTCGGCGCGGC